>NZ_QPKK01000370.1 GCF_003344635.1 Desertihabitans aurantiacus
GTCGCCCGACCGCATCGGCGGGCGGGAGGAGGCACGGTGGACCACGACCCCGGGGCGCCCTCCCAGCCGGAGCCCGCGCAGCTGGTCACCGCGCTGGTCGGGCTCCGCGACGCCCTGGCCCCGGTCCGGCTGCCGCTGCCGCTGCCGGACGCCGAGCACCTGCGCCGCCGCGCGCGGACGACGACCGACCAGCTCGACGACTACGTGCTGCCGCGGCTGGCGACGCTGGATGCTCCGCTGCTCGCGGTGGTCGGCGGCTCGACCGGCGCCGGCAAGTCGACCCTGGTCAGCTCGCTGGTCGGCCGGGTGGTCTCGGCGCCCGGGGTGATCCGGCCCACCACGCGCGCCCCCGTCCTGGTGCACCACCCCGACGACGCCGGCTGGTTCGTCGACGACCGGATCCTGCCGGGGCTGGCGCGGACGAGCGGGGTGACGACGCAGCCGGGCTCGCTGCAGCTGGTGGCCGAGCCGTCGCTGCCGGCCGGTCTGGCGCTCCTGGACGCCCCCGACATCGACTCGGTGGTCGAGGAGAACCGGCTGCTGGCCGCCCAGCTGCTCGCAGCGGCCGACCTGTGGCTGTTCGCCACCTCCGCGGCCCGCTACGCCGACGCCGTCCCCTGGGAGTACCTGCACGCCGCGGTCCGGCGCAGTGCCGCCGTCGCGGTGGTGCTCGGCCGGGTGCCGCCGGCGGCCATGCGGGAGGTGCCGCCGCACCTGGGCCAGCTGATGGAGGAGCGCGGGCTGGGGGAGTCGCCGCTGTTCGCGGTGCCGGAGACCACCACCGACGCCGACGGCCTGCTGCCCGAGTCCGCCGTCGCGCCGATCCGCTCCTGGCTGGCCGAGCTGGCCGCCGACGGACGGCGCCGCACCGCGGTGGTCCGGCGCACCCTCGGCGGGGCGATCGCCCAGATCACCCGGGACGCCCCGGCCGTGGCGCAGGCGGTGGAGGACCAGGTGGCGGCGGTGGTGCAGCTGCGCGACGACGCCGACCGTCCCTACGCCGAGGCGGTCCGCCGGGTCTCGGTGCAGACCGCGGACGGCACCCTGCTGCGCGGTGAGGTGCTGGAGCGCTGGCACGACTTCGTCGGGACCGGGGAGTTCTTCCGCGCGTTCGAGCGACGGCTGGGCTGGTTGCGGGACCGGCTGGTCGCCGCCGTCACCGGCCGGCCACGCGGTGCGGACGAGGTGCGGCTCGCGGTCGGGTCCGGGCTGGAGACGCTGCTGGTGGAGGAGGGTGAGGCTGCCGCGGAGCGGGCGGAGGCGTCCTGGCAGGCCGACCCGGTCGGGCGGGCGCTGCTGGAGCGCACCGGCGCGGTCCTGCACCGGCCCTCGCCGGGCTTCCCGGCCGCGGTCGCGCGGACGATCCGCGACTGGCAGGGTGACGTGCTCGACCTCGTCGCCGACGAGGGGATGGGCCGCCGGTCACGGGCCCGGGCGCTGGCCTTCGGGGTCAACGGCGTCGGGGTGGCCCTGATGATCGTCGTGTTCGCCCAGACCGGTGGCCTGGTCGGGGCCGAGATCGGGGTGGCGGGCGGGACGGCGGTGCTGGCCCAGCGCGTGCTGGAGGCGGTGTTCGGGGACGAGGCGGTCCGTCGGCTGGCCCGACGGGCGAAGGAGCTGTTGGACGGAGATGTCGAGGTGCTGATGTCGGTCGAGCTCGCCCGGTTCCACCAGGTGCTGGCGGCCGAGCAGGTGGAGCCTGGCCAGGCGGACCGGATCCGCCAGGCGGTCGCGGAGGTGGAGCGCTGGACCGCCGAGCTCGAGCTCGAGCCGGCCCCGGCGGACCAGCCCGCACTGGCTCCGGACGAGGCCGCACCCGCGCTCGACCGGTCGGCGCCGCATGCGCTGGACCGGGCCGCGGAGGACCGCCCGGTGCTGGACGCCGGACGCGAGCTCCAGCTCGGCGCTCGCACCCGCGACGACGGGGCGCAGGAGCGGTGATGCAGCTGCGACGCACGCCGCGGACCAGCCGCGGTCTGGCCGGACGCCTCCAGCAGCTGGCCGAGGGCGCCGAGCTCAGCCGGGGACGGGTCGACGACGCCCTGCTGCTGCGGGCCGAGCAGGTGGTGGACCGGGCCGAGGGGCGCCTGGCCGCCTCCGGCGACTTCACCGTCGCCGCGCTGGCCGGGGCCACCGGCTCGGGCAAGTCCAGCTTGTTCAACGCCCTGGTCGGGCAGCCGCTGACCACCACCGGGGTCCGGCGCCCCACCACCTCCGAGGCGTTCGCGGTCACCTGGGGAGAGGACCCGCCGACCGACCTGCTCGACTGGCTGGACGTCCGCCGCCGGCACTCCCTGCCCGCCGACCCGGCCCGGGACCACCTGGTGCTGCTCGACCTGCCCGACCACGACTCGACCGAGATCGAGCACCGGATCGAGGCGCACCGGCTGGTGCAGCTGGTCGATCTGATGGTGTGGGTGGTCGACCCGCAGAAGTACGCCGACGCCGCCCTGCACGACCAGTTCCTGGCCCCGATGGCCGAGCACCGCGACGTCATGCTCGTGGTGCTCAACCAGGTCGACCGGCTGACCCGCGGCGAGGCCGACGCCTGCCAGCGCGACCTCGAGCGGCTGCTGGAGCGCGACGGGCTGGCCGGGGTGCCGGTGCTCAGCCTGTCGGCGGTCACCGGGCTCGGCGTGCCCCGCCTGCAGAAGGCGATCGCCCAGCGGGTCAGGGAGAAGAGCGCGGCCGCCCAGCGGCTGACGGTCGACGTCGTCGAGGTGGCCCGGGCGCTGCGGGAGGCCGCGGGCCCGGCCGGTGCGGAGGAGGGCCGCCAGCTGCGCGAGGAGCGCCCCCGTCTGGTCGAGGCGCTGAGCGCGGCCGCCGGCGTGCCCGAGGTGGTCGCCGCGGTGGAGGGCTCCTGGCGCCACCGCGGATCGCTGGCCACCGGCTGG
>NZ_QPKK01000371.1 GCF_003344635.1 Desertihabitans aurantiacus
CGGTGCTCGGTGCGGCCGGCGGCAGCGTCGTGCAGGCGCTGGTGCAGGCCGGCTCGGCCGCCCGGCGCGCGTTCGCCCTGCCGGCGCCGGCCTCACCCGCCCCACCGCTGCCCGCGGGCGTCCAGGTGCCGGGCAACACCCCCTTCACCACGGCCATCGAGGACTTCTACCGGATCGACATCACCCTGATCACCCCGCGGCACGAGGCCGAGGGGTGGACGCTGACCGTCGACGGTCTGGTGGACCGGCCGCTGACCATCGGCTACGACGAGCTGCTGGCGATGCCGATGGTCGAGCGCGACATCACCCTGACCTGCGTCTCCAACGAGGTCGGCGGGTCGCTGGTCGGCACCGCCCGCTGGCTCGGCGTCCCGGTCGCCACCTTGCTGGAGCGGGCCGGCGTCCGGGCCGAGGCCGACATGGTGCTCTCGCACTCGATGGACGGCGGGTTCACCGCGTCCACCCCGCTGGAGGCCCTCACCGACGGCCGGGACGCGCTGATCGCGCTCGGCATGAACGGGCAGGTGCTCCCGGACAAGAACGGCTTCCCCGCCCGGATGGTGGTGCCCGGGTTGTTCGGCTACGTCTCGGCCACCAAGTGGCTCTCCCGGCTGGAGGTCACCCGCTTCGACGCGCAGACCGCCTACTGGACCGACCGCGGCTGGTCCGACCGCGGCCCCGTGCTCACCCAGTCCCGGATCGACGTCCCCTCCTCCCTCGGCAGCATCAGCCCCGACAGCCCGGTGATCGCCGGCGTCGCCTGGGCCCAGCACCGCGGTATCGACAAGGTCGAGATCCGCATCGACGGCGGGCAGTGGCAGGAGACGACCCTGGCCGACTCCGGCGGGATCGACACCTGGCGGCAGTGGAGCTTCCGCTACGACGGTCCGCCCGGACGCCACACCGCCGAGGTGCGGGCGACCGACGGCACCGGGGAGACCCAGCCGGAGCAGCGTCGTCCGGTCGTGCCCGCCGGAGCCACCGGCTGGCACCAGATCCAGTTCACCCTCGAGGGCTGACCGCCCCATCCGTCCTCCCGGTGGCGCCGAATACCGACCAGAGGCGCCCGTCCTCTGCGGCCGACAACCCGGCCACGCCGATCGAGGAGGAACCCACGATGACCACCACGACCCGCCGGACCCGGATCGCCGCCCTCGGCGCGGCCCTGCTGCTGCCGCTCGCCGCCACCGCCTGCAGCAGCGAGGAGACCGGCCCCGCGACCGCTCCGAGCATGGACAGCTCCCCCAGCATGGAGGCCTCGCCGAGCATGGAGAGCTCGCCCAGCACGGACGCCGCCATGGGTGGGGAGCCCTTCGGCGCCGCCTGCGCGGAGGTGCCGACCGATGGGGAGGGTTCGGTCGAGGGCATGGCCGACGACCCGGTGGCGACCGCCGCCAGCAACAACCCGCTGCTCTCCACCCTGGTGACCGCGGTGGGCGAGGCCGGGCTGGGCGACACCCTGAACAGCCAGGAGGCGATCACCGTCTTCGCGCCGACGAACGAGGCCTTCGAGGCCGTCGACCCCGAGACGATGGACGCCGCGATGGGCGACCCGACCGGGCTGCTGACCGACGTGCTGACCGCCCACGTGGTGCCGGAGCGGCTCTCGCCCGAGATGCTCGCGGGCGAGCACGAGACCCTCAACGGCGAGCAGATGGTGATGGTCGAGGGCAGCGGTGAGGAGTTCACCGTGAACGGTGAGGCGATGGTGGTCTGCGGCGACGTGCAGACCGCGAACGCCACCGTCTACCTCATCGACCAGGTCCTGCTGCCCGCCAGCTGACCCCCCGGACGCCGGTCGGGCGGCGCCAGCATCTCCCCGACGGACCACACACAGGACGAGGACAGGAGGTGGGCGGCGATGGGACCCGAGGAGCTGGAGCGGTATGACAACGTGCTGCCCATGAGGTCGCCGGCGAGCCCCGACGAGGGGGAGACGCTGCCGCCCGTGTCGTCGCGGGCCGAGCGCAACGAGCGGCTGGTCGAGCTGCTGCAGCGCTCGGCCCGGGGTCACGAGGCAGCCTTCGCCGAGCTCTACGACCTCACCTCCGCCCGGGTGCACGGGATCGCGGCGCGGGTGCTGCGCAGCCCCGACCACGCGGTCGAGGTCACCCAGGAGGTCTACGTGGAGGTGTGGCGGACCGCCGCCCGCTACGACCCGGACCGGGGCAGCGTGCTCGCGTGGATGTGCACGATGGCGCACCGGCGGGCGGTGGACCGGGTGCGGTCGGTGCAGAGCTCGCACCAGCGCGAGCACGACTACGGGGTGGCCGACCGGGGCCGCGAGGTGGACACCGTCTGGAGCGGGGTGGAGCAGCACCTGGAGGAGGCGCAGGTCCGTCGCGGCCTGGAGTCGCTGACCGCGATCCAGCGCGAGGCCCTGACCCTGGCCTTCTTCGGTGGTTACACCCATCGTGAGGTCGCCGGGCTGCTGCAGCTGCCGCTCGGCACGGTGAAGACGAGGATCAGGGACGGCCTGATCGGACTACGCGACGCCCTGGGGGTGGGGTCATGAGCCACGACGTGCACGCAGACGTCGGCGCCTACGTGGTGGGCGCCCTGGACGCCTCCGAGCGAGAGGTCTTCGAGGCGCACCTGCCGCACTGCCCGCAGTGCACCCGGGAGGTCACCGAGTTCGCCGAGACCACCGCCGAGCTGGCCCGGCTGACCGAGACGCCGCCGCCACCGGAGCTGAGGGCCGCGGTCCTCGGGGCGGTGCGGTCGGTGCGACCGCTGCCCCCGGAGACGGCACCCGCGGTGGGCACGCCCCCGCAGCCCGCTGCCGACGGATCGGCCGAGACGGGGGCGGGCGGCCCGCGGCGCGCGGTCGACCTGGTCGACGAGACGTCCGGGTCGGTGGACGGTGACGAGCTGGCCGCCCGCCGCTCCCGGC
>NZ_QPKK01000372.1 GCF_003344635.1 Desertihabitans aurantiacus
CGTCGACGGGACGCCGACGCCGTCGTCGCGGCAGCGCACCCGCAGCGCGCCGTCGCCCACGGTGACCTCGAGGTCGCAGCCGCTGGCGCCGCTGTGCCGGGCCGCGTTGAGGACGGCCTCGCTGGCGATGCCGTAGGCGGCCGCGGCCAGTGGCGCGGGCAGGTCGGCCCCCACCTCGGCACGCAGCCGCACCGCGAACCCGGCCGCGGCCTGGCGGGTGACGAGCTCGCTCAGAGCCGCCTCCAGCCCGAGCTCCTCCAGCACCGGCGGCAGCAGCGTCCGCGCGACCGTCCGGACGTCCTCGATCCGCCGGTCGAGCTCCTCCTGCAGGGTCTGCAGCATCGCCCGTGCTGCCGCCGGGTCGCTGTCGACGGTGTTGGCCACCCCGGCCAGGCCCAGCCGCAGCCCGGCCAGCCACGGGCCCAGCCCGTCGTGCAGCTCACGCCGGACCACCCGCCGCTCCTGCAGCCGGGCCGTGGTCAGGCGCTGCCGGCTCTGCTCGAGGTCGCGGGCGGTGCGGGTGAGCACGAGACCGGAGGCCACCACCGCCGACAGCTCCTCCAGGGCCCGCCGGGTGCGGGTGTCGAGGGCCTCCCCGGGCCGGGCGGTGGCGACCAGCGTCCCGACCGGGCCGGTGCCCGCGGCGAGCGGGACCGACAGTGCGGCCCCGGTCGGGGTGCCCCAGGCGGCGAGCACCTGCTCCTGCTCCGAGCGCAGGGTCACCGACTCCAGCCGCAGTGCGGTGCCGACCGTCTCCACCAGGGAGGACAGCAGCAGGTCGGGGTCGGAGGCGCGGCCGAGCGCGGTGCCCATCCGGCTGGCGGTGCGCCACGGGTCGTGCGCCACCCCGTAGACCATCCGGTGCACCTGGCGCTCGAACCGCTGCCGCAGCGGCTGGGCCAGCAGCACCACCGCGGCCGCGGCGGCCGCCTGGGCGATCCAGGCCGCCGGCACCAGCCGTCCCAGCGCGGCCGTCACCGCCGCGTAGACCACGGCCAGCCCGAGGGTGAGGGCGGCGGCCAGCAGCGCACGGGAGACCGCCAGCTCGATGCCCCACAGCCGCTGCCGCAGCACCACCGACAGCACGGCGGCGGGGAACAGCGCCTGGCAGGCCAGGTGCAGCACCGGCGTCACCCAGGACGGGGCCAGCGGGACCACCACCGGCACGAACGACAGCGCCATCACCGCGGTGCCGACCGCCAGCCAGCCCAGACCGACCGCCTCGGCCTCCGGCGAGCGCCGGCGTCGCAGCTCGACGCCGGCCGCGGTGACCAGCCCGTAGAGCACCGCCGCGGCGAACGCGGCCATCAGCACCCGGATGTCGAGGAACACCGACGACGCCAGGGCGGCTGCGGTCAGCACCGCCCCGCCCGCCGGACCCCACCAGGCCCGTCCGAGCGGCCGCTCGCGGACCAGCCAGGGCACCACGAGGAAGAGCGCCAGGGTGCCGGGCACCCACGCCAGGCCGAACCAGTCCCCGAACGGGCCCGCCTCGAGCCCACGGGTGTGGGCGTAGGTGCGCCAGCCCCCGGCCAGCGCCGCGAGGCCGCCGCCGATGCTGGTCAGCGCGAGGAGGTAGGCGACGGGGTGGCGCCGGCGCCACAGCACCACCCCGGCGGTGGCGCCGTAGACCAGTCCCACCATGGCGTCGACGACCAGGAACAGCTCGTCGCCCAGCGCGCTGGGGCCGGCGACCGCGAAGAGCACCAGCCCCGCGCACGCCAGCAGCCAGGCGGTTCCCCCGAGGAGCACCGCCTGGCGCGGGGCCCCGGACGCGGCGCGCCCGGGACCGTCCACCGCTGTCATGGCTGAACTGTAGGGAGCGGCACCGTCATCGCGCGACGTCTTCTCCGCGCAGCATCACCAGACCCGTGACGAGCAGCCACAGCGGGCCGAGGAAGCCGGCCATGTACTGCAGCGGGGAGAGCCCGAAGAGGACCATCAGCCCGCCCAGGACCAGGCTGATCACGCCGAGGGCCCGCGGGGCCGCCCCGTGCCGGACGGAGGCGACGCCGAGGGCGATCGCGCTCACCCCGGCGGTCACCCACAGCCACGGGATGGTGGCGATCCAGTGCGAGTAGAACGAGACGTCGGTGGCGACCACCAGCTCCGGCGTGGCGAGCCCGAAGACGAACTCGGTGTCCAGACCCGAGCCGAGCACCAGCACGGCGGCGAGCACCACCAGCCCGGTGGAGGCCACGGCCGGCAGCAGCGAGCGGGCCGGGGCCTGCCCGGCCAGGCGCCGGTGCAGCCCGGCGGCGAACGGGATCAGCAGCAGCGCGGCCGCGACGGTGGCGACGTGGAAGCCGACCAGGTGCGGGACGTAGCCACCGAGGTGCTGCAGGACCGACTCGGCGGTCGGCGGGTCGGCCGGGTCGACGACGGGGCCGACCGACATCGACAGCCAGATCCCGACGCCGCCGGCCAGACCGGCCAGGGCGCCGGCGACGGCCCAGCCACGACCGGGGCGCGAGACCTCGGCGGGAGCCTCGCCGGAGCGGCGGGGCGAGCTGGTGGTGGGTGCGGACATGGTGTTCTCCTCCTGCCCGTCGCGACCACCGTGGCCGACTCCCCGGGCTACGAGGACGATGCTGGGCCGCCCGGCGTCCCGGCCGGCAGGGCGCGGTGTCCCGTCCTGCCGGGACGTCCGACCGGGACACCCGAGCGGGTGCGGAGGGCGGTGCCGCGGCGGGCTGTCGGTGGCCGCTGCCCCGGTCCCAGCGCCCTGAGCCCGTCGAAGGGCGTCCGCGGACGTCCGCGCTCAGCCGGTCGGGTCCCGGACGGGGTCGGCGAGGCGGCCCAGCCGGCGGGCGCTGCAGAAGTGGCGGGCGGTG
>NZ_QPKK01000373.1 GCF_003344635.1 Desertihabitans aurantiacus
GGGATGGGTGAGTGGCAGGCCCGCGGGCTGCCCCTGGTCGGCGACTCCGACGACCCCCACGTCATCTGACCCTCTGACCCCCTGCCCCTCCCCCTCTCCCCTCCCACCCGCCACCCCGCCGGTTCGAGGTGATACCGGCGTCACCGGCACGCGCTGATACCTCGAACCACGCGGTCGGGGCTCCTCCATCCACCCGTTCGAGGTGATGACGTCCGCCCCGCCGTGCGCTGATACCTCGAACCGGCGGGCGGGTGGCCGGGGCGGGGCGGGCGTTTGCCGACGCGTGGAGCCGGGTAGCGCCGCAGGTGACCACCGATCTCGACCAGGAGGAATCTGCATGCGGGCCGTGACCTGGCAGGGCAAGCGCGACGTCCGGGTGGAGGAGGTGCCCGACCCGACCATCCAGGAGCCGACCGACGTCATCATCGAGGTGACCTCCAGCGGGCTCTGCGGGTCCGACCTGCACCTGTACGAGACGCTCGGGGCGTTCCTGCACCCCGGTGACGTGCTGGGGCACGAGCCGATGGGACGCGTGGTGGCCACCGGCTCGGCGATCACCGACCTGCGGGTCGGCGACCGGGTGGTGGTGCCCTTCCAGATCGCCTGCGGGCGCTGCTGGATGTGCCAGCACGACCTGCAGACCCAGTGCGAGACCACCCAGGTGCGCGAGCACGGGATGGGCGCGGCGCTGTTCGGCTACACCGACCTCTACGGCTCGGTCCCGGGCGGTCAGGCCGAGCTGCTGCGCGTCCCGCACGCCGACTACGGCCCGATCAAGGTCGAGGACGGCCCCGACGACGACCGGTTCCTCTTCCTGTCCGACGTGCTGCCCACCGCCTGGCAGGGCGTGCGCTACGCCGGGGTGGTCCCCGGGGACGTGCTCGTCGTGCTCGGGCTGGGCCCGATCGGGGAGATGGCGGCCCGGGTGGCCCTGCAGCAGGGGATCCGGGTGATCGGCGTGGACCGGGTGCCGGCCAGGCTGGAGCGCAGCCGCACCCTCGGGGTGGACGTCCTCGAGCTCGGCTCCGACCTGGTCGAGGAGGTGCTCAGCCGCACCGACGGCCGGGGTGCGGACGCCGTGCTCGACGCGGTCGGCATGGAGGCGCACGGATCGCCGGTGGCCGAGCTGGCGCAGAAGGTCGCCAGCCGACTGCCCGACGCTCTGGCCCGGCCGCTGATGACCAACGCCAGCACCGACCGGCTGGAGGCGCTGAAAACCGCGGTGGCGCTGGTGCGCCGCGGCGGCACCGTCTCCCTCAGCGGGGTCTACGCCGGGGCGGCCGACCCGCTGCCGATGCAGACCATCTTCGACAAGCAGCTGACCCTGAAGATGGGCCAGGCCAACGTGCGCCGCTGGCTGGAGGAGATGCTGCCGCTGGTGCACGACCCGTCGGACCCGCTGGGGCTGGAGACCTTCGCCACCCACCACCGTCCGCTCGATGAGGCGCCCGCGGCCTACGCGGCGTTCCAGGCCAAGGACGACGACATGATCAAGACGGTCTTCCGCCCCTGAGCGCTGCCCCTCAGCAGGGGGCGTCCAGGCCGAGCTCGGCGGCGGTCTCCCGCAGCCGGGCGCGGTGCTCGGGACCGACCGGGACGCCGTCGGTGCGGTAGCGGCGCTCCCGCTCGGCCTCGGGGCCCCCGGGCAGCCGGCTGGCGTCCAGCCCGGGTAGCGGCGTCAGCTGCCGGACCGCGCGCACGTAGGCGTCCATCTCGCGCCGGAAGGCGGCCGGGTCGGTGAAGAGGTCGATCCGGAAGCTGATGACCAGCGAGCCCTGGTTGGCTCCGGCCCACTCCCGCTCCGCTCGCGCCGGGTCGAGCGGGACGCCGGCCAGCAGCCCGCCCCAGGACTGGCAGACCGCGCCGAGGCCGATCGCCCGCAGCACCAGCCCCGGGGCGTCCCGGGCGATCTGGTCACGGTGCGGGCTGTCGGCGTAGAGGTCGTGCATGGTGCCGAAGTCGAGCACCACCGGGTCCTCGTCCTGGGTGGGCACGCTGAACGACATCGGCGAGCCGCCGGCCGCGTCGAACACCGGCGCCCCGGGGCTCAGCTCGAGCTGGTGGCCGGAGGTGACGAAGGTGAGCAGGTCGTGCGGCAGCGTCATCCGCGAGTAGAGCCCGGCCGCGCCGAAGTGGCCGTGGTTCCGGGTCAGCAGCACCGCGATCCCCTGCTGGCGCGCCCGCTCCACCAGCAGCCCGGTGCCCAGGTGGGCGGCGAAGTAGCCCAGACCGCCGTCGCCGTCGACCAGCAGGCTGGACGGCGTCTCGCGCACCACCGCCGGACGGGCGCCGGGGTTGAGCCGGCCCTCGCGCAGCAGCCGGGCGTAGGTGGCGATCTGGACGGTGCCGTGGGAGAACACGCCGCGGCAGTCGTTGGCCACCAGCAGCTCGGCCAGCAGGGTCGCCTGCTCGGCGGGGAGCCCGGCGCTGGCGCCGACCTCGGTGACGAAGGTCTGCAGCTCGGCGGCGGGGACGACGACGGCGTCGGCGGGTGGCTCGTTCACGCACCGATCCTGGCAGGTCAGCCCGGGTGCGACCGCTGCGCCCCGCCCCCGTCGCCGGTCTCCGGGAGATCCTCCGCGCCGGTCGCCGCGCCCTCGTCCAGCAGCTCCTGCATCCGGCCCAGCACCCGCAGCTGGGCGGGGTGGTAGAGCTCGGTCAGCGCGGACGCCACCGCCGCCGCCGCGGGCGCCGCCCCGTGCGTCGACCCCGCCAGCGGGTCGTCCAGCCCGGGGTGCTGCGCGCGGGTGCGCCGGACCACGGCCACCAGCCGGGCGGCCAGGGCGTCCACGGTGGCCTCGTCGGCGTC
>NZ_QPKK01000374.1 GCF_003344635.1 Desertihabitans aurantiacus
CAGCTTCCTGGCCGTGGTCGAGGACGAGCAGGCCGTCGTGCTGGTCTCCCTCGACCCCACCGACGCGCTGCTGCGGGTCGGCTACCGGGTCGGCAGCCGGCACCCGCTCACCCGCGGCGCGTCCGGGCTGGCGGTGCTGGCCGCCCGTCCCGGACGTCCCGACGACCCCGGACCGGTGCGGCTGACCCGCGAGCGCGGCTACGCGGTCACCCGGGGCGAGCTGCAGCCGGGCGCGGTCGGGGTCGCCGCCCCGTTGACGGGCGCGGAGGGCTGGGCGCCGGAGGCCTGCGTCGGCGTGGTCGCCCTCGGCGAGGTGGACGTGGACGCGGTGGCGCCGCTGGTGGTCGCGACCGCCCGCCAGCTGGCCTGACCGCACGCCGGAAACCCGTCGCGCGCCCCGCCCCCGGATCGCTACGGTGCCGGGCATGCCTGCAGCACTGCTCACCGGGGTCGGACGTCGTCGCGGGATCGGTGCCGGCATCGCGGCCGGTCTGGCCGAGGACGGCTGGGACCTCGCGCTCTCCTACTGGACGCCCTACGACCAGCGGCTGGCGCTCCCCGGGGACGCCGACGACCCGGCCTCCCTGGCCGCGGAGCTGCGCGACGCGCACGGCGTCCGGGTCGAGCTGGTGGCCGCCGACCTGGCCGACCCGGCCGTGCCCGACCAGGTGGTGGCCACCGCCCGGGAGCGGCTCGGCCCGCTGGACGCGCTGGTGATGGCCCACTGCGAGAGCGTCGACTCCAGCCTGCTCGACACCACGGTGGAGAGCTTCGACCGCCACTACGCGGTGAACGTCCGCGCGACCTGGCTGCTGCTGGCCGAGTTCGCCCGCCAGCTGCCCGCCACCGGCGGGGCCGCCGTGGCGCTGACCAGCGACCACACGGTGCACAACCTCCCCTACGGCGCCACCAAGGGCGCGCTGGACCGGCTCGTGCTGGCCGCCGCCCACGAGCTCGCCGACCGCGGCCTGCGCAGCAACGTCATCAACCCCGGCCCGGTCGACACCGGCTGGATGAACGACGCCGTGCGCACCTCGGCGCTGGCCCAGCAGCCCACCGGTCGGCTCGGCACGCCGGAGGACACCGCCAACCTCATCCGCTTCCTGCTGTCGGACCGGGGTTCGTGGATCAACGGCCAGCTGCTGTACAGCAACGGCGGCTTCCCCGCCGGGCACATCCCGGTCTGAGCAGCGGGCGGGGCTCGCCCTTCGACAGGCTCAGCAGCCGGCCGGCCGGATGCGTCCGCGGACCTCGCCGAGGGTGATCCGCCCGCCGAGGACACCCGGCGCGGAGTAGCGCAGCACCACCTCGTCGCCGTCGTCGAGGAAGGTGCGGCTCGACCTGCCCACCGGTACCGGGTCCCGCCCGCCCCAGGAGAGCTCGAGCAGCGACCCGCGCTGGTCGGGCTCCGGGCCGGAGATGGTGCCGGAGGCGAAGAGGTCACCGGTGCGCAGGCAGGCCCCGTTCACGGTGAGATGGGCCAGCATCTGCGCCGGCCCCCAGTACATCGAGGCGTACGGCGGCCGGCTGACCACGCTGCCGGCGACCTCCACCTCGACGTCGACCGCCAGCCCGGCCGGCTGGTCCACCCGCAGGTAGTCCAGCGGTTCGGGGTGCTGGGTCGGCAGGTCGCACCAGGCCGCGGCGAGGGCGTCCAGCGGGGTGACCCAGTGGCTGACCGAGGTGGCGAAGGACTTGCCGAGGAACGGCCCGAGCGGCACGTACTCCCAGGCCTGCAGGTCGCGGGCCGACCAGTCGTTGACCCCGACCACGCCGAAGACGTGGTCGGTGAACGCGTCCGCACCGACCGGGACGCCGAGCGGTGAGCCGACCCCGACCACGAACCCCAGCTCGGCCTCCAGGTCGAGCCGGGTGCTGGGCCCGACCGTCGGACGCTCCACCCCCGGCGGTCGGCGCTGGCCGCAGGGGCGCACCACGTCGGTGCCGGAGGCGACCACCGTCCCCGCCCGGCCGTGGTAGCCGACGGGCAGGTGCTTCCAGTTCGGCAGCAGCGGCTCGGCGTCGGGCCGGAAGATGCGCCCCACGGTGCTGGCGTGGTGCTCCGAGGCGTAGAAGTCGACGTAGTCGGCCACCTCGAACGGCAGGTGCAGGGTGACCTCGGCCAGCTCGTGCAGGTGCGGGGCGACCGCCGGGCGGTGCCGCGGCTCGGTGAGGACGCCGGTCAGCCAGCGGCGGACCCGCTGCCACTCCGGGCGTCCGCGGGCCATCAGCGGGTTGAGCGAGGGCGCCTCCAGCGCAGCGGTCAGGTCGGGCAACGCGTCCCGGGAGGCGGCGGCGAGGTCGAGCACCCGCTCCCCCACCCGGACGCCGACCCGGCAGCCGAGGTCCTCGGTGCAGAAGACGCCGTAGGGCAGGTGGTCGACGTCGAACCCGGAGCGGGCCGCCCCGGGCACCCAGGTCGGCGACGGCCGGGTCACGGCCGGGCTCCCGCCGGACGCTCCAGCAGTCCGAGCGCACACAGGTCGTCGAGGGGTTCGGTGGTGCTGCACGAGCCGAACCCGGTGAACCGCTCCCGGACCCGGACGCGGGTGCCGGCGTCCCAGCCGGCGACCGTCGCGGCCAGCCCGGCGGCGTCGCGCCGGTCCAGCAGCTCCCGGACGTCCGCCTCGGCGGCACCGTCGAGCAGAGCACCGACGGCCACCGCGACGTCGAGGAACCCGTGGTGCTCGAACCCGGTCGCCGGGTCGGTGTGCCGCACCGCGGCGTGCAGCCCGGCGGTGCACTTGACCGGCAGGCCGCGCTCGCCGGCGGCGACCAGCCAGCGGGCCAGCCGGCCGGTCGGCGGG
>NZ_QPKK01000375.1 GCF_003344635.1 Desertihabitans aurantiacus
CCGCCCTCGGCGGCGCCCTGGGCGTCCCGGCGAGCGGCTGGGCCGCCGCCCCCGCGCACGCCCGCACCCCGCAGCAGCCGACCGCCACCGGCACCGGTGGCCCGCTGCTCGACGGCTCCCGCTTCCCGATCGGCGTGTTCTGGCCGCCGCCGCCGCTGGAGACCACCGTCGAGCGCTACCAGCAGATGGCCGACGCCGGCTTCACCTACCTGCACACCGGCAACTACGGCTGGGCCGACGTCCAGATCGCCACCTGGTCGCTGCGCACCGCCGAGCAGGTCGGGCTCAAGGTGCTGGTCGACGACCCCGACATCCGCTGGCTCACCCGCAGCGTCTCGATCTCCGAGGACGGCGGGCCCTTCACCCTCACCCGCGCCGAGGCCGAGACCAAGCTCCGCGAGATCATCGCCCGCTACCGGCCGGTGCGCTGGTGGGAGGTCACCGACGGCCGGCTGCTCATCACCGGCGGCACCGGCGACGGCTCGATCGGGATCAGCCGCGACAGCGCCGGCTGGACCGACTACACCCTCTCCTTCACCACCAGCCCGAGGGCCACGGGAGCCGGCGGCTACGCCCAGTCCGGGTGGGCCTTCCGCGCCCGCGACGAGCGCAACGCCTACGTCTGGCTGCTCAACAACCAGTCCGGCCCGGGCAACCTCACCAAGGCCGTCTTCGTCGACGGAGCACCGCGGGTCACCGTCGTCCCGCTCGGCTTCGACGTGGTGGCGGGGGAGACCTACCGGGTCGAGACCGTGGTCGAGGGCGACACCTTCACCACCTCGGTCAACGGCCGGGTGGTCGACACCACCACCGACACCACCTTCGCCAGCGGCGGCGTCGGGTTCCGCCAGGCCGGCGGCGAGTCGGCCTACTACGACGACGTGCGGGTGGTGGACGCCGACGGCCGGCAGCTGCTCGCCGAGGACTTCTCCGGCGGGCTCGGGCAGTGGGACGTCCCCGACGGCGGCGGCTTCGACAGCTTCGCCGGCATCCACCTCTACGACGAGCCGACGGTGCCGAAGCTGGCCGACCTCGGCGCGCTGGCCGACATCATCCGCTCCATCGACCCCGACGTGCTGCCCTACATCAACCACTTCCCGGGCTTCGACTACCGGGCCGCGGTGGAGCAGACCTCGCCGGAGGTGCTCTCCTTCGACCGCTACCCGATCCTGTCCTCGGGCGAGGACGTCGGCTACTTCCAGAACTGGGCCGACGTCCGCGCGGCCGCGCTGCCCACCGGCATCCCCACCTGGGCCTTCGTGCAGTCGGTCGGCTACACCGCCCACGCCGTCCCGACGAAGGCCGACCTGCTCTGGCAGATCAACATCAGCCTGGCCTACGGCTGCAAGGGCATCCAGTACTTCACCTACTGGACGCCCGACCCGGCCCGCGGGGAGAACTTCCACGACGGCATCGTGCTCGTCGACGGCACCCTCACGCCGCTGTACGAGGCCACCCAGGAGGTCAACACCACCTGGCTGCAGCAGGTCGGGCTGCAGGTGCTGCCGCTCACCTCCACCGCCGTCCAGGTGGCCAACCTCGCTTCGGTGCCGGGCGGGCTGGAGCCGTTCGAGGCCGACGACGAGATCGCCGAGCTCACCGGTGACGCCGTGGTGCTCGGCCGCTTCGACGGGCCCGACGGGCGCCACCTGCTGCTGGTCAACCACTCCCGCACCGAGGACGCCCGCGGCGTGCTGCGCTGGGGGCCGGCGGTGCAGCGGGCCTCGGCCTTCGACCCGGCCAGCGAGCGCTACCGCAGCCGCGGCCGGACGCCGTTCCGGGTCGACCTCGGCCCCGGCGAGGCGACCCTGCTCCGGCTGGAGACCACGTGAGCGCGGACGCGTCCGGAGGAGGCGGCACGCCGTGGCTAGGGTCGGCCCATGAGCTCTGACGCGTCCGCCTTCCTCCAGACCATGACCGCCACGATGCAGGAGGTGGCGCAGAGCCAGCGCGAGGGTGTCAGCGCCGGTGCCGCCCTGCTGCGGCGGTGCCTGGACGACGGCGGGGTGGTGCAGGCCTTCGGCACCGGTCACTCCGAGGCCTTCGCGATGGAGATCGCGGGGCGGGCCGGCGGGCTGGTGCCCACCAACAAGCTCACCCTGCGCGACCCGGTGATCGTGGGCGAGGCCGGCGCGGACTACCTGGCCGACCCGCTGCTGGAGCGCAACCCCGAGACCGCGCACGCCATCTACCGGCTGATCCCGCAGGTGCACCCGGCCGACGTGTTCGTCGTCGCCTCCAACTCCGGCGCCAACGGCAGCGTGGTCGAGTTCGCCTCGCTGGTGAAGGAGAAGGGCCACGCGCTGATCGCGGTCACCTCGATGCAGCACAGCACCCAGGTGCCCTCGCGGCACCCGGGCGGGAAGAAGCTGTACGAGCTGGCCGACGTGGTGCTCGACAACGGCGCCCCCTACGGCGACGCGGTGCTGCCGCTGCCCGGCGGCGGAGCGGCCTGCGGGATCTCCTCGCTGACCGCGGCGATGCTGGCCCAGATGATGGTGGCGGAGGTGATCGACGGGATGGTCGCCGACGGGCTCACCCCGCCGGTCTACCTCTCGGCCAACATCCCCGGCGGCGACGAGCACAACCAGGCCCTGGAGGACCGCTACGCCGGTCGGCTGCGCCGGCTGCCCTGAGCCGTGCCCGCTGACCCCGTGACGAGCCGGGCCGTGCTGGGCCTGGACGCCGGCGGCACCAGCACGCGCTGCCTGGTGGCCGACCGCGACGGGGTCGTCCTCGGCCGCGGCCGCGCCGGCGGCGGCAACCCGGTCTCCCGTCCGCCGGCCGAGGCGGCC
>NZ_QPKK01000376.1 GCF_003344635.1 Desertihabitans aurantiacus
AGGCTGACCGCCCACTGGTCCTGGCAGGCCAGCGGCAGCCGGCCGGTGCCGTCGGCGGCCGGCGCGGGGCTGGTCGAGGTGGCGACGGGCCCGTCCGCGCGGACCACCACGTGCCCGGCGCCGAACGGGTTGACCCCGACGGCGGTGCGCAGCTCGAACCCGGCGGCAGCGGTCCGGCGGGAGCCGCGGACGCCCAGCGGCAGCAGCTCCTTCAGCCCGGCCAGGTGCGTGGCCGAGAGGGGGCGTCCGTCGCCGGCGACCGCGTCGCCCTCGGACCAGACCGTGACGACGTCCCCGTCGAGGCGGACCGGGAGGCTGCGCACCAGCACCGGCGCGCCCGGGATGGTGGCCAGCGCGTACTTGACCAGCCACAGCACCAGCAGCGGCAGCGCCAGCCCCAGCAGCAGCGCGAGGAGGAAGGTCGCCACGGCCAGCCCGACCTGCAGCGGGGCCAGCATGTCGGCGGTCCAGCCCAGCTCGACCTGCTGCACGCGTCCGGGGTCGTCGGCGGCGTCGACGGGGGCGGTGGCGACGACGAGCGTCCCGCCGAGGGCGCCGTTGCCGGTCTCGGAGGCGGTCAGCCGCAGCGGCAGCTCCCCGCTCTGCCCCTCGGCCAGGCACAGCTGGCCCGGCCCGGCGACCTCGGAGGTGACCTCGCCGGTGACGTCGGCGGGCCCGGTCTGCACGGCGCTCGAGCCCTCGGCCAGCCAGACGCAGCCGGGCCCGGTGACCGGCAGCACGGAGTCGGCGGTGGTGGTGGCCTCCAGGGTGCCGAAGGCGACCTCGCGGCCCAGCGTCGGGTAGCCGAAGGCGGGCAGCACCGTGGTGGGCAGGGTGACGGTCTGCGGCTCCAGCGCGGTGCCGGGCACCTCGGTGCCGTCGGCGTCGGTGGCCGGTGCGGTGGTGACGGCCAGGGTGAGGGTGAGTGGGGCCGGTCCGGGGCCGACGGCGGTGAGGTCGAGCGGGTGCGGGTCGCCTACCCGCTCCAGCGGCTCGGCGTCGGCCAGCACCACCGGGTCGGCGCCGGCCGGTTCGAGGACGGCGGTGAACGTCGCGGTGCCGAGCAGTGCGTCGGTCTCGACCGGCTCGCCGTCGAGGTCGGTCAGCCCGAACACCAGCTCGGGGGTCTCGCCGGCCCGCAGCTCCAGCGGGTCGGGGCTGGTGACGGCCGGGACGAGGTCGCCGGTGAGGTGCAGGTCGAGGGTGGAGCGGGCGCCCTCGGTGCTGCTGCTGCGGTCGACCGCGGTGACCGACCAGACGCCGGTCCAGCCGCCGCTGCCGACCTCGCCCCGCTGCAGGGTGAGCGCGGTGGAGCGGTCGGAGGTCCACTCCTGGCGCAGCGTGACCCCGTCGACGGACCGCTCGACCGGGTCGGCGCCGGGGGTGAAGACGACCTCCCTGCCGTCGGGGGCGACCAGGACGACGTCGACCGGCACCTCGGCGTCGGTGCTGAACAGGGCGCGGGCCTCGCTGATGCTGTCGTCGAGGACGAACGGGTGCCGGCCCTCGGGGCACATCTCGCCCTGGCAGACCTCGCGCTCGGTGGTGGTGGGCTCCTGGCCGGGGTTCTGCAGCCGGTCGAAGGCCCGGATCAGCGACTCGATGCTGTCGGCCTCGGTGAAGCTGCCGACGGTCGGTCCCTGGATGGCGCCGCAGCCGTCCTCGCCGGTGGAGATGCCGCGCATCAGGTCGAAGTCGGCGCCGCCGCCGGCGCTGAGCCCGATCCCGAACACCGTCACCGGGGCCCGGCGCAGCTGGTCGGCCACCCCGCCGTCGCGGCACAGGTCGTCGGCGGCCCGCCGCTCGGCCTCGGCGTCGCTGCCGGGGCGGGTGAGGTCGACGTCGGGGGCGTAGGGCTTGCGCTCTCCGTAGCGTTCGGCCTCGGCCGGGTCGGTGCGGTCGTCGAGGTCGAGCGAGCCGTCGGAGAACCACAGCACCGCCTGGCAGCGCTCCTCACCGGCGGCCTTGTCGGCCAGCGCCTGGCGGGCGCCGTTGAGCGCGGTCCAGTAGTCGGTCTCCCAGCCGTCGTCGGCCTCGGCGAGGGCGGCGACGTCGTCGCGGACCCGGTCGCCCGAGCCGGCGAGGTCGGACCAGCGGCCCGGGCCCTCGAGCTCGACGCCGAAGGTGGCGACGGCGACGTCGAGGGCGACCTCGCGCTGCTCGGCGAAGCGGCCGAGCTGGCGGACCAGGTAGTCGGCGGCGCGCACGCGCTGGTCGTCGGGGTCGGTGTCGATCAGGCTGGCCGACTCGTCGAAGAGCAGCAGCAGGTCGCCCGCGCCGGCGCCGACCAGGCAGCCGCCGTAGGCACCGACCGCGGTCTGCTCCGGCCCCTCGGCCGCCGCCCGCGGAGTGGTCCCGGCGATCACCGGGAGCCCGAGCAGCACCGGCAGCAGGGCGACCACCACCAGCAGCCGGGTCAGCCCACCCTCCCGGCTCACAGGCGTCCCACCCAGTCGGCCAGCCGCCAGGCCGTCACCGCCACCGCGAGCACCACCAGCACCGAGACGACGACGTAGGCCGGACGGACCCAGCCGGGGGCGGCGTAGACGGGACGGGTGCGGGCCAGCACGTCTCGGCGGGTGTACAGCGCGAGCAGGCTGACCGCGACCGGCCCGGCCAGCAGCCAGCCGCCGAGCGGGACCGCCGGCACGGGACGGGCCACTCCCAGCACGAGCAGCACGGCCACCACCGCGACCCCCAGCGCCGCCGCGAGCCAGCCGACCGGCGGACGGGCCACCGCGACGGCGTCCCCGGCCGGCGCGCCGACCGGTGCG
>NZ_QPKK01000377.1 GCF_003344635.1 Desertihabitans aurantiacus
CTCCTCCTCCCGCTCGTCCGGGCTGCCCTGCGGGCGGACCGGCGTGCTGGCGCTGGCCGGGGAGCCCCCGCCGGCCAGCGGCGGCGGCGGGGAGGTGCCGTCGTCCTCAGCGCCCGGGGGCAGCGCGGCCCGCGGGGGCACGGCCGTCACCTCCGGGATGTCCAGGGTGCCGGCGGCCCCGAGCACCATCACATCGGGCAGCTCGTCGTCCTCGCCGGCCTCCAGCAGGTCGGCGATGATGATGGTGATGTTGTCGATGCCGCCCTCGGCGTGCGCCTCGGAGACCAGCCGCTCCAGTGCCGTCGCCGGGTCGGGCTCGGCCAGCAGGGAGCCGAGCACGTCGTCCTCGACCAGACCGCACAGGCCGTCGGAGCACAGCAGCAGCCGGTCGCCGGCCTGCATCCGGTGGGTGCTGAGGTCGGGGTCGTTGGAGGGCTGGCCGTTGAGCACCTTGAGCAGCAGCGAGCGGTGCGGGTGGTAGGCCGCCTCCTCCAGGCTGATCCGGCCCTCGTCGATGAGGCTCTGCACCCAGGAGTGGTCGTGGGTGAGGCGGGTCAGCACCCCGTCGCGCAGCAGGTAGGCCCGGGAGTCGCCGATGTGGGCCAGCGCCAGGTCGGTGCCGTCGAACATCAACGCGTCGACGGTCGTACCCATCCCCTCCAGGGACGGGTCGGCGGCGACCAGCTCGGCGATCCGCTGGTTGGCACGCTCGACGATCCCCGCCAGCACGTCGAGCATCTGCGGCGGCTCGAGGGTGATCTCGGCGGCCTCGATCGGCTCGTCGGCCGCCTCCACCGGGGCCTCGGGCGCGCTGCCGTCCGCTTCCGGGGCGTCGTCGGCCGCGGCCTCCTGCTGCTCGGCGTGCGCGGCGGCGCGCAGCTCGGCGTCGGCGTCCTGGACCTCGGCGATGGCCACCGCCGAGGCGAGGTCGCCGGCCGCGGCTCCGCCCATGCCGTCGGCCACCACGAGCATGGTCGGGCTGGCGTAGCCGGAGTCCTGGTTGTTCTTGCGGACCAGACCCACCTCGGAGTGGGCCACGTAGCTGAGGCGCAGGGTCACTCAGCTCACCAACTTCAAGACCGTACGTCCGATCCGCACGCTGTCGGCCGGGGTCACGGTGGTGGGTGCCGTGATCCGCTGGCCGTTGACGTAGGTGCCGTTGGTGGAGCCGAGGTCCTCGACGTAGTAGCCGCCGGAGCTGTCCGCCTCGATCCGGGCGTGCCGGGTGGAGACGTAGTCGTCGTCGAGGATGATCGCGCAGTCGGAGCTGCGGCCGATCAGCACCGGCCCGGAGAACAGGTCGGCCCGCTGGCCCTCGCGGCTGCCGTTGGTCACCTCGACCGAGCGCGGCGCCTGCTTGGTGCGCCGCCGCTCACGCCGCCGCGGCTGCTCCAGCTGCTGGGGCAGCTCCCCGGCCTGCACGGTGCGGCCGAACAGGTCGGTGCGGATGACCGAGGCGGCCGACAGGATGAAGACCCACAGCAGCGCCAGGAAGAGCACCTTGAGCAGGGTGACGATCAGCTCGGACATGGTGGTGGCGCGCCTCAGTTCCCCGACGGCGCGTGCACCAGCATCCGGGTGTTGCCCATCTCGATCCGCGAGCCCGCCTGCAGGGGGGCGGTGCGCACGCGCTGGCCGTTGACGACGATGCCGTTGGTGGAGCCGAGGTCGTTGATCTCGATGCTGAGGTCGGAGCCACTGCCGCGCACCACGATCTGGGCGTGCCGCCGCGAGATGCCCGGGTCGTTGATCCGCAGGTCGGCCTCGGTGCCGCGACCGATCACCAGCCCGGGCGGGGTGAGCGGGTGCCGCATGCCGTTGACCTCGAGCACCAGGCGGGCGCGGTTGATCTGGGTGGTGCTGGCCGGGTCCTCGGTGTCGACCCCGGCCACCGCCTCCGAGGCGACGGTGAAGCGTCCGGTCGGCAGCGACTCGTCCAGCTCGTAGTGGATCATGATCGGGCCGTTGAAGACGTAGCCCTGCTCCGAGGCGTGCCGGCGCAGCTCGGGGATCAGCTCGCCGGTGAGGGTCTTGCCGTAGGGGGTGAGTCGCTCGTAGTCGTGCTCGCTCAGCCCGACCACGAACTCGTTGGGCACCAGGCGGCGGTCGCGCGACATCAGCTTGGCCTCGGCGTCCAGCTCGCGCTGCAGCCGGGCGGCGATCTCGACCGGCTGGACGTCGCCCTTGAAGGCGCGCGCGAAGACGCCGTTGACCGCACCCTCGATCCGCTTCTCGAAGCGACCGAACACGCCCATCGCACCTCCTCCGCCGACGCCCCCACCCTCTGCTGACCGCCCCGATCCTATGCGGGCCGCCGCGGCACGGCGAACCTCCCGCGCGGCGGCGGGGCGGACGGGACCGCGGTCCGACCGTAGCGGTCCCGGGCTGCCACGACGGTAGCGGTCGGAGGCGGCCGGCAGGGGGTGGACACGGCTCGAGTCGTGATCTCGGTGCCGGTCGTGCTAATGTTCACCGGCCGGTTCGCACCGAGGGGTGCGAGACCACGCGCGAGTGGCGGAACGGCAGACGCGCTGGCTTCAGGTGCCAGTGTCCTTAGGGACGTGGAGGTTCAAATCCTCTCTCGCGCACAGCAGGAGGCCCCTTCCGGGAGACCGGGAGGGGCCTTCGTCGTCCCCGGGGCGCGCTCCGGGGTGCAGACCGGGGTCGTCCCGGGTGGCGGCTGGCCCGCGCGGTGCTACGTTCCGGCCAGGAGTCACCGCGGCGCGAGGAGCAGCGATGAACGGTCCGGCCTCCGCGCCCGGCAC
>NZ_QPKK01000378.1 GCF_003344635.1 Desertihabitans aurantiacus
ACACGCTGTCCTGGACCGGTGACCTCGCGATGGGTGCGGTCGAGACGATCACCTACTCGGTGACCGTGACCGATGAGGGTGATGACGACGTGACCAACGTCGTCACCAGCGACGACCCGCGCGGGGTCTGCGACGAGGCCGTCGGGTGTGAGGAGCAGCACTTCAAGGGCGGCTTCTCCTACGCCAAGGTCTCCGACCCGGCCACGGGCTCGACCGTGGAGGTCGGTGACGTGGTGGAGTACACCGTGACGGTGACCCAGCGCGGTCAGGCCGCGGTGGACGGGGCCTCGGTGGTCGACGACCTGTCCGACGTCCTGGACGACGCCAGCTACAACGGCGACGCGGAGGCCTCGGTCGGTGAGGTCGCCGTGGACGGCGAGACGCTGTCCTGGACCGGTGACCTGGCCGAGGACGCGGTCGTCACGATCACCTACTCGGTGACCGTGACCGACTCCGGGGACGACCTGCTGGCCAACGTGGTCACCAGCGAGGACCCGCGCGGCACCTGCGAGGTGGAGATCGGCTGTGAGACCGAGCACCCGAAGGAGGCCGGCGACCTCGGTGCCGGTGACCTCGGTCCGGACGAGCCGGGCACCGACGGGCAGCTGCCCGCCACCGGTGCCCCCGACGTCCTGGCTCCGCTGGTCGGTGGTCTGCTCCTGCTCCTCACCGGCGCGCTGGTGGTCTGGCGCCGCCGGAGCGTGACGGACCGGATCGGAGGCTGAGAGCACGCACCTGCGGGTGAGCCGTCAGCGGTCCACCGACCGCCGGCCCTCACCCGCAGGTGATCGGCCGGGACCCCCGGCCCCCGAACGGGGGTCCTGGCAGCATGACGAGACGTTCCCCCGAGGCGCACCGCGACCCAACCGGTGCCGCCTCGGGGGAGCTCTCGTGTCAGGGCTCAGTCGGTCGGGCGGACGCGGACCCGCAGGGAGCGGGGGACGACCTCGATCTGGAACGCGGTCACCTCGCCGTAGCTGTCGCCGTCCAGCTCGAACGGCTCGGGGTGGCGCAGGGCGACGATCACCTTCTTGCCGGTGAGGTAGCGCAGCGCACGCACCGACTTCTGCGCGCCCTGCAGCCGGCGACCCACCTCGGTGCGGTTGAGGACGTAGTTCTCGACCACCACCTTCGCCCAGATCTGCAGCCAGCCGAAGAACCCGTCAGGACGCAGCGCGACGATGTCGAGCAAGCCGTCGTCCAGCGTCGCCTCGGGCAGCAGCACGATGTTGCCGGGCAGGTTGCCGCAGTTGCCGATGAGCAGGGTGTGCATGTTGCGGGTGCGCTGGGGCTCGGCGTCGACGCCGATCCGCATCCGGATCCGGTTGCCGCCGCGCAGGGCGTTGGCGATCGCCCGCGCGTAGGCCAGCCACCCGATCTTCTTCTTCAGCTCCTCGTCGGTGTGCTCGATCATCTGCGCGTCCAGCCCGAGCCCGGCCAGCACGACGAAGGCGAGCTCCTCCTCGGTGCCGTCCTTGCGCCGGATCCGCGCCATCCCGACGTCGATGGACCGGTCCTCGCCGGCGAAGGCGGTGCTCACCGCCTGGGTCAGGTCCTTCAGCTCCAGGTCGAGGTTGCGGGCGAGCAGGTTGCCGGTGCCCGAGGGCAGCAGGCCCAGCGCGACGTCGGAGCCGATCAGCCCCTGCGTCACCGCCCGGACGGTGCCGTCACCGCCGGCGGCGATCACCATGTCGACGCCCTGCTCGACCGCCTGCCGGGCCATCGACTCGCCCGGGTCGTCGGCGGTGGTCTCGATCCAGCTGGTCTCGCCCCAGGACGCCTCCTCCGCGGCGGCGTCGACCGTCGCCCGCAGCACCTCCAGGTCGACCTTGGTCGGGTTGTAGACGACGGCGGCCCGCGGCGGCGGGTTCTCCTCGCGGGTGTCGGCCTCACGTACCTGCTCCGCGGTCGCGGACGCGGCGTGCTCGGGGGAGGTGGAGCTGTCCGGGTCGGCGCTGGTGCGGGGCTTCGCGGGCTCGGGCCCGGGCTCGTCGGAGCGGGTCATGCGGCCCAGACTCCCACAGCGCGGCCCGCGTCCCGCCGCCACGACGTGGTGCGGCTCACCGTCGCAGCTCCGTCTCCTCCAGGCGCAGCTGCACGGTCCGCCCGTCCTCCCAGGTGTTGGCTCCTGGCGCCACCTCCGGCTCGGGGATGTCGGCGCGGCGCCGCCGCTTCTGCTCGGTGGAGACGCCCAGCCGGTCGTCGCGCTCGCGCACCAGCTCCTCGCGCAGCTGGCCCTCGCCGGTGAAGGCCATCATCAGCTGCGGGATGCCGTAGGGGAAGTCCTCGTCGCGGTCGTACTGCCAGGTGTGGAAGGTCTTGCCGTAGGTGCGGACGAGGTCCTCGAAGTAGGCGTGCTCGGCGATCTCCGGGACGCCCGGGGCCACCAGGGTGCCCGAGCGCACCTCGTGGTGGTGGCTGTGCCACAGCCGCTTCTCCTCCTCGGGCAGGCTGCGGAAGCGTTCCTCGCTGACGATGTACTCGATGCCGATCAGGCGGGCGTCGGGGGCGTTGCGGTCGAAGATCACGCACTGGTGCAGGTCGTGGCGCAGGTGGATGCAGAAGTGGCTCGCCTCCACCTGCCGGCCCATCTCGTCGGCGTACATGTGGAAGCCGTTGAGGTAGGTGCTCATCGACTCCAGCGGGTACTTGCGCTGCAGCACCGAGGAGCTGACGTCGAGCACGCGGTGCGCCAGCGGGTGGCCGCGCCCGGCGCGCAGCGTCGCCAGCACCTTCCGCCCGAGCAGGGCCGCCCCC
>NZ_QPKK01000379.1 GCF_003344635.1 Desertihabitans aurantiacus
GGCCACCCCGGGGTCGACCAGGTGCAGGTCGAGCTGCCCGGCCAGCAGCGCGATCCCGCCGGCGCGCACGACCGCCCCGACCGGCTCGTGCAGCCACGCCCCGATCTCGCCCACCGGCGCGCGCCCGCCCCGGCCGCCCGGCGGCACCACCAGCTGGTCCCCGCCCGGCAGCAGGGTGGCGACGCGGTGGTCGGGACGGCTGCCGCGACCGCCCCACAGGCAGACCTCGACGGTGCTGCCGCGGGCGGTGACCCACTCGGCCTCGCAGCCCTCGGGCAGCACGGCGTGCGGGACGGCCGGGCCCAGCTTCACCGCGGCGGGCGCCTCGCGAGCCAGCAGCCGCTGCACCAGCGACCAGCTCGGGGTGAACCGCTCGACGTCGAACAGCCGTCCGCGGGCATCACGACGGGCCGGGTCGCAGAAGGCCGCGATCTCACCGCCGGCCCCGTCGAGCAGGTCGGGGGCCAGCGCCTCGGCGTCACCCTCGACCACCTCGGCGTCCAGCCCGGCCAGGTTCGCCCGGGCCACGGCGGCCGTGGCCGGGTCCAGCTCGACCGCGACCACCCGGAGCCCGGCCCGGGCCAGCGCCAGCGCGTCGGAACCGATCCCGCAGCCGAGGTCGACGACCGTTCCGACGCCGGTGGCGGCCAGCCGTGCGGCCCGGTGGGCGGCCACCTCGGGCCGGGAGGCCTGCTCCAGCCCGACGGCGGTGAACAGCATCCCGGCGGCGGCGTCGCCGAACTTGGTCACCGCGCGGCGGCGCAGGCTCTCCTGGGCGCACGCGGCCGAGGCGAGCGCGGGCTCCACCCTGCGGCGGACGGCGTCCAGCGCTGCCGGGCTGGTGAGGTCGCGCTGCTCGGCGGCCACCGCGAGCGCGACCTGTCCCTCAGCCGAGGCGAGCCGGGCCACCAGGGCGGCGTCCACGCTCAGACCAGGACGCGGCTGACCGGCAGCCCGGAGTCGGCGCCGAGGTCGGGCGGGGACGGGCGTCCACCCGCCTTGACCACCTCGACCCCGAGGACGGCCATCATCGCGCCGTTGTCGGTGCACAGCGCCGGACGCGGGGTGCGCAGGGTGATCCCCGCCGCGGCGGTGCGCTCGGCCAGCAGCGCCCGCAGCCGGGAGTTCGCCGCCACCCCGCCGCCGACCAGCAGGTGGTCCGCGCCGACGTGCCGGCAGGCCTCGACCGCCTTGGCGCTGAGCACGTCGCAGACGGCCTCCTGGAAGGACGCGGCCACGTCGGCCAGCGGCACCTCCCGGCCCTCCTGCTGGCAGGTCTCCACCCAGCGGGCGACCGCGGTCTTCAGCCCGGAGAAGGAGAAGTCGAAGCGGTGCCGCTCCAGGTCGCGCGGGGAGGTGAGCCCGCGCGGGAAGCGGATGGCGCGCGGGTCGCCGTCGGCGGCCACCCGGTCGATCACCGGACCACCCGGGTAGGACAGGCCGAGCACCCGGGCCACCTTGTCGTAGGCCTCACCGGCGGCGTCGTCGATGGTCGAGCCGATCTCGGTGATGTCGGTGGCGATGTCACCCACCCGCAGCAGCGAGGTGTGCCCACCGGAGACCAGCAGCGCCACGCACGGCGTCGGCAGCGGGCCGTGGTCGAGCAGGTCGACCGCGACGTGCCCGGCGAGGTGGTTGAGCCCGTACAGCGGCTTGCCCAGGGCGGCCGCCAGCGCCTTCGCGCCCGCCAGCCCGACCACCAGGGCGCCCATCAGGCCCGGTCCGGCGGTGACGCTGATGGCGTCCAGCTCGGAGAGGTCGACGTCGGCCTTCGCGCAGGCGCGGCGGACGGCGGGCACCAGCGCCTGCAGGTGGGCCCGGCTGGCCACCTCCGGCACCACCCCGCCGAAGCGGACGTGCTGCTCCACGCTGGAGGCCACCTCGTTGGCCAGCAGGGTGTGCCCGGAGACGATGCCGACCCCGGTCTCGTCGCAGGAGGACTCGATGCCGAGCACCAGGGGCTGACCCGCTTCGCGGGAGGGCACCAGGGGCTGACCCGCTTCGCGGGAGGGCACCAGGGGCTGACCCGCTTCGCGGGAGGGCACCAGGGGCTGACCCGCTTCGCGCGCCGGGCGCACCACCTCAGTCGTCATCGTCGGCACCTCCCAGTCGGCAGCGCATCACCACGGCGTCGCTGCCGCGTCCGTAGTAGCCGGGTCGGCGGTCGATCTCGACGAACCCGGCGCGGGCGTAGACCGACAGCGCGGCGGCGTTGTCGGCGCGGACCTCCAGCATCATGCGCCGGGCGCCGCGGCGCCGGGCCGCCTCCATCGCGTGCCGCAGCAGCGCCGTCCCGACGCCGTGGCGGCGCTCGGAGCCGAGCACCACGATCCGGTGCAGGTCGGCGACGTCGCCGACGGTCTGCGTGGTGGCGGCGGCGAGCAGCTCCCCCGCGCCCGAGCGGACCACCCAGACGTCGCGGTCGCCGCCGTGCAGCTCCGCGGCCCAGGAGGACTCGCTCCACTGCTCGCGGGGGTCGAAGCTGGCCTCCTCGAGCTCGACCAGCAGCTCCAGGTCGTCCGGACGCCCCCGGTCGATGTCGACGCTCACGCGCCGCTCCCGCGCCGACCGCCGGCCGGACGCACGCGCAGCCGCGGCGCCGGGGTGACCAGGGTGGACTTCGGCCGGCCCGGCACGGCGGCGTCGGGACGGCGCAGGTAGAGCGGCTCCAGGCCGGCGTCGGGCAGCAGGTCCATCCCGGCGGCCAGCACCCCG
>NZ_QPKK01000038.1 GCF_003344635.1 Desertihabitans aurantiacus
CACCCAGGCCAGCCGGGCCCCGGTCCGGTCGGCCAGCTCGGCGACCGCCGTCAGCGCCCCGGGGAACAGCGCGGCCCGCTCCCCGACCAGGATGATCGCGTCGGCGTCCAGACCGACGGTGGACTCGATCCCGGCCAGCACCTCGGCCTCGGTGCCGGGGACGGTCGGCACCAGCCGCGCCCCGACCTTGCGGGCGCCGTTGCTGAGGTAGGGCGCCAGCGTCCAGGAGCGCAGCCCGGAGGCGCGCATCGCCTTGCGCATCCGCAGGAAGACCGTGCCGGCCTCCTCCTCCGGCTCGAAGCCGACCATCAGCACCGCCGAGGCGGTGTCGAGGTCGCCGTAGCGGACGTCGGTGCGGGCGGCGACCCGGCGGGTGAGGAAGTCGGTCTCCTCCGCCGAGAGCGGGCGGGCGCGGAAGTCGATGTCGTCGGTGCCGAGCACGGTGCGGGCGAAGCGGGAGTAGCCGTAGGCGTCCTCGAGGGTCAGCCGGCCACCGGTCAGCACGCCGACGCTCAGCCCGGTGCCGGTCTCGTCCGGCCCGGCGGCCTGCAGCCCGCGGACGGCGACGTCGATCGCCTCCGGCCACGACGCCGGCCGCAGCACGCCGTCCTCGCGCACCAGCGGGACGCGCAGCCGGTCCTCCCCGCGCCCGTAGCGGAAGGCGAAGCGGTCCTTGTCGGTGATCCACTCCTCGTTCACCTCGGGGTCGTCCCCGGCCAGCCGGCGCACCACCTCTCCGCGACGGTGGTCGACCCGGATCGCGGCGCCGCAGGCGTCGTGCTCACCCACCGACGGGGTGGAGGTGAGGTCGAAGGGACGGGCCCGGAACCGGTAGGCGGCCGAGGTGAGCGCGCCGACCGGGCAGATCTGGATGGTGTTGCCGGAGAAGTAGGACTCGAACGGCTCGCGCTCGTAGATGCCGACCTGCTGCAGCGCACCCCGCTCGACCAGGGCGATGAACGGGTCACCGGCGATCTGCTCGGAGAAGCGGGTGCAGCGGGCGCAGAGCACGCACCGCTCGCGGTCGAGCAGCACCTGGGCGGAGATGCTCACCGGCTTGGGGTAGGTGCGCTTGACCGCCTCGAACCGGGACTCGCCGCGGCCGTTGCTCATCGCCTGGTTCTGCAGCGGGCACTCCCCGCCCTTGTCGCAGACCGGGCAGTCGAGCGGGTGGTTGAGCAGGAGCATCTCCATCATCCCCTGCTGGGCCTTGTCGGCCACCGGGGACGTCACCTGGGTGCGGATCTGCATGCCCTCGGCCACCGCCAGCGTGCAGGACGCCTGGGGTTTGGGCATCCCTCGCCCGTTGCCGGCGTCGGGCACCTCGACCAGGCACTGCCGGCAGGCGCCGGCCGGTTCCAGCAGCGGGTGGTCGCAGAAGCGCGGGATGGCGACCCCGACCAGCTCGGCGGCCCGGATCACCAGCGTCCCCTTCGGCACCGACACCGAGGTGTCGTCGATGGTGAGGGTGACCAGGTCCTCGGGCTGCTCGACCTGGCCCTGCTCGCCCTTGCTGATGACCGTCATCGTGCACCTCCGGCCGGTTCGGTGCCCGCGCCGAGCGCGGGGGTGTCGGGACCCGTGGCGAAGACCGTGCTGCGCTCGTAGGGCAGCAGCTCCCAGGCGGGTGTGTGCATCCCCTGCTCGAACTCCTCGCGGAAGTGCTTGATCGCGGAGGTGACGCAGGCGACGGCGCCGTCGGCCAGGGCGCAGAAGGAGCGTCCGCCGATGTTGTCGCAGAGGTCGAGGATCTTCTCGATGTCGCCGGGCTCGCCGCGGCCGGCCTCCAGCCGCATGAGGATCTGCACCAGCCACCACGAGCCCTCCCGGCACGGGGTGCACTTGCCGCAGGACTCGTGCTTGTAGAACTCCACCCAGCGCAGCGTGGAGCGGACCACCGAGGTGGTGTCGTCGAAGCACTGCAGCGCCTTGGTGCCGAGCATCGACCCGGCCCCGGCCATCGACTCGTAGTCCAGTGGCAGGTCGAGGTGCTCCGGGGTGAGGATCGGGGTGGAGGAGCCGCCCGGCGTCCAGAACTTCAGCTCGTGGCCCTCGCGCATCCCGCCGGCCAGCTCGAGCAGCTGGCGCAGGGTGATGCCCATCGGCGCCTCGAACTGGCCGGGGTTCTTCACGTGGCCCGACAGCGAGTACAGCGTCATCCCCTTGGACTTCTCGGTGCCCATCGAGGAGAACCACTCCGCGCCGCCGGTGACGATCGAGGGCACCGAGGCGATCGACTCGACGTTGTTGATCACCGTCGGGCTGGCGTAGAGCCCGGCGACGGCGGGGAACGGCGGACGCAGCCGGGGCTGGCCGCGGCGTCCCTCCAGGGAGTCCAGCAGCGCCGTCTCCTCCCCGCAGATGTAGGCCCCGGCGCCGGCGTGCACGACCACCTCGAGGTCGTAACCGGTGCCGAGCACGTTGGCTCCGGCGTAGCCGGCGGAGTAGGCCTCGCGGACGGCCTGCTGCAGCCGGCGGACCACGTGCAGCACCTCACCGCGCACGTAGATGAAGGCGTAGCGGGCCCGGATCGCGTAGGCGGAGATGATGACGCCCTCCACCAGCGTGTGCGGGGTCGCCATCATCAGCGGCATGTCCTTGCAGGTGCCCGGCTCGGACTCGTCGGCGTTGACCACCAGGTAGGTGGGGTTGGGGTTGTCCTTGGGCACGAAGGACCACTTCATGCCGGTCGGGAAGCCGGCCCCTCCGCGGCCGCGGAGGCCGGCGTCCTTGACCAGCGCGACGACCTCGTCGGGCTCCATCCGCAGGGCGGTGCGCAGGGCGGCGTACCCACCGGTGCGCTCGTAGTTGCCGAGCTTCCAGGCCCGCTCGTCACCCCACCGGGCCGAGAGCACCGGGGTCAGCAGGTCGGTCACCTCTTCCCTCCTTCTCCTGGGCGGTCCGCCGGTCGCTCGGCGTCGTCGCCGGCGCGGGCGTCCTCGGTGGACTCCTCGGCGGCCTCGCGCCGGGTGGAGTCCGGTTCGGACGGGCCGGTGGCGGCCTCGGCGTTGACCTCGGCGACCTCCGCGGGCTCCTCCGGCTCCGCCTCGCCGCCCACCGGCGGGGCCTGCCAGCCGTGCTCGCGGGCGATCCGCAGCCCGAGCAGCGAGGCCTCGCCCGCGGTGGGGCCGGAGTCGGCCCGTCCGTCGGGGAAGCCGGCCAGCACCCGCTCGGCCTCGCGCCAGGAGGTGATCTCCGCACCTCGGGTGGAGGTCACCGGCTCGCCGGCGCGCAGGGCCTCGACCACCTCGACCGCCGAGGCGGGGGTGACGTTGTCGAAGAACTCCCAGTTGACCATCATCACCGGCGCGTAGTCGCAGGCGGCGTTGCACTCGATGTGCTCCAGCGTGATGGCGCCGTCCTCGGTCGTCTCGTCGTTGCCGACGCCGAGGTGGCGCTGCAGGGTGGCCAGCACCTCGTCCCCGCCGAGGATCGCGCAGAGCGCGGTGGTGCAGACGCCGACGTGGTGCTTCCCGACCGGCTTGCGCTTGTACATCGTGTAGAAGGTCGCCACCCCGCTCACCTCGGCGGCGCTGATCTGCAGCACGTCGGCGCAGGCCTCGATGCCGGCCGGGGTGACCCGTCCCTCCACCGACTGCACCAGGTGCAGCATCGGCAGCAGCGCCGAGCGCGGCTGCGGGTAGCGTGCCGCGATCTGGCGCATCTCCTCGAGGTGCGCCTCGGTCAGCGCGGTCTCGGTGACGGCCATGTCGACGCCACCGGTCTCGACGAAGTGCGTCGTGAAGTGGTGCTCGGAGTGCCCGTTGGTGTGCCCGTTCGTGCTCACCGGTCGACACCACCCATCACCGGGTCGATGGAGGCGACGGCGACCACGACGTCGGAGATCATCGAGCCCTCGCACATGATCGGGACGGCCTGCAGGTTGTTGAAGCTGGGGTCGCGGAAGTGGGCGCGGTAGGGACGCGTCCCGCCGTCGGAGACCAGGTGCGCGCCGAGCTCGCCCTTGGGGCTCTCGATCGGCACATAGGCCTGGCCGGGCGGCACCCGGAAGCCCTCGGTGACCAGCTTGAAGTGGTGGATCAGGGCCTCCATCGACTGGCTCATGATGTGCTTGATGTGCTCGTTGGAGTTGCCCATCCCGTCGGGGCCGATCGACATCTGCGCGGGCCAGGCGATCTTGGCGTCGGCGACCATCACCGGCTCACCCTCCATCCGCTCCAGCCGGTCGATGCACTGCTCGACGATGCGCAGGCTCTGCCACATCTCCTCCTGGCGCACCCGGAACCGGCCGTAGGCGTCGGCGGTGTCCCAGGTCGGCACCTCGAAGTCGTAGGTCTCGTAGCCGCAGTAGGGCTGCTGCTTGCGAAGGTCCCAGCCGTAGCCGGTGGATCGCAGCACCGGGCCGGTGATCCCCAGTGCCATGCACCCGGACAGGTCGAGGTGGCCGACCCCGCCGAGACGGCCCTTGAAGATCGGGTTCTCGTTGCAGAGGGCGGCGTACTCGGGCAGGTGCTTCTTCAGCCAGGCGACGGTGTCGCGGAGCTTGGCGATGCCGTTGTCCGGCAGGTCGTTGGCCACCCCGCCGGGGCGGATGAAGGCGTGGTTCATCCGCAGCCCGGTGATCAGCTCGAAGGCGTCCAGGATCATCTCCCGGTCGCGGAAGCCGATGGTCATCACCGTCAGGGCGCCGATCTCCATGCCACCGGTGGCGATGGCGACCAGGTGGCTGGAGATGCGGTTGAGCTCCATCAGCAGCACCCGCATCACGGTGGCCTTCTCCGGGACGTCCTCGGTGATGCCCAGCAGCCGCTCCACCGACAGGCAGTAGGCGACCTCCTGGAACAGCGGGGTGAGGTAGTCCATCCGGGTGCAGAAGGTGACGCCCTGGGTCCAGGTGCGCACCTCCATGTTCTTCTCGATGCCGGTGTGCAGGTAGCCGATCCCGCAGCGGGCCTCGAGGACGGACTCGCCCTCCATCTCCAGGATCAGCCGCAGCACGCCGTGGGTGGACGGGTGCTGGGGGCCCATGTTGACGACGATCCGCTCGTCTCCGCGCTCGGCCTGCAGGTCGGCGATGTCCTGCCAGTCCTGCCCGGTGGCGGTGTAGACCCGGCCCTCGACCGGCTCCCCCGGCGGGCCGAACGGGTCGGCCTGGCCAGCGCCCGGGCTCGGCGTGGACTGCTCGGTGCTGGTGCTCACGTGTAGCTCCTCCGCGTCTCCGGCGGGGCGACGACGGCGCCCTTGTACTCGATGTCGATGCCGCCGAGGGGGTAGTCCTTGCGCTGCGGGTGGCCGGACCAGTCGTCAGGCATGAGGATCCGGGTCAGCGCCGGGTGGCCGTCGAACTGGACGCCGAACATGTCCCAGGTCTCACGCTCGTGCCAGTCCGCGGCCGGGTAGACGCTGACCACGCTCGGCACGTGCGGGTCGGCGTCGGGGCAGGTGACCTCGAGCCGGATCCGCCGGTTGTGGGTCATCGACTGCAGGTGGTAGACGACGTGCAGCTCCGCGCCCTGCTGGGTCGGCAGGTGCACCCCCGAGACCGAGGCGCAGTGCTCGAAGCGCAGCGTCGGGGTGTCGCGCAGCGCCCGGGCCACCGCGAGCAGGTGGTGGCGGTCGATGGTGAAGGTGATCTCGCCGCGGTGCACCACCACCGCGGTCACCGCGCCGGCGGGCAGCACCTTGGCCATCTCGTCGGCCACCGTGTCGAACCAGCCGCCGTAGGGCCGGGCGGTCGGCTGGGGCATCTCGACCACGCGCTGCAGGCGTCCGAAACCGGACGTGTCGCCGCTGCCGGCCGCACCGAACATGCCGCGGCGGATCTGCACCTGGTGCGGAGCGGGGCCGGCGACGTCGTCGCTGCCGGTGTCCGGCTCCAGGCTGGTGTCCGAGGCCGGGGCGTCCTCGCGCTCGAGACCCTTCTCGTCCGGACGGTCGCTCATCGCAGCAGCCCCTTGAGCTCGGAGGTGGCCGGGGCGGTGAGCTGGGCGGCCTCCTGCTCGGCGTAGAAGCGGTCCTCGTTGACCCCGATCGGCTTGTCCTGGACCAGCTTGCGCAGCTTGAACATGCCGTCGATGAGCATCTCCGGGCGCGGCGGGCAGCCGGGCACGTACATGTCGACCGGCACCACGTGGTCGACGCCCTGGACGATCGCGTAGTTGTTGAACATGCCGCCGGTGCTGGCGCACACCCCCATCGACAGCACCCACTTCGGGTTGGGCATCTGGTCGTAGATCTGGCGCAGCACCGGGGCCATCTTCTGACTCACCCGGCCGGCCACGATCATCAGGTCGGCCTGGCGCGGCGAGGCCCGGAACACCTCCTGGCCCCAGCGCCCGGAGTCGTAGCGGGGCGCGCCGTAGGTCATCATCTCGATCGCGCAGCAGGCCAGGCCGAAGGTCGCCGGCCAGAAGGACGCCTGCCGCATCCAGCCGAACAGCCCCTCCACCGTGGTGAGCAGCACCCCACTGGGGACGTTGTCCTCGAGTCCACCGGCCATCAGCGTGCCCCCGTCCTGTCCTCGTCGGTCGTGTCGGTCGTGCGCGGGTACCGGGCGGTCAGTCCCATTCCAGGCCTCCCCGCCGCAGCACGTAGAAGTAGGCGATGAAGACGGTCGCCACGAACAGCACCATCTCGGCCAGCGCGAACGGGCCGAGCAGGTCGAAGCTGACCGCCCAGGGGTAGAGGAAGACGATCTCGATGTCGAAGACGATGAAGAGCATCGCGGTGATGTAGTACTTCATCGGCACCCGCCCGCCGCCGACGGCGTGCGGGGTGGGCTGGATGCCGCACTCGTAGGAGTCGTACTTGGCGCGGTTGTAGCGGCGCGGACCCACGTTGACGCTGGTGACCACGCTGACCGCCACGAAGGCGGCCGCGATGGCCAGCAGCACCACGATCGGTGCGTAGAGGTTGTTCACCACACCTGCCTCTCCGTTGAAGCCCTGCGGTCCACGTCGACGTCCCCTAGGCCGCCGGCGCCAGCCGCGTGAGCTGGTTGATCACCAGGTCCATCGCGTCCCCGTCGCGGGAGTCGGTGAGGTTGGCCAGCAGCTTGAGCACGAACCTCATCAGCGTCCGCCGCGGCAGCCCGTAGCGGGTGCACAGCGACATCACCTGCGGGTTGCCGATCAGCCGCACGAAGACGTTGCCCAGGCGGTAGTAGCCGCCGAGCTCGTCCTTGAGCCGGCTCGGGTAGCCCTGCAGCGCCTTCTCCGCGCTCGGGGTGCCGACACCGCGACGGTGCGCCTCGGTGGCGGCGTCGGCGGCGTACTCCCCGGCCTCCATGGCGTAGGCGATGCCCTCGCCGTTGAACGGGTTGACCATGCCTCCGGCGTCGCCGACCAGCAGCAGCCCGCGGGTGTAGTGCGGCTGGCGGTTGAACCCCATCGGCAGCGCGGCACCGCGCACCGGGGTGGTCATGTTGGCGTCGCGGTAGCCCCACTCCTCCGGGGTGGTGTCCAGCCAGGCCTTGAGCAGGGCCTTGTAGTCGGTCCTGCCGAACGCGGAGGAGGTGTTGAGGATGCCGAGCCCGACGTTGCTGGTGCCGTCGCCCATGCCGAAGATCCAGCCGTAGCCGGGCAGCAGGGTGGACTGCCCGGGCGGGCCGTCCCACAGCTCCAGCCAGGACTCGAGGTAGTCGTCGTCGGAGCGCGGCGAGGTGTAGTAGGTGCGCACCGCCACCCCCATCGGGCGGTCGTCGCGCTTCTGGATGCCCATCGCCACGCTCAGCCGGGTGGAGTTGCCGTCGGCGGCGACCACCAGCGGCGCCCGGAACTCCCGGCCGTCCTTGCAGCGGACGCCGACGATCCGGTCGGTGCGCTCGTCCAGCAGCGGCTCGGTGACGAAGGCCTGCTCGTACAGCTTGGCGCCGGCGGCCACGGCCGTCCGGGCCAGCAGGTCGTCGAAGTCGGAGCGCGGGCGGACCAGCCCGTAGGGCGGGAAGTCGGCCAGGTCGGGCCAGTCCAGGTGGAACGGCTGCCCGCCGCCGCCGTAGATCCGCAGACCCCGGTTGTGCAGCCAGCCGGCCTCGGTGGAGGTGTCGATGCCGAGCCGGATCAGCTGGCGGGTGGCGCGGGGGGTGAGCCCGTCCCCGCAGACCTTCTCGCGGGGGAACTGCGTCTTCTCGAGCAGGGCGACCTCCAGCCCGCGCCGCGCCAGGTGCGTGGCGGTGGCCGAACCGGCGGGGCCGGCTCCCACGACGACCACGTCGGCGTCGACGACCCCGGACGGGGTGCTGGTCATGACACTCCTGCTGCTCGTGAAAACGTTCACTACCTCCGCCACTCTAACCACATCCGCGGGTTTCGTGCGCAGGGGTGGGTGCCGTTCTCCCTTGTCGCGGGCGGTTTGACCGAGCGAATATCGCAAGCACGACATCACGCAAATCCGGTGCGTAGGCTCTGGGCGTGATCGCCCCCCTGCTCGTGCACAGCTCGGCCCCCGTCTTCGTCCGGAGCACGCTGCTGCCGGGGACCGGCCTCGACGCGGTGCTCGACCTGCTGCGGCGCGGACCGGCCGGCGGGGTGGACTACGGCTGGCTGCACGGCGAGGACGGTGCGGTCGGTGGCGGTGCGGCCCTGCGCTGGCAGCCGCGGCCCGGGGAGGGCACCGGCGCGGCGGCGTCCTGGTGGGACGGCGTGTGCGCCCGGCTGGAGCACACCGGGGACAGCGCCGGCCACGCCTCGCTCGCCTTCGGCTCGTTCCCCTTCGACCCCGGGCACACCGAGGCGGCGCCGGTGCTGGTGCTGCCGGAGTGGGTGCTGGTGCACCGGCACGGGGAGACGGTGCTGCTGGAGGCCTCGACCCGGCCGTTCCCCGTCCCGGCCGCCGCGCGGCTGGACGCGCTGCTGGACGCCGGCGCGGAGCCGGAGGAGCCCGTCACCCTGCACGAGGAGCACGAGGCCCTCGACGCCGAGCAGTGGGCCGAGCGGGTGGCCCGCGGGGTGAAGCGGATCCTCGTCGGCGACCTGGACAAGGTGGTGCTGGCCCGGCAGGTGACCGTGCGCGGCGACCGCCCGCTGCCGGTGGGGCGGCTGGCCCGGCGGCTGCACGCGTCCTACCCGCGGTGCTGGACGTTCCTCGTCGACGGTCTGGTCGGCGCCAGCCCGGAGATGCTGGTGCGGCGCGAGGAGGGGCTGGTGACCTCGCGGGTGCTGGCCGGGACGATCGGCGTCTCCGGCGCCGCCCCGGAGACCCTCGGCGCGGCGCTGGCCTCGTCCTCGAAGGACCTGCTCGAGCACGAGTTCGCGGTGGCCTCGGTGGCCTCGGCGCTGGCGCCCTACTGCGACGGGATGAACGTGCCGAGCGCGCCCTACGTGCTCGAGCTGCCCAACGTGCTGCACCTGGCGACCGAGATCACCGCGGCCACCAGCCCGACGACCTCGGTGCTGGAGCTGGTCGGCGCCCTGCACCCGAGCGCGGCGGTCTGCGGCACCCCGACCCCGACCGCCCGCCGGCTGATCGCCGAGCTGGAGTCGATGGACCGGGGACGCTACTCCGGCCCGGTCGGCTGGGTGGACAGCACCGGCGACGGGGCGTGGGCGATCGCGCTGCGCTGCGGGCAGGTGGACCCGGACGACCCGCGGGTGGTCCGGCTGTACGCCGGCTGCGGGATCGTGGCCGACTCCGACCCCGACGCCGAGGTGGCCGAGTCGCAGGCCAAGCTGGTGCCGATGCGGACCGCGCTGGCCGAGGCGTCCGCCGCGACCGGTCGGGTGGCCTCGCGGACGGGTGCCCGATGATCGGGGAGCTGACCGCCGAGGTGGTGGTGGGGGCGCTGCAGGCCCGGGCCGACCCGGCCGAGCTGCCGAAGGTGCGACGCCGGCTCGCCCCGGACGAGCCGGCCATCGGGATGCGGATGCGCGAGCTGTTCGACGTCGCCCGGTGGGCGTCCTCGCTCTCGCTGGGCGAGGTGGAGCGGCTGCTCGACCAGTCGACCTACGAGGCCCGGATGTGCGCCGTGTGCGTGCTCGACCTGCAGGTGCGCGACCGGATCGGCGACCCGGCGCGCCAGCAGCTCTACCTGCGCCGCCACGACCGGGTCACCACCTGGGACATGGTCGACCGGGCCGCCCCGCGGGTGCTGGGCGGGCCGCTGCTCGGCGGGCCGTACGAGGTGCTGCACGAGCTGGCCGCCAGCGAGGACCCGCTGCGTCGCCGCTCGGCGATCACGGCGCCGCTGCTGTTCGTGCGGCAGGGCTCCGACGCCGACCTCACCGCCGGCTACGTGGTGGCCTCCGCGCTGGCCGCCGACCCCGAGCCGGTGGTGCACCAGGCCGTCGGCACCTTCCTCAAGCACGCCGGCGAGCGGGCCCCGCTGATGCTCAACGCCTTCCTCACCTCGCACGCCGCCGAGATGCCGCGTCCGGTGGTGCGGCTCGCGCTGGAGAAGGCCGACCCCTCGGTCCGCCGCCGCTGGGTCGGCTGACCCCCCGCCGCTCAGCGGCGGCGGGCGGCGCGCTGGCGCTCCAGCTCCTTCTGCTGCTGCTCGCGGGTGGCCTGCAGGCCCTCGCTGCTGAAACCGCCCAGCAGCACGACCGCCACGATGGCCGCGATGACGAAGGACACCACCAGCGGCAGGTTCAGCAGGATCGGGGCGGTGATGAGCAGCACCATGTCGATCCCGCGGATCGGGGCGGTGATCATCCCGGGCGGGATCGCACCGGCCGGCGTGGAGGCCATCGGGGCGCCCCAGTTCACCGGCTTGGCGGTGGTCCAGCGGACCGCACCCATCAGCCCGGCGAACGCGGTGAGCAGGGTCACCTGCACCGCCTCCAGCACCGGACGGCTGCCGGCGGACTCGCCGAACCCGACGAAGGCCGGCGCGGAAGCGATCGCCCAGACCAGCGCCACCACGGCCGGCACCACCACGGTGGCGCGGCGGATCTGGCCGTTGGTGAAGGGCAGCGTCCGCGCCAGCCCGCTGTTGCGGGTGAGCACCCGCAGACCGCCGGTGAGCGGGATCAGGCTGACGAAGACGGCGAGGGCCCCGAGGAACGGCACCACGGTGGCCAGGCCGAGCGCGTCGGCGGCGTAGGGCACCACCGCGGTGAGCAGCACCGTGGGCACCGCGGCGGGGCTGCGCAGGGCCCGTTGCACCTCACGCAGCACCAGGGCCCGGACGGCCTCGCCGCTGCCACGCATCGCCCGGACGTGGCCCTTCTCGCGGGCGCGCCGCTCCACCACGATGTCGTGGATCAGCCCGAGGTCGAGGGCGTAGAAGGCACCGGACAGGCCCGAGACCAGGGAGCCGCCGCTGGTCAGCCGCAGCCGCTCGATCCGGTCGAGCCGGCGTCCGGCCACGACGGCGCAGACCACCAGCAGCAGCACCGCCCCCGCCGCGACGGCCGCCGCGATCTCGATCCGGGCCACCCCGGGCAGGGTGAAGGTGGTCCACCCGGCCGCCAGCGCCACCACCAGCACCAGCACCGCCAGGCCGAGCAGGGCGAACAGCCGCGCGCTCCAGCGGGCCGGGCCGGAGCGTCCGGCCGTCTGCCAGGCCGCGGCCCAGGCCACCACGGCGGCCGCGGACAGACCGGTGGCGATGGTCCAGGCCGCCACCTCACGGCCGGCGGTCCCCGACAGCAGCGTGACCAGGATGCCGACCAGCGCGCCGCCGAGCAGGGCGATCAGCAGTGCGGAGACCAGCCGGGGACGCAGCAGCCGGGCACGTCCGACCGGGGCCGACATCAGCCACGTCCCCTCTGCCGCCGAGGCCAGCACGGGCCCGAACAACCGGGCCATCGACAGCGCCAGCCCGGCCACCAGGGCCACCGTCGCCCAGGGCAGGAAGAGCCGGGCGGAGGTGCAGGCCACCGTGGCGCACTGGCTGACCGTGGTCTGGGCCTGCAGCACCACGTTGACCGCCATCGCCCCGACCAGCAGCACGCCGAAGACGACCACGTAGGCGTCGGAGATGACCTCGCCGAGCTTCTTGGTCGCCCGGCCCTTGCGCCAGTCGCGCATCAGCCCGAGCAGCTCGCGGTGGTCGGCGGGCTCGCACTCCTCCGCGGTCACCGTGGTCACCCGCACGGGGTGCGCGGGACGCGGCAGCGGCTGGCCGGTGCGCAGCATGGGACGTTCGCTCAGCGACTCCGCGGCGGCGGGGGTCGCGGGCCCGGACGTCGATGCGGCCTTGGGCTCCTTCTTCCGCTTCTTCCGCGCCCCCTTCGGGGTGACGGCGGGGGGCAGGCTGCGGCCCGGGCCGTCGGGTCCGATCGGGTCGGGCTCGCCGGCGCGGGTCGGCTCGGCGGTGCGTCCCGGTTCGCTCGTCCGGTCGGGCTCGCTCATCCGCGCGCACCCTCGGTCTGCCGCGGGGCGCCCAGCTCGACCACCCGGGTGGCGACGGTGTCGACCAGGCTGGGCTCGTGGCTGGCGAAGACGATGGCCAGGCCCTGCTCGCGCTCGGCCCGCAGCCGGTTGGCCAGCCACGCCACGCCCTCGACGTCCAGCCGGGCCTCCGGCTCGTCCATCACCAGCAGGTCGCGGGGGCGGACGAAGGCGGTCGCCAGCCCGAGCCGGCGCCGCTGGCCCGAGGACAGGGTGCCGGGCAGCTGCCCCGACTGCGGCACCAGCTGCACCTCCTCCAGCACCTCGTCGACCAGGGCGTCGGCGTCGGGGACGCCGTGGGCGCGGGCCAGCAGGTCGAGGTGCTCGACCACGGACAGGTCGGGGAAGAAGTCGAGGTCGTCGATGACGGTGGCGATGTCGCGACGGGACTGCACCGAGGTCTCCAGCACCGGGTGGCCGTTCACCTCGACCGTGCCCTCGTCGGCCTTGTCGGCCCCGACCAGGCAGCGCAGCACCGTCGACTTCCCCGAGCCGTTGCGCCCGGTCAGCGCCACCGCCTCGCCGGCACGCACCTCCAGGTCGAAGTCGCGGACGATGGTCACGGGCCCGTAGGCGCGCCGGAGTCCGGACACCTTGAGCACGGTGGTCTTCCTGGCCATGGCCTCGATTCTGCCTTCCGTCGCCGAACGCGCACCGGCTCGGGAGGCGTCCGCCGAGCCGGGGTGGGTGTCGGACCCGCGTGGCAGAATCCCACACGTGTCGCACCCCGCTCGAGCCACGCTGGCCAAACGCCGCTCCGACGTCGCCCGCATGTTCGACGCGGTGGCCGAGCGCTACGACACCACCAACGACGTGCTCAGCCTGGGTCTGGACCGTCGTTGGCGGCGTGCGGTGGTGGCCGCGGTGCACCCGCTGCCGGGTGAGCGGGTGCTCGACCTCGCCGCCGGCACCGGGACGTCCAGCCGCCCCTTCGCCGACGCCGGCGCCACGGTCGTCCCGGCCGACCTGAGCCTGGGCATGCTGCGGGTGGGCAAGCACCGCCAGCCCGACCTGTCCTTCGTGGCCGCGGACGCGCTGTCGCTGCCCTTCGCCGACGGCGCCTTCGACGCGGTGACGATCTCCTTCGGGCTGCGCAACGTCGAGCACACCGAGGACGCCCTGCGCGAGCTGCGCCGGGTCACCCGTCGGGGCGGGCGGGTGGTGGTGTGCGAGTTCTCCGCCCCGACCCTGCCAGGGGTGCGCCGGCTCTACCGCGACGTGCTGCTGGCCGGGCTGCCCGGGGTCGCCCGGGTGGTCTCGTCCAACCCGCCGGCGTATGAGTACCTCGCCGAGTCGATCCGGGCTTGGCCGGCCCAGCAGGAGCTGGCGGCGCTGATGGGACGGGCCGGGTGGCGCCGGGTGCAGTGGCGCGACCTCACCGGTGGCGTGGTCGCCCTGCACCGTGGGGTCGCGTGAGGCGGCATCGCATGGGGGGCACCGCGTGAGGCTGGCCGACGGCGGCATCGTGCTCGGCCCCTACGCCGCGACCAGCTGCCCGGTGAAGACGCAGAACGCGCACGACCCGCGGCTGGTCGGCGTCCCGGCCCCGCCGCCGGCCGACGAGGCGCTGCGCGAGCTGTTCGCCGGCGGGGAGCAGTGGCAGCGCGACGTCGACGACCTGCTGGCCGCGCTGCCCGGGGTGGTCGACCTGCGTCCGGTGGCCTCCGAGCCGGCCGCGGTGCGGGCCGGGCGCACCGTCGAGGCGATGGCGTCCGGGGCCGACCTGGTGCTGGCCGCCCAGCTGCCGCTGGACGTCGAGGGCCACCGCTACGGACGCTGCGACGTGCTGGTGCGCGACCCGGACACCGCCGGCCGGCACGCCTACCACCCGGTGCTGGTCAAGGGCCACCGGGTGCGGGAGCGGCGCGCGCCGGCGCCCGGGCTCAGCCTGCTGCACGTCTCCGGCACCGACGCGCCGTCGCGGGCGGCCGCGGTGGCGCACCCCGAGGAGAGCTTCCGCACCATCCGCCGGGAGCGGGACGCGGTGCAGCTGGCCCACCTCTACCGGATGCTGCAGGCCTGCGGCCGGGCTCCGGACGGTCCGCCGCGCGGCGGGCTGGTGGGCACCGACGACCCGGTGGGCATCACCTGGCTCGAGCTGGCCGAGCCGGTGTTCCGCACCTTCTCCCGCACCGCTCCCGGCGGCTGGCGGCTGCGCTCGGCGCTGGAGCGGCACGACCACGAGCACCAGTTCCGGGTGTCGGTGGCGCGGCGGGCCGAGCAGCTCGACCAGCCCGACGTCACCCCGATGGTGCACCCGATCAAGGTGTCGGAGTGCGACCGGTGCCAGTGGTGGCGGGCCTGCGAGCCGCAGCTGGACGCCGAGGACATCAGCGTGCGGATCGCCAAGGCGCCGCTGGACGTCCGCGAGATCAGCGTGCTGCGCTCCCTCGGCGTGGCCACCACCACCGAGCTGGCGCGGGCCGACCTGGACGCGCTGCTGCCGCGCTACCTGCCCGAGGTGGCCCACCGCCACGGCGCGGAGCAGCGGATCCGGCGGGTGCAGCGGCGGGCCCAGCTGATCAGCGACGGGGTGGTGCTGGAGCGGCTGGAGGCCGGCCCGGTGGACGTCCCGGCGGCGGAGCTGGAGATCGACCTCGACATCGAGACCTCCGCCGACGACCGGGTGTACCTGTGGGGGTTCCTCGTCAACGACATGGTCGCCGGCACCAGCGAGTTCCGGTCGTTCGTGTCCTGGCACGACCTCGACGACGCGGGCGAGGTGGCGCTCGCCGCGGAGGCGATGGACTGGCTCCGGGGGCTGGTCGAGGGGCCGCGCCCGGTGCGCGTCTACCACTACAGCGACTACGAGACGGTGCGGATCGGTCAGCTGGCCGAGCGCACCGGCGCCGACGGTGCGGCCGGGGCCCTGCTGACCTGGGCCCGCGACGAGGGCGTGCGCTCCTTCGTCGACCTGTTCGCGACGGTCCGCGACCACCTGTTCGGCGTCAACGGGCTGGGCCTGAAGGTGGTGGCCAGCGAGGGGGCCGGCTTCTCCTGGCGTGACGACGACCCGGGCGGGCTGAACTCCCAGCGCTGGTTCGCCGAGGCGGTGCACGGGCCCACCGATGAGGTCAGGGCGCAGGCCCGGCAGCGGGTGCTGCAGTACAACGAGGACGACGTGCTGGCCACCGCCGCGCTGCGCCGCTGGTTGCGCTCGCTCGACTGAGGTCGAGCACACCCCCGCCGTGCCGCACCCCCCGCGCGTCACCCCGCGCCGGCGGGCGGGGTGACGGGCGAGGAGCGGTGCGGGTCAGACGTCGGCGCCGGCACCCCGGCGGGTCAGGGCGACGCCCAGGCCCACCATGCCGATCGCCAGCACCAGGTGCAGGATGTCGTCGGCGAGGTTCAGCGGGACGAAGTTGGCCGCGGAGTCCTGGGGCACGAGCAGGCCGTAGATGAACAGCACCGCGTAGATGATCCCGCCCACGACCAGGTAGCTGCGGGCCCCGGAGACCGAGCGGGCCAGCACCAGACCGGCCACGCCGAACAGCAGGTGGACGATGTTGTGCAGGATCGAGACCTGGAAGATCCCGAGCAGCATCGCCTCGGAGTGGTGCGACGCGAAGGACATCGTGTCGTAGTTGGTGGTGATGCCCGGGATGAACCCGAGCACGCCGACGAGCAGGAAGACCACGCCCACCACCAGGGCGGCCTTCTGGACGTTGGTCCGGCCCGCACGGTCGGTACGGGACGACGTGGGAACAGACATGATCCCTCCACGGGTGTTCGGTACCGGGACGGTCCCGGCGGTACCGATGGGCTACCCGCTCGCCCCCGGTCCAACCCGACGCGGGCCCGCTCGACGACCCGGGCGGCCGCTCCCGACCGGCGGGCCGGCTGGCGGCTGGCGCTGCCGCAGGGGTCACCGCCACCCGTGCAGGACGATCTTGCCCGTCGTCCGGCTGCTCTCGATCCTCCGGTGCGCCTCACGCAGGTTCACCGCGTCGATCGGGGTGAGCACCTGCTCGGTGGTGGCGCGCACCCGTCCGGCGTCGACGAGCTCGGCGACCCGGGTGAGCAGGCGGTGCTGCTCGACCAGGTCGGCGGTCTGGTGCACCGGCCGGGTGAACATCAGCTCCCAGTGCCAGGCGATGCTCCTGGACTTCAGCGGTGACACGTCCCGCGGCCCGTCGTCGATGGCGACCACGTGGCCGCCCGGGGCGACGACCTCGGCATAGGTGGCGACCTGGCCCTCGGAGTAGGCGGTGAACAGCCAGTCCACCCCCGCCGGGGCGAGGGCGAGCACCTGGGCGGTGAGGTCCTCGCGGTGGTTGACGGTGTGCTCGGCGCCGAGCCCGCGGACCTGCGCGCCCCGCTCCTCGTCGGATGCGGTGGCGATGACCCGGACCCCGGGCAGCAGCGCCTCGGCGAGCTGCAGCAGGATCGACCCCACGCCCCCCGTGGCGCCGACGACGAGCAGGGTGCCGGTGGAGTCGGCGGTGAGCCGGAGCCGGTCGAACAGGGCCTCCCAGGCGGTGATCGCGGTGAGCGGGAGCGAGGCGGCGTCGGCGAAGGAGAGGCTGGCCGGCTTGCGTCCCACGATGCGCTCGTCGACGAGGTGCAGCTGCTGGTCGGTGCCGGGACGGTCGATGCTGCCGGCGTAGAACACCTCGTCGCCCTCGGCGAAGAGGGTGACCTCCGAGCCGACCCGCTCCACCGTGCCGGCGGCGTCGAAGCCGAGCACCCGCAGCCCTCCGGCCGGCGCCCCGCTGCGCAGCTTGACGTCGACCGGGTTGACCGAGACGGCCTCGACCCGCACCAGCAGGTCGTGCGGACCCGGCTCGGGGGTGGGGACCTGCTCGGTGAGGAGCGCCCGCTCGTCGGTGGCGGGGAGGTTGTCGCGGTAGCCGATGGCGGTGTGCGTGGTGGTCATGGGGCGACGATCTCCCACGGACCGTAGTTACCGTCAAGGACACCTGGTACCCATCGGGTACCGTCGGCACGGTGACCGCCACCGACGCCTGCGGGCGCAACGACGTCTACGCCGCGATGTGCCCCTGCCGCGACCTGCTGGACCTGCTGGCCAACAAGTGGAGCGCGCTCGCCATCGGTGTGCTCGAGGAGGGCCCGACCCGGTTCGGCGAGCTGCGCCGCCGGCTGGAGGGGGTGAGCCCGAAGGTGCTCTCGCAGACCCTCAAGCGGCTCGAGGCGAGCGACCTGGTGACACGGACCGCCTACCCGGAGGTGCCGCCGCGCGTCGAGTACGCCCTCACCGGGCTGGGAGCGAGCGCGGCCGCACCGCTGGCGCACCTGCGCTCCTGGGTCGAGGCCAACGCGGGCCATCCCGAGGACGCGCCCGGCCCGCTGCCGGTCGCCACCCCGACCCCCGGCTGAGCCGTTCCCGGGACCCGGGTCACGACGGGCGGACGAGGGCGCGGAGGTCGGCGTCCAGGGCGCGGCGGCGGCTGCGGTCGAGGCGGACCTCGACGACCTCGATCCCGGTGATCCGGCGCTCGAGCAGCTCGGCGAGCTGGTCGGCAGCGGTGACCGGGCGGTACTTGACGCCGTGCGCGGCGGCCAGCGCGGCGAGGTCGACGCGGTGGGGGGTGCCGAAGAGCCGCTCGAAGGAGCCGCCGAGCTCGGGACGTCCCTGCTCGAGGCTGGCGAAGATGGCGCCGCCGACGTCGTTGGCGACGACCAGCCGGACGTCGGCGCGGGGCTCGTCGGGCCCGATCAGCAGCCCGTTGCTGTCGTGCAGGAAGGTGAGGTCGCCGACCAGCGCGGTCACCCCGGCGCCGGTGCCCAGCGACAGCCCGACGGCGGTGGAGACGGTGCCGTCGATCCCGGCCAGCCCGCGGTTGGCGTGCACCACCGGCCCGGCCGACGACCAGACCGGCGCCAGGTCGGCGTCCCGGACCGCCTGGGAGGAGCCGAGCAGCCAGACGTCGGAGGCGCGCAGGCTGCCGGCCACCATCGCCGCCAGCCCGGGACCGGTGCTGGGGTCGGCGGGGACGAGCGCGTCGAGGCGGCGGCGCAGACCGGCGTCGGCCTGCTGCCACTCCGCCAGCCAGCCCTCGTCGCCCGCGGCGAGGTCGACGGCGCCGGCGACGCGGGAGACCCGGTGGCCGGGGTCGGGCCAGCGGTCGCCGGCCGTGACCGCGACCAGCTCGACGTCGGCGCGTCCGAGCAGCCGGGTGACCGGACGGGACAGCGTCGGGTGGCCGAAGCAGAGCACCCGGGTGATCCGCTCCCCCAGCGGCGCGTCGAGCAGCAGCCGGTAGGTGCCGATGGCGCACTCGCCCACCCTGGCGTTGCCCG
>NZ_QPKK01000380.1 GCF_003344635.1 Desertihabitans aurantiacus
CCCGCTGCTCGGCCTCGGCGGCCTGCTGCTCGGCCTCGGCGCGGACGCGGCGGGACTCCGCCTTGGCCTCGCGCGCCTCGGCCTCGCTCCGCCGCACGTCCAGGCTCTGCTGCTCCGAGCGCTGCCGCAGCTCGGCGGCCTGCTGGCGGTGCCGCTCGCGCCGCCGGCGTGAGGCGACCAGCGCGATCAGCGCCACGGCCAGCAGCACGACGACGATGACGACGACCCAGACGATGGTGGTGGTGCTCATCTCCGCTCCCGTCTCCGACTGTGCCCCGATCGTGCCCGGCAGCGCCCGGACCAAACCGGGCGTCCCGCGGCGCCCGCGGCGGGGGCCCGGGGAGGAGCGACGGGGGCTGGGTACGGTCGGCCTGACCGACCCTCCTCGGCCCCCGTCGGGGCCGGGGAGCCACCTCTCTCGACGAGGAGAACCCATGGAGTACCGCACCCTCGGACGCAGCGGCACGTCCGTCTCGACCTACGCCCTCGGCACGATGACCTTCGGCGCGGAGAGCGACGAGGCGACCGCCCACGCCCAGCTGGACGCCTACCTCGAGGCCGGCGGCAACCTGGTCGACACCGCCGACGTCTACGCCGGCACCGAGTCGGAGTCGATCATCGGGCGCTGGCTGTCCGACCGGGGCACCGACATCCGCGACCGGGTGGTGCTGGCCACCAAGGGCCGCTTCCCCACCGCCGACCACCCCAACGGGCTCGGGCTCTCCCGCACCCACCTCTCGCAGGCGCTGGACGCCTCGCTGCGCCGGCTGCAGACCGACCGGATCGACCTCTACCAGGTGCACGCCTGGGACGCGCTGACCCCGCTGGAGGAGACGGTCCGCTTCTTCGACGACGCGGTCGCCGCCGGCAAGGTGGGCTACTGGGGGCTGTCGAACTTCACCGGCTGGCAGCTGACCAAGACCGTCGACCTGGCCACCTTCCGCGGCTGGCCGGTGCCGGTCACGCTGCAGCCGCAGTACAACCTGCTGACCCGCGGCATCGAGGCCGAGATCGTCCCCGCCGTGCAGGACGCCGGGATGGGGCTGCTGCCGTGGTCGCCGCTGGCCGGCGGCTGGCTGACCGGCAAGTACCAGCGCGACCAGGCCCCCACCGGTGCCACCCGGCTGGGTGAGAACCCCGAGCGCGGGATGGAGGCCTACGCCGGCCGCAACGCCGCCGAGCGCACCTGGCAGGTGATCGACGCCGTCACCGCGGTGGCCGACGAGCTCGGCGCCTCCCCCGCCCAGGTGTCGCTGTCCTGGCTGGCGGCCCGTCCGGCGGTGACCTCGGTGATCCTCGGCGCCCGGACGCTGGAGCAGCTGCAGCAGTGCCTGGGGGCCGCCGACGTCGTCCTCTCCCCCGAGCAGCAGGAACGGCTGACCGGGGTCAGCGCCCCGGTCTGGGACGACTACCCCTACGGCGAGCCGGGCGTGGCCCAGCGCCACCGCAAGATCACCGGCGGCCGCTGAGCACCTCCGACGTCGCCCGGCGAGGTGGTCAGCGCAGGAAGGCTCGCAGACCGTCCAGCAGCCGGGCGACGTCCTCGGCGTCGGTGTAGGGCGCCAGCCCGACCCGCAGCGGGGGGTCGTCCAGCAGCCCGAGCACCCGGGCCGGCTCGGTGGCGTAGAAGGTGCCCGCCGGGGCGAGGACGTCCCGCTCGGCCAGGAAGCGGGCGGCCTCGGCCGCGCTGCGTCCGGGCAGCGAGACCAGCACGGTCGGCGTCCGCTCCGCAGCCCGGGAGTGGCGCACCACCCGCTCACCCAGCGCGTCCAGGCCGTCCTCCAGCTGCACCCGCAGCGCGGTCTCGGAGGCGTGCACCGCCCGCATCGAGCGACGCAGCCGCTCCCGCCGGGAGGCGGTGGGCCGGCTCGGCACCAGCTCGGCGAGCAGGTCGACCGCAGCCGTCACCCCGGCCAGCACCTCGTACGGCAGGGTGCCCAGCTCGAACCGCTCCGGGACGTCGTCGCTGGCGGGCCGCAGCTTGTCCGGGGCGAGCCGCTCCAGCAGCTCCGGGGTGGCCGCCAGCAGACCGCAGTGCGGGCCGAGGAACTTGTAGGCCGAGCAGACCAGGGCGTCCACGCCGAGAGCCGGCAGGTCGACCAGCTCGTGCGGCACCAGGTGCACCCCGTCCACCCACACCAGAGCCCCGACCGCGTGCGCGGCCGCGGCGATCCGCTGCAGCGGTGGGCGGGTGCCGAGCAGGTTGGACGCCCCGGTGACCGCCACCAGCCGGGTGCGCTCGGTGAGCACCTGCTCCAGCGTCGACAGGTCGAGCTCGGCGGTGACCGGGTCGAGCTCGAGCCAGCGCACCCGCGCGCCGGTGCGCTCGGCGGCCAGCAGCCACGGCTGGAGGTTGGCGTCGTGCTCGAGCCGGGTGAGGACGACCTCGTCGCCCGGCTGCCACTCCCGCGCCAGCGTCCGGGACAGGTCGAAGGTGAGCTGGGTGGCGCTGCGTCCGTGCACGACGCCGGTCGGCGGCACGCCCAGCAGGTCCGCCCCGGCCTCGCGGAAGGCGGCGACGACGTCCTCGGCGTTGCGCTGCGCCGGGTGCAGCCGGCCCCGGTTGGACAGCGGCGCGCTGAGCACGGCCGCCATCGCCTCGGCCACCGCGCGCGGTGTCTGGGTGCCGCCCGGGCCGTCGAAGAACGCCGTCCCCGACGCCAGCGCCGGCACCCCGGCCCGCAGCGCGGCGACGTCGTAGCCGACCGGTC
>NZ_QPKK01000381.1 GCF_003344635.1 Desertihabitans aurantiacus
CACGGCGTCCGGCCCGTCGGCCAGCGCCCGGGCCACCGCGGCCAGGGTCTGCTCGGTGCGCAGCGCGTCCTGCACCTCCGGCGGCGGCGGGGGCTGCGGCGGCGGGGTGGACGGTCCGCCGCGGACCACCGGGCTCGACCAGGTGCAGCCGGTGAGCGGCAGCGTGCCCAGGGCGGCGGCCGCGAGCAGACGACGGCGGCTCAGCGTGGACACCCCGGGGACGCTACCGCAGCGAGCCGGTCGCGGGGGCGGCGCGGACGTATATGCTCGACCGTCCCGGACATCGCGCCGGGACAACTGCCAGGCACAACCGGATGGAGGGACGGGCACGTGAAGGACTCCGACCTGGACGACCTGTTCACCCCCGTCCTCACCGCGCACGGGCTCGAGCTGGAGCACCTCTCGGTGCAGGCCGCCGGACGCCGCCGCGTGGTCAAGGTGGTGGTCGACGGGGACGGGCCGCAGGGACGTGGGCCGCTGCTCGACGACATCGCCGCCGCCGCCAAGCAGCTCAACGACCTGGTCGACGAGCACGACCCCAGCGGGGTCTCGCCCTACACCATCGAGGTCTCCTCTCGGGGGCTGAGCCGACCGCTGACCAAGCCGCAGCACTGGCGTCGCAACCGCGGCCGCCTGGTGAGGCTGGAGGTGGGGGAGGAGCAGCTGACCGGTCGCGTGGTCGCCTCCGACGACACCACGGTCACGCTCGAGGTCGGCGGCGCGCGCCGCACGCTGGAGCAGGCGGAGGTGCGCCGGGCGCTGGTGCAGGTCGAGTTCAACCGGCCCGACCCGCTGCCCGACGTGGACGAGGGCACCGACGACGAGGGCACCGACGACGAGGGCACCGACGACGAGGGCACCGACGACGACCTCGCTGACGAGGACGTCGACGACGAGCTGGACGAGCACGCCTCCGACGAGGACGAGGACGAGGGAGGACGCTGAGATGGACATCGACATGGCCGCGCTGAAGGCGCTGGAGCGCGACCGCGAGATCCCCCTGGACGTCCTCGTCCGGGCCCTGGAGGAGGCCATGCTCCAGGCCTACGAGAAGACCGAGGGCGCTCACCCCGGCGCCCGGGTCAACCTCGACCGCAAGAGCGGCAAGGTGCAGGTGATGGTGCCCGAGCTCGACGAGGACGGCGAGCGGATCGGGGAGTACGACGACACCCCCGCCGGGTTCGGCCGGGTGGCCGCCACCACCGCCCGCCAGGTCATCCTGCAGCGGATCCGCGAGGCCGAGGACGAGCAGAAGTACGGCCACTTCGCCGGCGTGGAGGGCGACATCCTCTCCGGGGTCGTGCAGCAAGACGCCAAGTCGCGGACCGTGCTGGTCGACCTGGGCAAGATCGAGGCGATCATGCCGCTGGCCGAGCAGGTGCCGGGGGAGCGCTACACCCACGGGCGCCGGCTGCGGGTGCAGGTGGTGGCGGTCCGCAAGGAGCTGCGCGGGCCGCAGGTGGTGGTCTCCCGCACCCACCCCGACCTGGTGCGCAACCTCTTCCGGCTCGAGGTGCCCGAGATCGCCAGCGGGCTGGTCGAGATCAAGGCGGTGGCCCGCGAGGCCGGGCACCGCACCAAGATCGCGGTGGTCAGCCACAACCCCGACGTCAGCGCCAAGGGCGCCTGCATCGGCCCGATGGGCCAGCGGGTGCGCGCGGTCATGCACGAGCTCGACGAGGAGAAGATCGACATCGTCGACTGGTCGGAGGACCCGGCCACCTTCGTCGCCCAGGCCCTCTCGCCGGCCAAGGTCGCCTCGGTGACCGTCGTCGACGCCGCGGCCAAGGCCGCCCGGGTGGTCGTGCCGGACTACCAGCTGTCGCTGGCGATCGGCCGCGAGGGCCAGAACGCCCGGCTGGCCGCCCGGCTCACCGGCTGGCGGATCGACATCCGCTCCGACGCCGAGACCCAGGCCTGAACCCACCCGACCGCCGGTGCTGACCCCGGTGGGGTCGATCGGGTAGGCTGTCGCGGTGGATCAGCCGGTACGCACCTGCGTGGGGTGCCGGCGACGGTCCAGCCAGTCCGAGCTGATCCGGCTGGTGGCCCGGCCCGGCACCGTCGAGGTGCTGGTCGACCGCCGTCGGTCGCTCCCGGGGCGGGGCGCCTACGTGCACCCCGACCCGGCCTGCACCGAGCTCGCGGTCCGACGCAGGGCGATCGGGCGGGCGCTGCGCCTGGAGGGGGTCGACCCCAACCAGGTCTCCGACCTGCTCGCCCCCCTCGCCGACCCGCAGCGGGCGTCCCCGACTTGGTCGGGGTCGGGGGGCTCGGCGTAGAGTGGCAACGCATTCCGCGGTCCCCGTAGGACGGGGGCCGTCCGAACCGACCCGCACCACCCGGTGCGGGTCAGACCAGGAAGTGAGCTGACGCTCATGACGACTCGATGAGTAACCCTCAATGAGCCAGTACAACTGAGTGGTCCGCGTGCAGACGCGGACCGATGGGAGAAGAGTGGCAAAGGTCCGTGTCTACGAGCTCGCGAAAGAGTTCGGAGTCGAGAGCAAGGAAGTTCTGAAGACCCTCGGTGACATGGGGGAGTTCGTCCGCTCGGCGTCCTCGACGATCGAGGCGCCGGTGGTCCGCCGGCTGACCGAGCGGCTGAGGGCCGACGGTGCCGGCCAGCCCAACGGCAAGGCCCGCGGCAACGGCGGTCAGTCCGCCGCGCCCGCCCCCCGTCCGAGCG
>NZ_QPKK01000382.1 GCF_003344635.1 Desertihabitans aurantiacus
GCCAGCAGGTCGACCACCCCGGCCCGGGCGCAGCGCTCCCGCGCGGCGGCGAGCAGCACCCGGCTCAGCCCGCGGGAGCGGTGCTGCGGGGCCAGCCGGGCCTCGATCAGGCTGACCGCGGTCGGCTCGGCCGGCGGGTCGTCGACGCCCTGCTCCAGCGCCCAGTCCCAGCCGCGCACCGGCGACGCATCGGGCCCGGGCCAGCGCACCGGCACCGCGTGCAGGCGTCCGACCGGCTGGTCGTCCTCCAGCAGCACCAGGTGCAGGTCGGGGTGGCGGTCCACCGCGTCGCCGTAGCGGGTGGCCGAGACCGGGTCCTGGAGCATGAACTCCGGCCAGTCCCCCGGCACCGACCAGAACGCGTCAGTCAGCTCGGGACGCTCGGCCAGGGAGACGACGGCGAGGCTGGGCACCGGCACAGTGTGCCAGCGCCGGGGCGGTCAGTAGAGGAAGATCGGCCACCAGTCGCGGTTGTGGGCGTGCACGATGGCCATGAAGACCAGGGCGTCGAAGAGCAGGTGCACGATCAGCACGTAGCCCAGCGAGCGGGTCTTGGAGAACAGGTAGCCCTGCAGCAGCGCGAACGGGATGGTCAGCAGCGGACCCCAGGCGCGGTAGCCGAGCTCCCACAGGAACGAGACGAAGATCGCGGTCTGCAGCAGGTTGGCCTGCCAGATCGGGAAGTGGCGGCGCAGCAGGGCGAACACCGTGCAGATGAAGAACAGCTCGTCCCAGGTGCCGACCGCGTTGACGCCGATGAAGAAGCGCACGAGCTCGGAGGTGTCGACGATCTGCGGCCAGTTCTCGTAGGCGCCGGAGCGGATGAAGTAGAACGGCAGGATCGCCCAGCCGAGGAAGGGCACCGCGAACAGGTAGGCGATCTCGCCCCTCGTCTTCTTCTGCCGGCTGCGCCAGGGGAAGGTGTAGGCCTTCCGGCGGAAGACCAGGCGGTCGACCAGCAGCGGCACCGACACCGCCAGGGCGAGGGTGGCGCCGATCCGGATGAAGGAGGACCAGCCGACGTCGGCCTCCACCGAGGTCCAGGAGACGATCCCGATGCCGAGCGCGATGAGCAGCAGGTCCTTGGCCAGGCCGCGGTCGAGCAGCACCGCGAGCACGAGGGCCGCGACGAGCAGCGGGTAGCCGATCCACCACACCTGGTAGGCGAACAGGAAGAACGCCGAGGTCGACAGCAGCGCGGCCGGGACGAGCTTGACGCTCCACCGCGGCGGCGGAGCCGGCTGCTCCTCGGTGGCGGTCGTCCCGCTCGGGGGGTCTGCGGGCTCGGGCGTGGTCGCGGCGGGTCCGTCCATGGCGCACATCCTGCCCTGCGCGCCCGGGGCAGGGGCGGCGGCCCGGTCAGTCCCGGTCGATGGGCTCGGCCATCCGGCGGTGCAGGGCCGCCTTGAGCCGGTCGGGCAGCAGTCCGCTGGTGGCCTGCTGCAGCTTGGTGCCCACCGAACCGCCGGTGACCTTCTGCTTGCCGGCCAGCAGCGCGGCGACGCCCTGCTCGGCGACCCGGCGCGGGTCGTCCTGGCTGGCGCTCTGCCCGATCGGGGTGTCGTCCATGCCGGCCCGGGAGAAGAAGTTGGTGCTGGTCGGCCCGGGCATCAGCGAGGTGACGGTGACGCCGGAGTCCTTCAGCTCGTCGACCAGGGCCTCGGCGAAGGACTGCAGGAACGACTTCGAGGCGTTGTAGACGGCCTGGAACGAGCCGGGCATGGTCGAGGCGATCGAGGAGGTGATGAGCACCCGGCCCTCGTCGCGGGCGACCATCTCGCGCAGCACCAGCTTCGCCAGGTGGACGGTGGCGGTGATGTTGGTCTCGATCACCGCCAGCTCCTGCTCCAGGTCGATCTCGACGAAGGCGCCGCCCCGGCCGACGCCGGCGTTGAGGGCGGCCACGTCGAGCGGACGTTCGGTGCCGGTCACCGCGGCGTGCAGCCGGCGGACCTCCTCCGGGGAGCGCAGGTCGGCGCGGACGGCGGTGACGTCGGCTCCGGTGGCGCGCAGCTGCTCGGCGGCGGCATCCAGGCCGGCGTCCTCGGCGTTGACGACCAGGTCGAAGCCGTTCTCGGCGAGGACGGTGGCGAGCTCGCGGCCGATCCCGCTGGAGGCGCCGGTGACGAGGGCGAGGGGTGCGGTGTCCATGCCTGCCGGGTACCCCGGCGCGGCGGGCCCACGCCGACCCGGGCTGGTCAGCTGTCCCGGACGACGACCACGTCGAGCACCCGCGGCCCGTGCACGCCCTCGACCCGGTCCAGCTCGATGTCGCTGGTCGCGCTCGGTCCGCTCACCCAGGTGAGCGGCCGGGTGGTGTCGAGCCGGCGCAGCGCCTCGCCCACCCCGTGCACCACGTCGGCCTCGCGCACCACGCAGACGTGGTGGTCCGGCACCAGGGTGAAGGCCCGGCGGCCCTGGTCGGCCGAGGCGTCGAGGACGATGGTGCCGGTCAGCGCGACCGCCACCGCCGAGCCGGTGACGACGGCGTCCACCCCGTCCAGGACGTCCACCGAGAGCGGGGCGTCGCCCGACTCGACCAGCCACTCGACCCCGTCGCCGGCGGTCAGCGCCTCCCGCTCGGGCAGACCGGCCGCGACCGCGACCCGACGGGCG
>NZ_QPKK01000383.1 GCF_003344635.1 Desertihabitans aurantiacus
CGGCGGCCACCACGGCGCGGGCCATCGAGACCGGGTAGCAGCCGACGTCGAGGATCGCCCCGCCGGCCAGCGCCGGGTCGAGCAGGCGTCCACCGGTGGCGCCGGTGGCGAAGCCGAAGGCGGCGTCGACGTGCAGCACCTGGCCGATGGCGCCCTCGCCGACGAGCTGCAGCAGCCGGCGGGTCTGGGGGTGGAAGCGGTACATGAAGGCCTCGACCAGCGCACGGCCGGTGGCCCGGGCGGTGTCGACCATGGTCGACACCTCGGCGTGGGTGGGCGCCATCGGCTTCTCGCACAGCACGTGCTTGCCGGCCCGCAGCGCCGCCACGGCGAGCTCGGCGTGGGTGGTGTGCACGGTGCCGACGTAGACGGCGTCGACGTCGGGGTCGGCCAGCACCTCCTCGTAGCTGCCGGCCGTCACGCCGAGCTCACCGGCCATCTCGGCCGCCCGGGAGGCGTCGCGGCTGCCGACCCGCACCAGCCGTCCGGTGCTGCTGCGGGGGAGCTGGTCGGCGAAGGTGCGCGAGATGCGTCCGGCGCCGAGCACCGCCCAGCGCAGGGAAGGGGCGAGGTCGCTGGGGGCGCCGTTCGAGGTCGTCATGGGGCTCTCCGTCGAGGTCGGGATCGGGGCGCGGCTCACGCTAGCGGTCGGCGCGCTGCACCGTCAGCCGGGCGCCCGGGCGCACCCCCCACGTCGAGAGCGCGCCGGCCGGTGCCTCCACGGCCGCCGAGGCCCGCCGGACGGGCCAGGTCGCCCCCGTCCAGGGCCGCAGCGTCCTGGTCAGCAGCACCACCCCGGCGGCGTCGACCACTGCCACGTCGATGGGGTAGCGCATGCCGACCATGTGAACCGACGGGCAGCGGGGGATCCACAGGGCGCCATCGACCCGGTCGGTGCCGAGCAGCCCGCGGCGGCGGGCCGCGCGGGTCTCGGCCACCGCCACCGCGGCGATCGGTTCGCCGTCGCGCAGCAGCCGGTGGGGTCCGGGTCCGAACACGCGCTCCGCACCCTGCTCCGCTGTGCCCACGACCGACCTCCCGTGCCTCTCCTCCGACGCCGCGGGCCACGTTAGTCAGCGACCGGGTCGCCCGCCCGCGGCCCGGTGACGGGCGCCGGGCGGTGGACTCGCACGCACTAGACTGCGCGGCGCCCGGGGCCGAGCCGGGCAGGACGACCCGGGCGGAGGTGGAGGTGGCGCGCAGGGGCCGCAAGGTCGAGCAGGCGGCTCGCCGCCGCGGTGTCACCGACCGGGTGGTGGCCGGGCTGCTGGTCGTGCTCGCCGTCGCCGGGGTGATGAGCCTGCTGCCGGGCTACGCGCAGGCCGCGCTGGGCCGCACGCTGTGCCGGGTGGGCTCGCTCGGGCTCGGCACGTGCGAGGAGCCGCGACCGGTGCTCGGGGCGGCGCCGCTGGGTGCCCCCCGGTGCTCCCTGCTCGCCCGGCTGGACGAGGTGCTGCCGGAGACCCGGGCGACGACCGTGACGGTGGCCGGCAGCCTGCCGCTGCAGCTGGACCGCGCGCGCGACGGCGACACCATCGCCACGGTGGGCCCGGTCGAGACCGGCCCGCCGCCGCTGGTGTGGGAGGGCGAGCAGCGTGCGGTGCGCCCGCTGCTGCCCGGGGTGGCGGTGCCCGAGCACGTGGCCTGGCGGCTGCCAGGAGGGCAGGGTGCCGACGAGCTGGTCGCCGCCCTGACCGGCCAGCACCGGCTGGCGGCCCAGGAGCGGTCGGCACTGGCGCTGCTGCCGACCCTCCTCGGCGCCGGGGGCTTCGACGTCCCTGAGCCGACGACCAGCTACAGCCGGGTCGACCTGCAGGTTCCCGTGCTGCCCGCGCCGGCCGGTCCGGACGCGGGGGAGAGGCCCGACGCCGACCCATCCGGCGAGCGGTGGCTGCGGCTGGACGGCTCCCGGCCGGCGGTGGTGGTGGCCGACCGCAGCGCCCAGCGCACCTCCACCGTGGCCGCGCTGACCGGCGAGCTCGCGGGGCACCCGGTCCAGGGCGGGCTGCGCTGGACCCGCGGGGCCGACGGGGCCGTGACCGACGTGCTGGTGGCGGTGGTCTCGACCCGCCCGGTGCTCGCCGAGACCGGTGACCCGCAGGACGGGAAGGACGGGGCCGACGGCGAGCGGGTCGAGGTGGCCTACCTGGACGTCCCGGTGCAGACCGCCGGCGAGCGGGCCCTCGCCGAGGAGTGGCTGAGCGACCCCGCCGGCTTCACCCTCGAGCTCGACACGCTGCTCGGCGCCCAGCCGGCCGACAGCAGCGACCTGCTCAGCTCCTGGCTGGCGCGCGCCGCGACGGTGACCGTGCTGTCCTTCGACGCCGCCGCGGACGCACCGGACCGGGACCGGGTGCTGCGGGAGCTGGTGGCCGGCTACCGCACCGAGCTCGGCCCCGACGACCTGCGGGCGGTCTCGCAGGTCAGCCCGAGCAGCAGCGGGGGCAGCCGCACCGTCGACACCGACCCGGGTTGCGTGGCGTCATGAGTCCCCGCGGAGGTGGCGGAGGTGGGGGCCGCTGGTCGCGTCGCGCGCTGCTCGCGGCCGGGGCGGTCGGCGTGGCCGCCGCCGGCGCCGGGTGGTGGCCCCGCGACGCGGTCGCCGCCCC
>NZ_QPKK01000384.1 GCF_003344635.1 Desertihabitans aurantiacus
GCCGGGGCCTTCCTGCTGGGCCGCGCCAGCCGGACGAGCGAGACCGCCGAGCAGCCGCCGGCCCAGCCCGCGCCGGGGCCGCCGGAGCCGGTGTCGCCCTACGGCGAGCACCAGCCAGGGGTCACTCTGCCGCTGGTCCGCCAGGCCCACATCGGGCTCACCGTGGCCGACCTGGTGGACGGGTCGGACGTCGCGGCGGTGCTGGCGCGGCTGGGCCGGCGCATCGCCGGGCTGACCCTGGGCACCGACCCGCAGCTGGCGGGGGTGGACCCGGCCGACCTCACCGTCACCGTCGGGGTCGGTCCGGAGGTGGTCCGCGCGGCGCGGGGGACGGACTCCCCCGGCGCCAGCGACCTGCCGCGGTTCGCCCGCGAGGACGTCCCCGACCACCAGCGCGGCGGTGACCTGCTGCTGCAGGTGTGCTCCGACGACCCGACGGTGATCGTGCTCGCCGAGCAGGCACTGACCGCCGAGCTGAGGGACGCGGTCCGCGTGCGCTGGCAGGTGGCCGGGTTCCGCGGCGCCCTGGACGGCATCGGCGCGCGGAACCTGCTGGGCTTCCACGACGGGATCAGCGTGCCCAAGACAGAGGCCGAGCAGGACGAGCTGGTCTGGCTGGACGGCCCGGACGACCTGGCCGGGGGCTGCATCGCCGTGGTCCGGCTGATGCCCATCCGGGTGGAGGACTTCGTGGCCCTGCCGGTGCCGGAGCAGCAGGCCAAGATCGGCCGGCGCCGGGACACCGGGGTGCCGCTGTCGGGCGGCACCATCGACGACGACCCGGACCTGCAGGCCAAGAGCGAGGCCGGGGTCTACGACATCGCCGTCGACGCCCACGTCCGCCGGGCCCACCCGCTGCCGGCGGGGCTGCCGGGGCTGATGCTGCGCCGCAGCTACTCCTACGCCCGCAGCGCGGAGGACAAGGGGTTGGTCTTCATCTCCTTCCAGCGCGAGCTGGAGACCTTCACCCGCACCCTGGCCCGGATGGACGAGCAGGACGCGTTGCTGGACTACACCACCACGACGGCCTCCGGCACGTTCCTGGTGCTGCCCGGCTTCAGCGAGGACCGCCCGCTGGGTGCGGGTCTGCTGCCCCGCTGACGCCTCTCCCGCTGTCGGGCACCACGGTGTCCCGGTCCGGGCTGCCGTACCTCGTCCTGGGACGGCGGCAGGGGTGCCGTCCGCGCACTTTCGCGCGGTCGGCACCCCTGCAGCAGGAGCGTTACCGGGTGTGGGTCAGAGACCCGTTGCCCGGCGGCGGCGGATCACCAGGGTGGTGCCGGCTCCGGCGAGGGCCAGTCCGGCCAGCAGCGGCAGCAGCACTGCCGGTGCACCGGTGTCGGGCAGCTGACCACCCGGCGCGGACCCATCCTGCGGGCCCTCGTCGCTGTCGGGCAGCTCCTCACCGCCGAGGCCGCCCACGGTGATGTCGACCGCGTCCCAGCCGTCGGTCGGGTCGGTGTTACGGCCCTCGCGCTGACCGTCGTCGGCCACCTCCTCACCGTTGGCCGACAGCTGGGCGACGTTGGTGACGATCTCCCCCGCGGCGATGTCGTCGACGGTCACATCGATCACCAGGGTGACCACCTCACCCGCGGCCAGATCACCGATGGTCCAGGTGCTGCCGTCGTACTCACCACGGCTCGCCTCGTAGTCACCGGCGTAGCTGACCCCGACCGGGAGCACGTCCTCGACCGCGACATCGACCGAGGGGTCGGTGTCGTGACCCTTGACCACGATCCCGTACTGGATCTCATCGCCGACCTGCACCTGACGCGGCTGCGGGTTGCCCTCACTGTCGTAGAGGGTGTCGGTGACCTCACCGGCGTTGTCCAGGGTCTCTCCCGGGAGCAGCACCTTCTTGTCCAGCGTCGGGTTCCCGGCGCGGACGGTGATGTCGACCTCGTCGTAGCCGTCATCGGGGCTGGTGTTGCGGCCACCGTCCTTGCCGGGGTTCTTCGGGTCGTCTTCGATCTCCCGCCCGTTCCCGGACAGCTGGGCCACGTTGGTGATGATCGTGCCGTGCTCGGCCGGCTCGACCGTCACATCGATCACCAGGGTGACGACCTCACCCGGAGCGAGGTCACCGATGGTCCAGGTGGTGCCGTCGTACTCACCACGGCTGGCGACGTAGTCACCGGCGTAGGTGATCCCGGCCGGGAGGGCGTCGGCGACCGACACGTCGCTGGCGGGGAACTCCTCGTGACCCTCCACGACGATGCCGTACTGGATCACATCCCCAGCAGCGACCTCACGCGGCTGCGGGGTGCCGTCCTCATAGAGGGTGTCGGTCACCTCACCCGCGTTGTCGAGGGTCTCACCGGGCAGCAGCACCTTCTTGTCCAGCACCGGATCCCCGGAGCGGACGGTGATGTCCACCTCGTCATAGCCATCATCCGGAGTGGTGTTACGCCCACCGTCCTTACCGGGGTTCTTCGGGTCGTCCTCGATCTCACGACCGTTGCCCGACAGCTGGGCCACGTTGGTCACGATGGTCCCATCGGCCGCAGGCTCCACCGTCACATCGATCACCAGCGTCACGACCTCACCAGCGGCCAGCTCACCGATGGTCCAGGTGGTGCCGTCGTAGTCACCACGGCTGGCGA
>NZ_QPKK01000385.1 GCF_003344635.1 Desertihabitans aurantiacus
CCAGCCGGCCCGCGACGTCGCCGCCGACCCGGGCGCCCCGGTGGCGGCGTGGGGGACGCCGCCGATCACGCTGCGCTGCGGCGTCCCGGCACCGGCGGCGCTGGAACCCACCAGCCAGTGCTACGAGGTGGACGGCGTCGGCTGGTTCGCCGAGCAGGGCACCGACGGCTGGCTGTTCACCACCATCGGCCGGACCGCCTTCGTCGAGGTCGGTGTGCCCAGCCGCTACGCCCCCGAGGCCGACGCGCTGGTCGACCTGGCCCCGGCGGTGCGCACCCACGACCCGCTGGAGACCCCCTGCGTCTGAGGCCCGTCGGCCCAGCGCGGACGCGTCAGCGCCAGGCGGGACGCCGCCGCAGCGCCTGCTGCAGCAGCTGGTCCACCAGCGCCGGGTAGTCCACCCCGGACGCCGCCCACACCTGCGGGTACATCGAGTGCTCGGTGAAACCGGGCATGGTGTTGATCTCGTTCACCAGCACCTGCCCGTCGGCGGTGACGAAGGTGTCGACCCGAGCCAGCCCGGCCGCACCGACCGCCTCGAAGGTGCGCACGGCAACCTCCTGCACCCGGGCCACCACCTCCTCCTCCAGGTCGGCCGGTACCGCCAGCGAGACCTGCTCCTCGGGCAGGTACTTGGCGTCGAAGTCGTAGAACTTGCCCTCGGTGTGCATGACGATCTCGCCGGGCACCGAGGTGCGCGGCCCGTCCGACCCCTCCAGCACCCCGCACTCGACCTCGCGGACGTCGGCCACCCCCTGCTCGACCATGCACTTGGTGTCGTGGCGGAACGCCTCCTCCACCGCGGCAGCCACCGCGCCGGGGTCGGTCACCCGGGTGATGCCGATGCTGGAGCCGCCACTGGACGGCTTGACGTAGACGGGGAACCGCAGACCGGCCACGGCGTCCAGGCAGGCGGCGGGGTCGGCGTCCCACTGCTGGCGGGTGAAGGCGGTGTAGGGCCCGACCGGGAGCGATCCGGCGCTGAGCACCTGCTTCATCCGCTCCTTGTCCATCGCGTTGGCGCTGGCCGCCACCCCCGAGCCGACGTAGGGCAGGCCGAGCATCTCGAACTGGCCCTGGATGGTGCCGTCCTCGCCGTAGGGCCCGTGCAGCAGCGCGAAGGCGACGTCGACCGGCACCGGGTCGACCAGCGTGGTGCCGTCGCGGCCGGCCAGCAGCACCCGGTCGCCGTCGCGGTAGAGCAGAGCGTCGGTGCCCTGCACCGGGACGCTGGGCAGCCGGCCGTCGCGGGTCTGCAGCCCGGCGACCTGCTCGGGGGTGAACCGCAGCCAGCGGCCGTCGCGGGTGATGCCGATGCCGACCACGTCGTAGCGCCCCGCGTCCACCGCCCGCACGACGTTGCCCGCGGTGAGGCAGGACACCCCGTGCTCGGTGCTGACACCGCCGAAGACGAGCGCCACGGTGACCCGCGGCGCGGCGGTGCTGACAGGGTGGTCGCTCATGGGGGCCTCTCCGGGGGTGCCGACGTCCGATCGGGTGCCCACCCTAGGGGTTGGCGGCGCCGCTCCCGGTCAGGCTCGCTCCGGCTTCGGGTCGCGGGCCAGCAGGTCGCGGATGGCCTCGGGCGGGGTGACCTCACCGCGCACCACCCGGCGGACGCCCTCGACGATCGGCAGGTCGACACCGGTGCGCCGGCCCAGGTCGGCGACCGACTCCGCCGACTTCACCCCCTCGGCCACCCCGAGGCTGCGGGCGGTGGCCTCGGCGACGTCGAGCCCGCGGCCGAGGTGCTCACCGAAGGTGCGGTTGCGTGAGAGCGGTGAGGAGCAGGTGGCCACCAGGTCGCCCAGACCGGCCAGCCCGGCGAAGGTGTGCGGATCCGCGCCGAGGGCCTCCCCCAGCCGGGTGGTCTCGGCCAGGCCGCGGGTGATCACCGAGGCCACCGCGTTGGCGCCGTAGCCCAGACCGGTGCCCATCCCGACGGCCAGCGCGATGACGTTCTTGGTGGCCCCGGCCAGCTCGCAGCCGAGCACGTCGGTGTTGGTGTAGGGCCGGAAGGTCGGGCTGTGGCAGACCGCCTGGAGCCGGCGGGCGACGTCCTCGCCGGTCGCGGCCACCACGGCGGCGGCGGGCTGGCGCTCGGCGATCTCCCGCGCCAGGTTGGGTCCGGTGACGATGCCGATCCGGTCGGGGTCGATCCCGGTCACCTCCGCGACCACCTGGCTCATCCGCAGGTCGGTGCCGAGCTCGATCCCCTTGGCCAGGCTGACCACCAGGCAGCCGGCGGGCAGCCGCCAGCCCCGCAGGCTCTCCCGCAGCCGCTGGGAGGGCACGGCGAGCACCACCACCTCCGCCCCGTCCAGCGCGTCGGCGGGGTCGGCGGTGGCGCGGATGCCCGCGGGCAGCGCGATGTCGGGCAGGTAGTCGGGGTTGCGCCGGGTGCGCTGGACCGCCTCGGCGACCTCGGACCTGCGGGCCCACAGCCGGACCTCGTGGCCGGCGTCGGCGAGCACCAGGGCGAAGGCCGTGCCCCACGAGCCGGCGCCCATCACCGCGACGCGGCTCAACAGCGCTCCCGCAGCGGCGCTGGCCCGGCGGGCGGCGGCACCTGCTGGCGGAC
>NZ_QPKK01000386.1 GCF_003344635.1 Desertihabitans aurantiacus
CGCGGACCGGGAGGACCGGCCGGCGGCCCCGGTCGCCCGGGCACCCGCCCCGGGCCGTCACGGCGCCTCGCCCGGTTGCCAGGACGCCCGTGCGACCGTCGTCAGCGTGAGAGGCTCCGCCAGCCGCCCCCACGGGTCCACCTGCCGGCGCACGGTCACCACCACGGCGTTCGGCGACTCCTGCACCGCCACCTCCACGTCCTCGGCCCGGTCGACCAGCTCGGCGGCGGCCGCGGAGTCGCCGCGGGCCACCAGCTCGGCCACCTCGCTGGCCAGACCCTGGTGGGCGAGCTGGAGGCCCACCATCGCCAGGGCGCCGCCCAGGAGGACCATCAGCACGGCCGCGGCGACCACCCCCATCGCCAGCTCAGCCGTCACCATGCCCCGCTCGCCCCGCCGCGCTGCACACTGGTCGGCTGGCGCCTGCCGCCCAACCACGTCCTCGCTGCCCATCTGCTGCTCCTCTGCTGCTGCCCGACGGTGCCGAGCGGGCTGGGAGCGCCCCCGATCGCGCTCCCAGCCCGCTCGTCCTGCTCAGAACGGGTTCTGGTTGAGGACGAGACCGAGGATCCAGATGAAGATGTCCACGATGAGCTTGCGCAGCTCCTCGCTGGTCAGGATGCTGATGAGGACGCCGCCCAGCCCCACCGTGGCCACGGTGCCGACCGCGTACTCGGCGGTGGTCATCCCCCGCTCGTCATGCCCGTCGGTGGCGACCTCGTCCGGCTCCACCACGGTGCTCGTGTTCTCCGACATGTTCTTCCCTCCCGGCAGCCAGCTGCCTGGTCTCGGTGGCGCCACCCCGTGTGGCGCCGGCCCCTCGTGGAGCCGACCCCACCGTTGGCGGGTCACCGCGGCTCCGACGGCCCGCACGTGAGGGGTGTGGACGCTGCTCGGTGCCGGTGCACGCCTGTGCACAACTCCTGGTGCGGCACATGGGCTCAGCGGATCCGCGGGAGGATGACGGCCTGCACCGCCGCGGCGACGGCTCAGGCCCGGACGCACCGCGGGAAGTTGACCGTCGACGAGTTCCCGAGGACGACCGGTGGACGGGAGGCACGTTCCCGCGCGGAACAAGGCGGTCAGCCGCCCTCCGTCCGGCGAGCCAGCCGCCGCCCGGCGCCCGGCACCGGCGTGGCGTTGCCAGGACGACCCAGGGCCGGCCTCCCGCCTCCGGCGGTGGAGAGGCGTCGGGCCGACACGTACGTCGGGGCCGCGCACCACCGAGGTGGTCACTGGCCGACGCGGCCGTCGATCCGTTCGCGGAGCAGGTCGGCGTGGCCGCAGTGGCGGGCGTACTCGGCGATCTCGGCGATGAGCATCTCGCGCAGGTCGAGGTCGGCGCCGTCCGGGCCGAGGTCGGAGGCGCCGGCGTTGCGGGTGCCGAGGTCGCTGACGCCCCCGAGGTATCGATCAGTGGCCGCCGTCTCGGCCCGCCAGGTCCGCCAGGCCTCCTCGACCACCGCCGGGTCGGCGACCGCGCCGTTCCAGTCGGCCTCGCGGTCCTCGGCGCTCCGGTAGAGCCAGGGGGTGTCCTCGCCGGCCATGATCCGGCGGAAGCGGCGCTCGTCGTCGGCCAGGTGGCGCAGCAGCCCGAGCAGCGACATCGTCGACGGCGGCACCGACCGCCGCGCCAGCTGCTCGGCGTCGAGGCCGCTGCACTTCATCTCCAGGGTGAGCCGGTAGCTGCGCAGGTAGTCCAGCAGCAGCCCGCGCTCGCCGTCGACGACGCCCTCGGTCTCCCGGGGGTCGTCATCGGGGTCGACCCACATGTCGGGGTAGACCGTGGCCTCACTCCACCGCTCGGGTGTGTTCGCCTCGTCGGGGTCCACCTGCCCAGTCTCGGCACCGCGGAGCCCGCGGCGCCACCGGATATGCGGCGTGGCCGCAGGGCCCCGGCTTCAGCCGAGCAGGGTGCCGACCATGCCGCCGACCACCGGGACCACCCCGACGAGCACGAAGGCGGGCAGGTAGCAGACCATCAGCGGGAGCACGCTGCGCACCCCCACCGACCGCGCCCGCTCCTGCAGGGTCGCGTGGTGGGCGGCCCGGGCCTCGGCGGCGTGCTCGGCGACCGTCCGGGCCTGCTGGGTGCCCGAGTGCAGCCCGCGGGCGAGGTCGCGGACGACCCGCCCGACCAGCGGGTCCTCGCGCAGCTCCAGCAGCGCATCGGCCTCCGACATGCCGACGTCGATCCGCGCCACCACCCCGCCGAGCACCCGCGCGGAGGGCGTCTCGCTGACCCGGCAGACCGCCCGGCAGGCCTCACCCACCGGGAGCCCCGAACGCAGACAGCTCGCCAGCAGCTCCCAGGTGTGCGGCCAGGAGGCCATCAGCTCGACCTGCTGGCGGTGGTGGTCGGCGGAGACGAACCAGCCGAGCCCGACGGCGACCACGCCACCGGCGGCCACCCCCGCCAGCAGCCGCACCTGCCAGGGCGCGTCCAGCGCGGCCGCGACGCCGAGCACCGCTGGCAGCGCGAGCAGCAGCCGCCGCCGTCCCGGCAGGCTCCCCTCCCGGCCGCGCCACGCCCG
>NZ_QPKK01000387.1 GCF_003344635.1 Desertihabitans aurantiacus
CACCGAACCCGCCCCGCCTCCGCCGGCGCCGCCGCCCGGCTCGCCCACCCCCACCCCGCGGCCCTACCTCACCGTCGGCACCACCGACCGGTTCACCCAGCCCGACCCGGCCGGGGTGACCACCCAGGCGTCCTCGGGGCTGGCCTACACCGTCTTCCAACGGCTGATGACGGTGCCGGCGGTCGGGCCGGACGAGGTGCCCGTGCTCAAGCCCGAGGCGGCCCGCGAGTGCGTGGTCAGCTCGCCGACGACCTACGAGTGCACCCTGAACGAGGGGATGACCTTCCACAACGGCCACGAGCTCACCTCCAGCGACGTGAAGTTCAGCATCGAGCGGGCGCTGCGGCTCGACGTCGACGGCACCGCCGTCCCGCTGCTGTCGACGCTGCGCCGGATCGAGACCCCTGACGAGCTGACCGTGCGCTTCGTGCTCAACCGCCCCGACAACCAGTTCGGCTTCGCGCTGGCCACCCCGGCGGCCTCCATCGTCGACGAGGAGGTCTACGACCCCGACGAGCTGCGCCCGGTCGATCAGACGGTGGCCGGCTCGGGCCCCTACCGGGTGTCGGAGCTCGGCACCGACGAGGTGCGCTTCGACCGGTTCGCCCGCTACGTCGGCCCCGCCGGCGGACGCGAGCAGACCCTGCTCGTGCGCACCTTCGCCGACTCGGGCAGCCTCGAGCAGGCGATGACCGACCGGCAGGTGGACGCCGTCTGGCGCGGCCTCGGCTCAGCCGCCCGGACCCGGCTCACCAGCCAGGTGGAGAGCTCCACCGGTGGACGCAGCGAGAGCGGCTTCGCCCCGACCGAGATCCCCGGCGCCCGGGTGCACCGGCTGTGGTGGTCGCCGACCTCCCCGGCCCGCGAGGACGCCGCGGTGCGGGTCGCCGTCCGCGACTCCCTGCAGGGGGAGCGGATCCTCGACAGCATCGTGCCGCCCACCGTCTGGGGTTACGCCCCGGCGTTCGAGGTGGGCGGGGAGCCGACCACCGAGCCACGTCCGCGCCGCACCCGGCTGGTGCTCAGCTACGACTCGACGGTGCCGGACGGGGAGGACCAGGCCAACGTGGTCCGCTCCCGGCTGGAGGACGGCGGCGACCTGTCGGTGCAGATCACCCCCGACCTGGCCGAGGCCGACCTCTTCCTGCTCGACGAGAAGGCCTGGACGTCCACGCCGACCGCCTGGCTGCAGCGCTACCTCGAGCACCCCGCCCCCGGCAGCACCACCCGGGTCGGTGAGCTGATGGACCGCTACCGGGCCAGCACCGTCCCCGAGGAGGCCGAGGGCCTGCTCTCGGAGCTGCAGCAGCAGGCCGCCGCGGACGCGGTGCTGGTGCCGATCGCCCAGGCGCCCGAGCAGATCTGGCTGGCCCAGGGCGTCACCTGGGTGCCGAGCTCCTTCGGCCCCGGGCACCAGCTCACGCTGTCGGGGCTCGGCCGGGGCTGAGCGTCTGCCAGACTGGTCGGCTGGGCCGCACCCAGCCGCCCGAGCAGCACCAGAACCGCCCGGGCGGGCGCCGCGCGCCGCCGACGGGCACGAGAGGACCGTGTGACCACCGACCCGCAGCCCGATCCCGGGCAGGACGCCGACCCCCCGAGCCTGTCCGAGGACGCCCTGAGCCCGTCCACGAACGCCTTCAGCCCGTCCACGAACGCCCTCAGCCCGTCCACGAACGCCCTGAGCCTGTCGAAGGGCGAGCACCCGCCGACCGCCGTCACGGCGGACGCGCTGTCCGGGGTGCGCACCGGGCCGCTGCGGGCGGGGGAGCGGATCACCCTCACCGACCCCAAGGGCCGGCGGCACTCGGTCGTGCTCGAGGTCGGCAAGACCTTCCACACCACCAAGGGCGGGATCAGCCACGACGAGCTGATCGGCGGTCCGGAGGGGGTCGTGGTGCGTTCGGTCGGGGGCATGCAGTTCCTGGCGCTGCGCCCGCTGCTCAACGAGTTCAGCGTGACGATGCCGCGCGGGGCGGCCGTGGTCTACCCCAAGGACGCCGCGCAGATCATCGTCGCCACCGACATCTTCCCCGGCGCCCGGGTGCTGGAGGCCGGCGTCGGCTCCGGCGCGCTGTCGCTGTACCTGCTGCGCGCGATCGGACCCACCGGCACCCTCTACTCCTACGAGCGCCGTGAGGACTTCGCCGCGGTCGCCCGGCGCAACGTCACCTCCTTCCTCGGTGCGGAGCACCCGGCCTGGCAGGTGCGGGTCGGCGACCTGGTGCATACCATCGGCGAGGAGCCGGTCGACCGGGTGGTGCTGGACATGCTCGCGCCCTGGGACTGCGTGGAGGCGGTGGCGCGGGTGCTGGTGCCGGGCGGGGTGGTGTGCTGCTACGTCGCCACCACCACCCAGCTCGGACGGGTGGTCGACACCTTCCGCGCCCACGGCTCCTTCACCGAGCCCGAGGCCACCGAGACCACGGTGCGCGGCTGGCACGCCGAGGGTCTGGCGATCCGGCCCGCCCACTCCAGCACCGGCCACACCGGGTTCCTCGTCACCACCCGCCGGCTGGCCCCCGGCGTCCAGGCC
>NZ_QPKK01000388.1 GCF_003344635.1 Desertihabitans aurantiacus
GGGCGAGGAGCGCGACCCGACCCCAGCGCCCTGAGCGCGACCCCACCGCAACACCCTGAGCGCAACCCGCCCCCAGCGCCTTGAGCGCAACCCGCCCCCAGCGCCCTGAGCGCAACCCGCCCCCAGCGCCCTGAGCGCAACCCGCCCCCAGCGCGCTGAGCTTGTCGAAGGGCGGGAAGGACCGTCCTTCGACAGGCTCAGGACGCTGTGGTGGGGCTCAGGACGCTGTGGTGGGGCTCAGGACGCCGTGGTCGAGCCGTCAGGCCACGTTCTCCTCGGCGCGGATCCGGTCGAGGTCGGCGTCCGTGCCACCGGTCACCACCACCGCCGACCCGCCGCCGATGAGCGGACGCACCAGCGCCGCGGCGACCGTCGGCCACGGGTCGCCGGGGCGCACCAGCACCCGCTCCGCCACCCCGGACTGGGTGACCAGCTCGTCCTGGGTGAGCACCAGGTCAGGCTCGGCCCAGGCCGGCAGCTCCGGAGTGGGCGGGACGCCGGCGAACCGGTCGGGCTGGCTGCGCACCTCGGTCGACCAGTCCACCCAGCCCGCGGGCAGCGGCTCGCGGAAGCCGAGACCGAGCGGGTGCAGCGAGCAGACGAGCACGGTGCCCGCGGTCACCGCGTCGGGGTCGGCGAGCGCGGCCGGTCCGACCACCGCGACCTCGCCGGCGTCCTCACCCGGGGCGACCACCCGTGGGTGCGCACCGGTGGCCCACAGCGCCATCACCCACACCAGGCTCATCCAGTGCCCCGGCGCCTCCCGCAGCAGCGGCACCGCCACCGCGTCCCCGGCGTCGAGGTCGAGCTCGTCGACCACGAGGTTGGACGCCTTGGCCACCCAGTTGGCGAAGGTGGTCGCCGACAGCTCGGTGCGGCTGCCGTCACCGACGTCGTAGCAGGTGAGCAGCGGCGCGGAGCCGTCGCGGCGGACACGGTCGGTCAGCAGGTCGGTGATGAGCACCGATCCACCGTAACGAGGGCTCGCCTCCCCGCCCACCGGCACCGGACGCCGCTAGGGTGCCGCCCATGCGTTTCGTGGTCATCATGGCCGGCGGGTCGGGCAAGCGGCTGTGGCCGCTGTCGCGCAAGGACACCCCGAAGCAGCTGCTGCCCCTGCTGGGGGAGCAGAGCCTGCTCAGGGTCGCGTTCGAGCGGGTCCGCCAGGCCGTGCCGGAGCAGCAGGTCTACGTCTGCACCGGGGCGGAGTGGACCGACCTGGTCGCCGCCGAGCTGCCGGAGATCCCGACCGCCAACATCCTCGGCGAGCCGGTCGGGCGGGACTCGCTCAATGCGGTGGCCTGGCCGGCGGCCCTGCTCGCCGAGGCCGACCCCGACGCCGTCGTCGCGATGGTCACCGCCGACCACCTGATCGAGCCGGTCGACCGCTTCGTGGGTGCGCTGACCCGGGCGTTCGAGGTGGCCGAGAGCCAGCCCGACGCGCTGGTGACCTTCGGTGTGGTGCCGACCAAGGCCCACACCGGCTACGGGTACCTGCGCCGTGGCGAGGCGCTGCCGGGCACCGACGACGTCTACACCGCGCTGGAGTTCAAGGAGAAGCCGGACGCCGCCACCGCCCAGGCCTACCTGGCCTCGGGTGAGCACTTCTGGAACTCCGGCATGTTCGTCTGGCGCGCCAGCACCCTGCTCGACCAGCTCGCGGTGCTGCAGCCCGACTGCCACGCCATCGTCACCGAGCTGGCCCGCCACCCCGAGCGGCTGGCCGAGCTGTACCCGCAGCTGCCGCGGATCAGCGTCGACTACGCGGTGATGGAGCCGGTCGCCGCGGGTCGTGGCACCGCCCGGGTGCTGATGGTGCGGCTGCCGATCAGCTGGCACGACGTCGGCGGCTACGCCTCCCTGCTCGAGCAGTTGCAGCGCGACTCCTCCGGCAACGCCACCCGGGGGCTCAGCGTGCAGGTCGACGGCAGCAACAACCTGGTCATCAACGACCACGACGACCACCTGGTGGCAACCATCGGGGTGCACGACATGATCATCGTGTCCACCCGGGCGATCACCCTGGTCTGCCCGCTGGACCAGTCCGAGCGGGTCAAGGAGCTGGTCTCGGCGGTGACCGACAACGACGGCCGCTACGCCTGAGGCGGCGCCGGCGGCTCGGTGTGGCGGGCGGCGTCCAGCAGGTCGCTGAGGAAGGTCGCCACCGACGGGTCGTCGGTGAGCGCCACCACGGCGTCGGTGAGGTCGTCCCCCTCCACCGCCACCAGCTCCTCGTAGCGCCCGGGCGCCCCCAGCGCGCCGAGCGCGGCGTGCAGCACCGCCTCCCGGGTGCCGCGGGCGAACAGGTCGCCGGGCCCGGTGCGGGTCAGGCTGCGGGCACCGGGCGCCTCGTCGACGACCAGTCCGGCCAGCCCCCGCACCACCGCGACCGGACGCCGTCCGAGCTTGGCCTTGACCAGGTCGCCGGCCGCGGCGACCTCGTCGGCCACCGCCATCTGGGTCACCACCAGCTCGTTGCCCCAGGGGTCGGTGCGCCCGCCGTAGTCCAGCACCGGCAGCACCCCGGCCGCG
>NZ_QPKK01000389.1 GCF_003344635.1 Desertihabitans aurantiacus
GGTCGGCCGCGACGCCGCCGCCCCGCGGGGCCACCGGCTCGGCGCGCACCAGGTGGCGGGGGTGGCCGGTCAGCTGCAGCGGGGAGGCGTCGGCGGGGTAGCTGCTGGCCGGGTGGAGCGCGGCGGGGTCGCGCTGCAGCAGCCGGTGCAGCGCGCTGGAGGGCGTGTTGTGGCTGGCCGAGCCCCACCAGGCCACCACCTGGCACTGCGCCCGGGTCATCGCGACGTAGAGCAGCCGCAGGTCGTCCCCGGAGTCCTCCTCCCGGGCGCGCAGGAACCGCTCGCGGCGGCCCTCGGCCTGCTCACCGCCGACGTCGACCACCCGCTCGCCGTCGGGCGCGTGCAGGCGCAGCACCCGGCCGTCGTCGTCGCGCAGGTGCCGGTCCCAGCCCGAGGGCAGGTAGACGATGGGGAACTGCAGGCCCTTGCTGTGGTGGTAGGTGAGGATCTGCACGCAGGCGCCGTCGGTCTCCAGCCGTCGCGAGCGCTCGTCGCCGTCGGCGGCTGCCTGCCGGATCCGGGTGCGCAGCCACTCCAGCAGGGCGGCGGTGCCCAGGTGGTCGCGGACCTTGGTCTGGTGCAGCCCCTCCGCCACGTGCCGCAGGTCGGTCAGCAGCCGCTCCCCGCCGGGACGGGAGAGCAGCCGCTCGGCCAGCCGCTGCTCGCTGGAGATGGCCTCCACCAGTGCCGCCACCCCCTGGTGCTCCAGCAGACCGGCCCACACCCGCAGTCGGCGTCGCAGGTCGTTGAGCTGCTGGTCGTCGGCGGCGGCCAGCTCGTCCAGGCTCCAGCCGACCAGCGAGGTCAGCGCGGCCTCCCGGACCGAGCGCTGGTGCGGCTCGAGCAGCGTCTGCAGCAGCACCGCCCAGTCGTGCGCGGCGGGGGAGCGGTGCACCGACTGGCTGCCGTTGACCACCGCCGGCACCCCGGCCGCGGCCAGCGCCTCCCGCAGCTGCTCGGCCCGCTCGTTCGCCCGCACCAGGATGGCCACGTCACTGGCCCGCACCGGCCGCCAGTCCCCACCGTCGACCCGCAGCTCGGCGTCGCCGGCCAGCAGGGTGCGCAGCTCGGCGACCAGGTCGTCACGGATCCGTTCGCGGACCGGGCCGACCCGCTGCGGGTCGCCTTCCAGCACCCGCAGCCGCAGCGGCACGGTGGGGTGGCGTCCGCTGACGCTGCGGATGCGCGACCCGGTCAGGCCCGGCTCGACCGATCGGACGAGGATGCGGTCGTCGCCCAGCGCGCCGCCCTCGAAGAGCGCGAGCACGGCGCGCACCATGTCGGGGTCGGAGCGCCAGTTGCGGGCCAGCGTGGAGCTGGTGTGGGCCTCGGTGACGGCCTGCAGGTAGGAGTGCACGTCGGCGCCGCGGAAGCCGTACACCGCCTGCTTCGGGTCACCGATGAGGATCAGCGTGCTGTGGCCGTGGAAGGCCCGGCGCACCAGCCGCCACTGCACCGGGTCGGTGTCCTGGAACTCGTCGATCAGCACCACCGGGTAGCGCTCGCGCAACCGGGTGCAGGCGGCCTCGCCGTGGTCGGGGTGGTCGAGGGTGTCGGCCAGCCCGGTGAGCATGTCGTCGAAGGTGTACACCCGCCGCCGGCGCTTGCGTCGCTCCACCTCCGCGCGGACCGCCCGGGCCAGCTCGACCCGCTCCCGCACCAGCGGGGACGGGTCGTCGGCCGGCACGATCGTCAGGCCGGGCGCCTGCACCACCGCGGTGGCGACCTCGAGCGCGTCGGCGAAGGAGAACGGCGGGCGTGCGCCGTCACCCTCGAGGCGTCCGAAACGTCGCAGGTACTCATCGGCGCAGACCTCGCGGACCAGCTCGTCGAGGTTCTCCACCAGCACCGCGTCCGGGTCGTGGGTGGCCAGCACGCCGAGGCTGTCCAGCATCCGCTGGCAGAACTCGTGGGTGGTGGCGATCGTGGCGGAGTCGAAGTCCGACAGCGCGTCGGCGACGGCCTCGTGACGGGCCCGCAGCTCCTCCACCGGGCCGGTGGCCAGCAGCCGGTCGACCTCGTCGGTGCCCTCCGGCAGCTCCCCCTGCAGCGCGGCCGCGAGCGCGGCTCGGGTGCTCTCCAGCCGCTCGCGGGTGCGCATCCGCAGCTCCTGGCTGGCGGCCCGGCTGAAGGTCACCATCATCAGCTGGCCGAGCCGGAACCGGCCCTCGGCGACGTAGCGGGCGGCGAGCGCGGCGATGGTGTAGGTCTTCCCGGTGCCGGCGCTGGCCTCCAGCACGCAGGTGCGCTCGGGCAGCGGCCCGCACACGTCGAAGGCGGGCAGCTCGGGCAGCGGGGTCGTCACCGGGCCTCCCGGTGCGCCAGCAGCGGCTCCCACACCGCCAGCGCCAGCGCGCCGAAGCGGTGCCGGACGCCGGTCGCCTCCCGCTCGGCCGGCTCGGCGTCCACCGCCAGCAGCTCGGCGCGGGTGCTGCCGACGGTGCGCGTCCAGGCCTCGTCGGCGAAACCGAGCCGCAGCGTGCCCTCCCACTGGCGCGAGCCGAGCGCGCCGTCGTCGTCCAGCCCG
>NZ_QPKK01000039.1 GCF_003344635.1 Desertihabitans aurantiacus
CCAGCCGGGCGGCCGCCGCCATCCCGGCCAGCGACCCGCCCACCACGACCACCGGCAGCGCATCCACGGGGCCGAGGGTAGTGAGCCGGGTGGGGTGACCGGTTGGGGCAGGATGACCGCGTGCAGACGACGGCGGGAGTGCGGCGCTGGATCCGGGGACGCAGCGAGCTGCCGCGCAGCGTGCTGGTGCTGGGGATGATCTCGTTCAGCGTGGCCGTCGGGTTCGGGGTGATGGTCCCGGTGCTGCCGGTCTACGCCCAGTCGTTCGGGGTGGGCACCTTCGAGGCCTCCGCGGTGATCTCGGCGTTCGCGCTGGTGCGGCTGGTGACCGCGCCGGTGGTCGGCCCGCTGATCGACCGGCTGGGGGAGCGTCCGGTGCTGGTCACCGGGGTGCTGGTGGTGGCCGGGTCGACCGCGCTGGCCGCGCTGGCGACGTCCTACTGGCCGTTCCTGGTGCTGCGCGGCATCGGCGGCCTCGGCTCGGCGATGTTCACCGTCTCCTCGATGACGCTGCTGCTCAACACCGTCGAGCCGCGGCTGCGGGGACGGGCCGCCGGGTTCTTCCAGGGCGGGTTCCTGCTGGGCGGGATGGCCGGCCCGGCGATCGGCGGCGCGCTGTCCGGGATCTCGCTGACCGCCCCGTTCTGGTTCTACGCCGCCACCCTCGCCGTGGCCGGGCTGATCGGGCTGGCGGTGCTGCGCTCCTCCGAGCGCGGCCGCGACGCCGCCGGCGCTGAGGAGGTGCGGCCGATGTCGGCGGTGCTGGCCGACCCGCGCTACCAGGCGGCCCTGGTGGCCGGACTGGGCCAGGGCTGGACCTCCTTCGGGGTGCGCAGCGCGCTGGTGCCGCTGCTGGTGGTGGGTGCGCTGGGCGCCGAACCGGCCTGGACCGGGATCGCCTTCGCGGTCTCGGCGGTGGTGCAGACCATCGCGCTGGCCCCGGTCGGCCGGTTCGTCGACACGGTGGGACGCCGCCCGGCGATGGTCGCCGGTGGGCTGGTCTGCGCCGCCGCCACCACCGGCGTCTCGTTCTCCACCGACCTGGTGGTGCTGGTGGTCTCGCTCGCCGTGTACGGGCTGGGTGCGGCGCTGCTCGGCACCGCCCCGGCCGCCGCGGTGGGCGACGCCGCCGGTGGGCGCAGCGGCACCCCGGTGGCGGTCTTCTCGATGGTCGGCGACCTCGGCGCCATCGTCGGCCCGCTGCTGGCCGGCTGGATCGCCGACCAGGGCTCCTACCCGCTCGCCTTCGGCGTCGGCTCGGCGATCTTCGTGCTGGGCTCGCTGCTCGCGCTGCGGATGCCCCGCGGGGTGCCGGCCGCACCCGCCGCGGGCGGGGCGGCGACGGCTCCGTAGGCTCCCCGGCATGGAGGAGCGCACACTGGGCAGGACCGGCCGCCAGGTCTCGGTCATCGGCATGGGTTGCTGGCAGATCGGCGGCAGCTGGGGCGACGCCGTGGAGGAGGAGCAGGCGCTGCGGACGCTGCACACCGCGCTCGAGGCCGGGGTCACCTTCTTCGACACCGCCGACGTCTACGGCGACGGCCGCAGCGAGCGGCTGCTCGGCCGGCTGCTCGGTGATCTCCGAGGTGAGCGCTCCGCGCTCGGGGAGGTCGGCCGCGACCGGGTCACCGTGGCGACGAAGATGGGCCGCCGCGCGAACCCGCACGTGCCCGAGGCCTACACCCTGGACGCCTTCCGCGCCTGGAACGACCGGTCGCGGGAGAACCTCGGCGTCGACACCCTCGACCTGGTGCAGTTGCACTGCCCGCCGACCCCGGTCTACGAGCGTGAGGAGGTCTACGACGCGCTGGACACGCTCGTCCAGGAGGGCCGCACCCGCGCCTACGGGGTGTCGGTGGAGACGGTGGACGAGGCGCTGACCGCGCTGCGCCGGCCCGGGGTGGCGACCATCCAGATCATCCTCAACGTGTTCCGGCGCAAGCCGCTGGAGGAGGTGCTGCCGGCCGCCGCCGAGGCGGGCGTGGGCATCATCGCCCGGGTGCCGCTGGCCAGCGGGCTGCTCTCGGGCCAGTACGACCACGACACCCGCTTCGACGCCGAGGACCACCGCAGCTTCAACCGCAACGGCGAGCAGTTCGACCAGGGCGAGACCTTCTCCGGAGTGCCCTACGACGTCGGCGTGGACGCCGCCCGCGAGGTGGCCGCGCACACCCCGGACGGCCTGACGACGGCCCAGCTGGCGCTGCGCTGGGTGGTCGACCAGCCGGGCGTCAGCGTGGTCATCCCCGGCGCCCGGACGCCGGAGCACGCCCGTGCCAACGCCGCCGCCGGGGCCGCCGCCCCGCTGACCGACGAGCAGCAGCACGCCCTGCAGCGGGTCTACGACGACCGGATCCGCGAGCACGTGCACACCCGCTGGTGAGCCCGCGCCGGAGCGCCTGACCCGTGGACCGCGCCGCCGGCGCAGTTGACCCGTGGACCGCGCCTCCGGCGTGGAGCGAGGATGTCGGCCGTGACGTCCGCCGCCCCGCCCGCCGCCGGTCTCGGTGACGCGCTCGCCGTGCTGCTGGCCCTCGACCACCCCGACCGGCTCCAGCTGCTGATGGCGGCCGGAGGGCTGCTGCCGGGCTGTCCGGCCCCGTGCACCCTGGACGACGTCGCCCGGGCGACCGGCCGCAGCGTGCGGGAGGTCGCCGAGACCGCCACCCGGATGCACGAGTCGGGTCTGGTCCGGGTGGACGGGCGGGTGCTGCACGCCGACACCACGGTCTTCGCCCGGGCCGCGGCCGCGGTCGAGGAGGCGATGCCGGTCACCGCGCTGCTGCGCCGCCGGCCCGGGGTGGCGCGCTGGTTCCGTCGGGGCCGGCTGCTGCGGGTGCCGGAGCGGTACGAGCAGCAGGCCGAGGTCGCCGCGCTGCTCGTCGAGCTGCTGCCGACGGAGGTCGAGATGTCCGAGGACGAGGTCGGCGCCGTCCTGGGCACGGTCGGCGACCCCGCCGAGCTGCGGCGGCTGCTGGTCGACCACCGGTTGGTCGAGCGGCAGGCCTCCCGCGGCTACCGCCGCACCTGACCCTGCGTGCCGGGGCGTCGAGGGGGTAGGGAGCGGTCCCGTCGCACCCGTCCCGGGAGCGGCACCCCATCCAGGAGGACACCATGGCCACCGGAGAGACCGGCTTCGACGACGTCACCTTCGACCTCATCTCGGTGCAGTACCACGCCCTGAAGGCGGGGCACGACTACGGCCAGTACGTCCGCGACGCGGAGAACGCCGGCCAGGACGAGATCGCCGCCTTCTTCCGCCAGGTGATGGAGGAGGACTCCGCACGCGCCCGGAAGTGCCACGAGTTCCTCGCCGCCCTCGGCGGGATCGACAACACGGCACCGCAGAGCTGATCCCGCCGGCGCCGACACGCCTTGCGGGAGGTGCTTGACGGACCGGTCGGCGCCCCGCCTATAGTGGGAACTGTTCGAACACGGATTCGATTCGGCGCTTGGGGAAGAGCAGGGTCGGTCCCGAACCGACAGGTCGCGCGGCGCGGGTGGACCTCGACCCCCACCCGCGCCCGCTCCCACCTGTGACCCGCAGCACGGAGATTTCGGGTTGCCCACCGCGCTGGGGGAGGATGGCGGGCGTGGCACGCGATCGCAACCGGACCCGGGCGGGGGACATGTTCCGCTCGCTGGCGGTGATCCTGATCCCGATCCTCGTCATCGGCGCCCTGCTCACCCGCACCCTGGACGACTACCCGGTGCAGCCCGTCGAGGTGGCGCCCCACCTGGAGCGGGCCCGGGCCGAGGCGCCCTTCCCGGTGCTGGCACCCGTCCAGCTGCCGGAGGGCTGGGTGCCGACCCGGGCCACCTGGGTGGCGCAGGGGGAGCGGGCCCTCAACGACGAGCCGTCGCCGCGCAACCAGTGGACGCTGGGCTACCTCGACCCGTCCGAGACCTACCTCGCGGTGGAGCAGGGCGACGGCCCGGTCGAGACCTACCTCGTCGAGGCGACCCGGGAGGGACGTCCGGAGGCCACCAGCCAGGTCGGCGGGCAGACCTGGCAGCAGTACCTGTCGGCCGACGGCCGGACCCGCTCGCTGGTGCTCACCGAGCCCGCCGTCACCACCGTGGTCTCCGGGGACGTCCCGTACGAGGAGCTGGTGGCGTTCGCGGGGACGCTGAGCGCGGGCTGAGTGCCGCTTCCGGTGCGGACGATCGCCCGCTTCGACAGGCTCAGGACAGCGCTTCGACAAGCTGAGGGCGTCGTGGTGGGGTCGGTGCACATCCGACCAGGAGCGCGCTGAGCCTGTCGAAACGCGATCTCTCGGCGCCCGACAGGCTCAGCCCGTGGTGCGGTCAGCTCACTGGTTGCTGAAGGCCGCGTCGAAGGACTGCTCGGGCAGCTTCCACAGCAGCTTGCGGATGGCGCCGACCGCCTCGGCCGCACCGTGCTCGCGGTCCATGCCGGCGTCCTCCCACTCGATCGAGATCGGGCCGCTGTAGCCGATCGACTTCAGCGCGCGGAAGGCGTCCTCCCACGGCACGTCGCCGTGGGTGGTGGAGACGAAGTCCCAGCCGCGCCGCGGGTCGCCCCACGGCAGGTGCGAACCGAGGACGCCGGCCCGGCCGTTCTGCGGTCGGAGCCGGGTGTCCTTGCAGTCGACGTGGTAGATCCGGTCGGCGAACTCCACGATGAAGCTCACCGGGTCGATGTTCTGCCACATCATGTGCGAGGGGTCCCAGTTGAAGCCGAAGGCCTCACGGTGGTCGATCGCCTCCAGGCTGCGCACCGAGCTCCAGTAGTCGTAGGCGATCTCCGACGGGTGCACCTCGTGGGCGAAGCGGACGCCCTCGGAGTCGAAGACGTCGAGGATCGGGTTCCAGCGGTCGGCGAAGTCCTGGTAGCCCTCGTCGATGACCGAGGCGGGCACCGGCGGGAACATCGCCACGTAGGGCCAGATCTTGGAGCCGGTGAAGCCGACCACGACGTCCACGCCGAGCTTGCGGGCCACCCGGGCGGACCGCTTCATGTCCTCCGCGGCCCGCTGGCGCACGCCCTCGGCGTCGCCGTCGCCCCACACGTAGTCGCGCAGGATGGCCTGGTGGCGGAAGTCGATCGGGTCGTCGCAGACCGCCTGGCCGCCGAGGTGGTGGCTGATCGCGAAGCACTTCAGCCCGTGCTTGTCGAGGATGTCGAGCCGGCTCTGCACGTAGGCGTCGTCCTCGTCGGCGCGCTTGAGGTCGAGGTGGTCGCCCGAGGCGGCGATCTCGAGGCCGTCGTAGCCCCAGGACGCCGCCTTGGCGGCCAGCTCCTCGAACGGCATGTCGGCCCACTGGCCGGTGAACAGGGTGACGGGATGGGTGGACTCGGTCATGGTTCCTCCTGGCGTCGGTGCGGGTGGCGTGGTCACAGCCGGACCCAGGTGCCCTGCTCGCACGAGTCGAGCACGGCCTGGGTGATGCGTCCGGCCCGCAGGCCGTCGGCGAAGCGGGGCAGGCCGTCTGGCGCCTCGCCGCGGGTGGCGGCGTAGGTGTCGGCGGCGAAGGCGTCGAAGGCGTCCTGGTAGCCCATCGGGTGCCCGGCCGGCACCCGGCAGAGCCGGGCGGCGTCCGGGGCGAGCTGGTCGGCGTCGCGGGGCAGCAGCTGGCTGCCCGCGCGGCGTCCGAGCCAGATGGTCTCCGGCTGCTCGGTGTCCAGCCCGAGGGTCTGCTCGGCGCCGGCGATCTCCAGGTGCAGCCGGTTCTTGCGTCCTGGCGCCACCTGGGAGACCAGCAGCGAGCCGATCGCCCCGCCCTCGGTCTGCAGGGTGAGCGCGACCGCGTCCTCGGTGCTGACCGGCCGGTCGCCGCGGGTGCCGAAGACGGTGCTCTTGGACGCCGCCAGCGCGACCACCCGGTCGGCGGTGATGAACTCGAGCAGGTCGACCAGGTGCGAGCCGATGTCGCCGAAGGCGCGCGAGCGGCCGCCGTCGGTGACGTCGACCCGCCAGTTGTCGTCGTCGGCGGTGAGCAGCCAGTCCTGCAGGTAGCTGCCGAGGACGGTGCTGATCCGGCCCATCTCGCCGGCGGCGAACCGGGCCCGCGCCTCCCGCACCAGCGGGTAGAAGCGGTACACGAACGGGACGGTCGCCACCACGCCGGCCTGCTCGGCCAGCCCCACCAGCCGTTCGGCGTCGGCGACGCTGGTGGCCAGCGGCTTCTCGCAGACCACGTGCTTGCCCGCCGCCAGCACCGCCTCGGCCTGGGCGGCGTGCAGCGCGTTCGGGGTGCAGACGTGCACCACGTCGACGTCCGGGTGGGCCACCAGCTCCTCCACCGAGGACGCGGCCGAGGCGAAGCCGAGCTGCTCGGCCGCGGCCCGCGACCGCTCGGGGGAGGAGGAGGCGACCGCCACCAGGGTGGCGCCGGCGGCGCGGGCGGCCCGGGAGTGCACCGAGGCCATGAACCCGCCGCCGACGACGCCGACTCCGACCGGGGAGGCGCCGGTCACAGGGTGGCCTCCGTGGGGTCCCAGTCCTCGGCCAGGGGCTCGACCACCTCGAAGGTGCTGGCCACCTCGACCGCCTCGCCCTTCTTGCCGGCCTCGATCGTCGTCTGCATGACGTCGAGGACGTGGTAGGCGAGCTTGCCGGAGGCGCGCTCCGGGCGTCCGGCACGGATCGCGCGGGCCAGCTCGACCACGCCGGTGCCACGACCGGCGCTGGCTCCCACCGGCGCGATCGCCTCGGGCTCGCTGCCCGCGACGTGCAGCACGGTGTCACCGTCGAAGTTGTTCGGGTCGGGCACCTCGACCGTCCCGTCCAGCCCGGCGACCTCGAACTGCATCCGCTTGAGGTGGGAGTCGAAGCTGAAGGTCGAGGTGGCGGTCTGCCCGCTCTCGAACTCGAACAGCGCCGCGACGTGGGTGGGCACCTCGACCGGGAAGGTCTCCCCGGCCCGCGGACCCGACCCGATGACCCGCTGGGTGCGGGGCTGGCCCAGCGTGGACTGCACCCGCCGCACCGGGCCGAAGAACTGCGTCAGCGCGGTGATGTAGTACGGGCCGAGGTCGTACAGCGGCCCGGCGCCCACGGCGAACAGGAAGTCCGGGCTGGGGTGCCACAGGTCGGGCCCGGGGTTGAGCAGCATGGTGTGGGCGGTCTGCGGGGCCCCGATCCGGCCCGAGGCGACCAGCCGCAGCGCGGACTGCAGCCCGGCGCCGAGGAAGGTGTCGGGGGCCGTGGACACCCGGCGTCCGACCCGCTCGGCGGTCTCCAGCAGTGCCTTGGCGCTGTCGGTGTCGAGGGTGATCGGCTTCTCGTTCCAGACGTGCTTGCCCGCCTCGAGCGCCTGGGTGGCGACCTCGGCGTGCGCGGCCGGGATGGTGAGGTTGATGACGATGTCGATGCCGTCGTCGGCCAGCAGCTCCTCGACCGTCCCGGCACCCGGGACGCCGTGGGTCGCGGCCTGGCTGCGGGCCCGCTCGACGTCGATGTCGGCGACGAAGCGCACGTCGACGTCGGGGAAGGTGGCCAGGTTGGTGAGGTACTGGGTGGAGATGTTGCCGGCGCCGATGACGCCGATCCCCATCGGTCCGGAGGTCATCAGGCCTGGCCCCCGTTCTTCTGCGCCAGGGAGGTGAGGAAGGTGTAGGAGTCGGCGACGGCGGTGAAGCGGTCACCACGGGAGTCGTCGAGCTCGATCACGTGCAGGCAGTCCGGGGTGGCGGCGACGATCTCCTCGACCGGCTGGGTGCCCTGGCCGAGGGCGACCTGGTCCTTGTTCTCGGTGGTGCCGGGGCCGTCCTTGATGTGCACGGCCACCACGCGCGAGCCGAGGTTGGCCAGGATCTGCAGCGGGTCCTCACCGCCCACGGCGACCCAGTAGGCGTCGACCTCGAGCACGACCTCCTCGGCCAGCAGACCGGCGAAGTACTCCAGGGCGGTGCGGCCCTCGATCTTCGGGGTGATCTCGTGGGCGTGGTTGTGGTAGCCGACGACGATGCCGTGCTTGGCCGCGATGGTGGCGGCGTGGTTGAGGGCCTCAGCGGTGGCCGCGACGCTCTCGGCGTCCTGCCAGCGGTCGGCGGGCACGTGCGGGTCGATGACGGTGCCGATGCCCAGCTCGGTGGCGGCGGCGAACACCTGCTCCAGCTCGGCGTCGGACTTGCCGATGAAGCCCTGGTGGGTGGTCGGGGCGAGCAGCCCGGACGCCTCCAGTGCGGGCTTCAGCGCGTCGCCGAAGGAGAGGAAGCTGTAGGGCTCCACGCGGGTGAAGCCGAGGTCGGCGAGACGCTGGAGGGTGCCGGCGAGGTCCTCCTGGGCGAGCTCGCGCACGGTGTAGAGCTGGACGGAGAGGTTCACGGTGCTCCTGTGCTGGGTGCGGTAGCTGGGTGGTGCCGCCGTCGGCGGGCCTCCCTGGCTCGCCCCGGCGCGCACCCGCCACTCTGCTCATGCTTCTGACGCCTGTCAAGCAAAAGTCCCGTGTGCTTTACTCAAAAGGTGGATGTCCTCGAGCTGCTCCGCGACGGCCGGGCCCGCACCCGGGCCGAGCTGGTGGCCGAGTCGGGGCTGAGCCGGTCCACCGTGGGCGCCCGGGTGGACGCGCTGCTCGGCCACGGGCTCGTGGTGGTGGCGGGGGAGGCCAGCTCCTCCGGCGGACGTCCGCCGGCCCGGGTGGTGTTCAACCCGACCGCGCGGCTGGTGGTCGCGGTGGACGTCGGCGCCACCCACGTCACGGTGGCCCTCACCGACCTCTCCGGGCTGGTGGTCGACGTCGTCACCCTCGACCTCGCCGTCGCCGAGGGCCCCGACGTGGTGCTCGGCGCGATCCTGCGCGAGGCCCGCCGGATGGTCGCCGCGGCCGGTCGGCGTCCGGCGGAGGTGGTGGGCGTCGGGGTCGGCGTGCCGGGGCCGGTGGAGCACGCCACCGGGCGTCCGGTGAGTCCGCCGATCATGCCCGGCTGGGACGGTTTCGACGTGCCGGCCGCGGTGCAGCGGGTGTTCGACGTGCCGGTGCTGGTCGACAACGACGTCAACCTGCTGGCGCTGGCCGAGCAGCACGCGGCCTGGCCCGAGGTGACCGACCTGGTCTTCGTCAAGGTCTCCACCGGCATCGGGGCGGGGATCCTCGCCGGCGGGCACCTGCAGCGCGGCGCGTCCGGCTCGGCCGGCGACCTCGGTCACCTGCGGGTGCCGTGGGTGCCCGACAGCCCGCGTCCGCCCGACGACCCCCGCGACCTCGAGGCCGTCGCCTCCGGCCCGGCGATCGCCGAGCGGCTGCGCGGGCTCGGTCTGGAGGCTCGCACCAGCGCCGACGTGGTGGCGCTGGTCCGCGGTGGCGACCAGCGGGTGCACGCCGCGGTGCGCCAGGCCGGACGCGACCTGGGGGCGGTGCTGTCGGCTGTGGTGAACCTGCTCAACCCCTCGGTGATCGTGGTTGGCGGCAGCATCTCCCGGGCCAGCGAGCACCTCATCGCCGGCGTGCGGGAGGTGGTCTACGGCCAGTCGATCCCGTTGGCCACCCACGACCTGCGGATCGTCCGCTCCCGCACCGACCACACCGCCGGAGTGCTGGGGGCGGCGCTGCTGGTCACCCGGCAGGTCTTCGCCGAGGACCCGCTGCCGCACCTCATCCGGTCGGGCTGAGCTCGACGACCCGGTCCAGACCGAGCTCGTCGAGGAAGGTCTGGTCGTGGCTGACCACCAGCAGCGCGCCGCGGTAGCCCGACAGGGCCTGCACCAGCTGCTCGATGCTGGGCAGGTCGAGGTCGTTGGTCGGCTCGTCCAGCACCAGCAGCTGCGGGGCCGGCTCGGCCAGCAGCAGGCAGGCCAGGGTGGCCCGCATCCGCTCCCCGCCCGACAGCGTGGACGCCGGCTGGTCGGCGTCCCGGCCGCGGAAGAGGAAGCGGGCCAGCCGGGAGCGGATCTCGGTCGGGTCGGCGTCGGGGGCGTGCCGGGCCACGTTCTGGGCCACGGTGAGGCCGGGGTCGAGCAGGGTGCGCGACTGCGGCATCATCCGCAGCGGTACGTGCACCTCCACCTCGCCGGCGGCCGGCGGCTGCTCACCGGTGACCGCCCGCAGCAGCGAGGTCTTGCCGATCCCGTTCCGCCCGACCAGCCCGACCCGCTCGGGCCCGCGCAGGTCGAGGTCGACCTCGACGTCGCCGTGGGCGGGCCGGACGCCGGTGAGGGTGAGCACCCGCCGGCGCGGCGGGACGACGGTGGCCGGCAGGTCGACGACGATCCGCTGCTCCAGCCGCAGCCGCTCCTCGGCCTGCGCCAGGTCGTCCTCGGCGGCGGCCAGCCGCTCCTCGTGCACCCGGGTGTAGCGGGCCGCGCTCTCCTGCGCCGCGCGCTTGCGGCCACCGGCGACGATCCCGGGCACCCGCTTCTCCCGCTCGGCCTTCCGCCCCACGGCGCGGCGGGTGGCGAGCACCTGCTGGCTGTCGGCGACGTCGCGGCGTTCGGCGCGCAGCCGGGACTCCGCGGCGGTCACGGCCTGGCGGGCCGCCTGCTGCTCGGCGGCCAGGGCCTCGGTGTAGGCCGTCCACCCGCCGCCGTACCAGCGCAAGGTGGAGCTGCCCGTGCCGCGGGAGGAGGCGGCGCCGGTGCGGTGCAGCTCGGCGATGTCGTCCACCGTCTCCAGCAGCTCGCGGTCGTGGCTGACCACCAGCAGCGTGCCCCGGTAGCCCTGCAGGGCGGCGCCGAGGCGGGCGCGGGCCGTCCGGTCCAGGTTGTTGGTCGGCTCGTCCAGCAGCAGCACCGGTGGGTCGTCCAGCAGCAGTGCGCCCAGGGTGAGCAGCTCCAGCTCACCGCCGGAGAGCGAGCCGACCCGGCGGTCGAGGTCGAGGTGGTCCAGCCCGAGCCGGCCGAGCTGGGCCGCCGCACGGTCGGCGACGTCCCAGTCCGAGCCGACGGTGTCGAAGTCGGCCACGGCGACCGAGCCGGCCTCGATCCGGGCGAGCGCGGCGAGGACGTCGGTGATGCCGAGGACGTCGGCGACGGTGTCGGACGGGTCGGCGGCCGGGTCCTGCGGCAGCAGCCGGGCGCCGGGGGCGCTGACCGAGCCCGAGGTGGGTCTCAGCCGGCCGGCGAGCAGGTGCAGCAGCGTCGACTTGCCGACGCCGTTGCGGCCGACCAGGCCGTGCCGGCCGGGTCCGGCGGTGAGGTCGAGTCCCTCGACGACGGAGGTGCCGTCGGGCCAGCAGAAGGTCAGGGCGGAGGTGGTGACGGCGGGCACAGGAGCTCCAGGGGTTCGTCGGGTCGGGACGTCTGGAGACGCTGCGCAGGGACGGTGGCGCCGGGAGCCGGCGGACCGAGGGGCCCATGGTGAGGTCGAGGGACGCGACATCCGTCGCGCGCGCGTCTCGGCCTCACAGGTCCACGGGTGGGGGCACTCCTCGGGAGGGGATGGAACGCGCACCAGTCTATGCGCGCCTTTCAAGGACCTCCACCCGATATCGCGGTCAGGGGGTCGTCGTCCACGGTGCCGACGGGCTGATCGCCTCCACCAGCTCCTCGACCCGGGCGCGGATGTCGTCGCGGGTGGCGCGGGTGGTCTCGGGCCCCTGGCCGATCACCGGGGCGATGTCCCACTCGACGAGGTGCGCGCCCTGCTCGGGCAGCTGCTCGGGCGGGACGCCGATGGCGACGATCGTCTCGGCCGCCCGGGTGGCCGACCCGGTCACCGGCTTGGGGTAGGACTCGGCGAGGTCGATGCCGACCTCGCGCATGGCCTCGACCACGTCGGGCAGCACCTGGCCCATCGGGTTGATGCCGGCCGACCAGGCGCGGACCCGTCCGGCGCCGAGCTGGTTGGCGAAGGCGGCGGCCATCTGGGAGCGTCCGGCGTTGCCGTTGCAGACGAACAGGACGTCGTGCAGGCCGTGCGGGTCGAGCCCGCGCTCCTCGGCGAGGTGGACCAGCTCGTCGCGGGCGAAGCGGCGGACGAAGACCGGCAGGAAGTCGGGGATGGTGGCGTTGGGCTCGAGGTGCGCACGGCTGCGGCGGACCGCGGCCTCGACCTCCTCGCGGGTGAACTGGCCCTCGTAGCGGGTGGCCAGGTCGGCCACGATCTGCTCGTGGTCGCGGTCGTCGAGCTGCATGGCTGCTCCTGGGGACGGCACGGCGGTGGGGCATCGGGACATCCAGTGAAACCCAGCCCGCGCTCGACGCGCCAGACCGCGCGCCGCCTAGCCGGTGGCGAGGTGGCGCACGAGCACCCGGCCGTCCTCCTCGCGGGTCTCGAAGACCGGCTGGGGGCGGGTGGCGGGACCGGTGACCACCGAGCCGTCGGCGAGGGAGAACCGGCTGTCGTGCCAGGGGCAGCGCACGCAGCCGTCCTCCAGCGTGCCCTCGTGCAGCGGTCCGCCGCGGTGGGTGCAGCGGTCGGCCAGGGCGTGCAGCGTGTCGTCGGCGTCGCGGGTGAGCACGAGCTCGACCCCGGCGGCGCTGGCCCCGGTCAGCCGGCCGTGCTCGACCTCGGTCGAGGCGGCGACGTCGACCCAGCCGGGCACCTCGGGGTCGAAGGCGGTGACGTCGACGCCGACCCCGCGGGCGTAGGAGAGGTGGCCGCCGAGCGAGCCGGAGGCGCCGAGCAGCGCGAAGCCGGGGATGGTGAGCAGCTGACCGGTGCGGTGGTGGCCCCGGCGACGGGCCACCCAGCTGGCGGCGTACAGCCCGATCGCGGACGCGTTGAGCAGGGCGTGCACCCAGCCGACGCGGCGCTGCCCGCCGACCGTGGACGTCCAGTCGTGGGTGCCGGTCGCGGCGGCCAGGGGTGCGGTGAGCAGCCCCACCCCGATCGCGGTCCGCGCCCCGGACCGGTTGCCGACCAGGTCGAGCACCATGGCCGCGGCCCAGGAGCCGATCGGGACGGTGACCAGCAGCGGGTGCAGCGGGTGGCTGAGCGGGGTGCCGGCCAGCAGGCTGCGCACCCGGGGACCGCCGTAGAGACGGCCGGCGCGCTCGGCGACCGGGTCGGCGGTGGCATCCAGGCTCTCGGCGGTCTCGATCCGTCGCACGAGCCGCTCGAACAGGGCACCGAACCGGTTGATCAGCATCGCTGACCTCCGCTCGCGCGGGACGGTACGGGCGAGATCGACGTGGGCACGGAAGTTCCTCCTGCGACGACGGGCCTGATGATCATCGCGTACCCCGTGCGGGCGCGGGCAATCGGGGCACCCTCATCCTGCGCTCTCCGTGCCCTGCTGCCGGGCCGACTCGACCAGCGCGCGGGCACCGTCGAGGCGGGCCTGGCAGACCTGGGCGAGCTTCTCGCCGCGCTGCCAGAGCACCAGGGACTCGGCCAGCCCGGCGCCTCCGGACTCCAGCTCGCGCACCACCTGGCCGAGCTGCTCGCGGGCGTCCTCGTAGCTGAGCGCGTCGAGTCGGGCCAGCTCCTCCTCGCCCAGCTGCGGGGCGACCGGTGCGGCCGGGGTGGGGTCGGTCATGGCTGCTCCTCGGGGTCGGGGTCGGTGGGGGTGGCGGGCTCGCCCGCCGCGGGGTGGACGGATCGGACGACCAGCTCGGCGGTGCCGTCGCGCAGCCACGCCGTCACCGGCTGCTGCGCGCTGAGCCGCGAGGTGGTGCTGACGGTGTGGCCGTCGTCGTCGGCCAGCACGGTGTAGCCGCGTTCCAGCGTCGCGACGGGGGAGAGGCTGCGGGCCCGCGCCACCAGGTGCTGCACGATGGTGGCCTCGTGCCGCAGGTGCTGCTCGACGGCCCGGCCGAGCCGGTGGCGCCACCCGTCCAGCTGCTCGGAGTGCACCGTGAACGCGGCCAGCGGATCGGTGAGCACCCGGCGTCCGCGCAGCTCGGCCAGCCGGTGCTGCTCGGCGTCGAGGCGGTGCAGCAGCGCCCGGTCGAGACGGCTGCGCGCCAAGGCGACCAGCTCGGTCTCGGCGGCGACATCGGGCACCACCGCGCGGGCGGCGTCGGTCGGGGTGGAGGCGCGGTGGTCGGCCACCAGGTCGAGGATGGGTGAGTCGCTCTCGTGCCCGATCGCGCTGACCACCGGGGTGCGGCAGGCGGCGACGGTGCGCAGCACGCCCTCGTCGGAGAAGGGCAGCAGGTCCTCGATCGAGCCGCCGCCGCGGGCGACCACGATGACGTCGACCTCCTCGTCGCGGTCCAGCGTGCTGACGGCGTCCATCACCTGCGCGGCCGCGTTCACCCCCTGCACCTGGGCGTGGCAGGTGCGGAACACCACCGCCGGCCAGCGGCGCCGGGCGTTCTCGACCACGTCGCGCTCCGCCGCGCTCTGGGCGGCGGTGACCAGCCCCACCACCCGCGGCAGGAACGGCAGCGGTTTCTTGCGCCGGGGGTCGAACAGCCCCTCGGCCTGCAGCATCCGCTTGCGCTGCTCGAGCTGGGCCAGCAGCCGGCCCTCGCCGACCGGGCGGATGTCGTCGCAGTGGTAGGACAGCCGGCCGGCGGGGTTGTAGTAGCTGGGACGCAGGTGGGCGACCACCGTGGCGCCCTCGGTCAGCGGGCCGGCGGCGTCGAGCACCTGCGGGCCGGTGGTGACGCTGACCGAGACCTCGGCCAGCTTGTCGCGCAGGGTGAGGAAGACCGTCGCGGACCGTGCGCGCCGGTTGATCTCGATCAGCTGGCCCTCGACCCAGACCCAGCCGAGCCGCTCGATCCACTGCTTGACCTGCTGGGTGACCACGCGCAGCGGTTGTGGCTGCTCCGGTGACGACTCCAGACCCATGCCGGTGACCCTAACCGGGGCCGCCGACGGTTCCGGCCCGGCGCGGGGCGACACGTAGACTCGCGGCCATGAGCGCCCCCGAGCAGGACCGAGCCCCGAGCGCCCCCGAGCCGACGGCACAGCCCGTCGGGAAGCGGGTGGTGGTGGCCGCGCCCCGGGGGTACTGCGCCGGCGTCGACCGCGCGGTGGTCACCGTCGAGCGGGCCCTGGAGCAGTACGGCGCCCCCGTCTACGTCCGCAAGCAGATCGTGCACAACCGCCACGTGGTGGAGAACCTCGAGGCCAAGGGCGCGGTCTTCGTCGACGAGCTGGACGCCGTCCCCGAGCAGGCGATGGTGGTGTTCTCCGCCCACGGCGTCTCCCCGGCCGTGCACGCCGAGGCCGCCGAGCGGAACCTGCGCACCATCGACGCCACCTGCCCGCTGGTGACGAAGGTGCACAACGAGGCCAAGCGCTTCGCCCGGCAGGACAAGGAGATCCTGCTGATCGGCCACGCCGGCCACGAGGAGGTCGAGGGCACCTCCGGGGAGGCACCCGACCACATCACCCTGGTGCAGTCGCCGGAGGAGGTCGACGCGCTGGAGGTCAAGGACCCGACGAAGCTGGCCTGGCTGAGCCAGACCACGCTCAGCGTCGACGAGACGATGGAGACGGTGCACCGGCTGCGCGAGCGGTTCCCGCTGCTGATGGACCCGCCCAGCGACGACATCTGCTACGCCACCTCCAACCGGCAGGCCGCGATCAAGCAGATCGCCGCGCGCTCCGACCTGGTGATCGTGGTCGGCTCGGCGAACTCCTCCAACTCCGTGCGGCTGGTGGAGGTGGCGCTGGAGGCCGGTGCGAAGACGGCCTACCGGGTCGACAACGCCGGTGAGATCGACGAGCGGTGGCTGGAGGGGGTCGAGCAGGTCGGCGTCACCAGCGGTGCCTCGGTGCCCGACGACCTGGTCGAGGGCGTGCTGGCCTACCTGGAGCAGCACGGCTACCCCAAGGCGGTCGAGGAGCGGCTCACCGAGGAGAACCTGGTGTTCTCCCTGCCCAAGGAGCTGCGGCACTCCGCCCGCCAGGAGGCCGTCGCGGTGGGAGACCTGCAGCCCGGCTCCTGACGTCTGGTCCCTCAGCCCTGCACGGTCGGGCGGATGACGAGGGAACCGATCTCGACGTCGCGGGGCTGCTCGAGGGCGAAGGCCACGGCCCGGGCCACCGCGGCAGGGGCGAGGCCGAACTCCTCCATCCCGGTCCGCACCTGCTCACGGAAGCCCGTGGCCATCCCGTCGGCCAGCTCGGTCCGCACGAACCCGGGTGAGATCTCGGTGGTGCGGACGACGCCATCGGTGGACTCCGCCCGCAGCGCCTCCATGACGGTGCGGGCGGCGTTCTTGGTGGCGGCGTAGACGCCCATCGTCGGCGAGATCGCCAGCCCGGCCGTCGAGACCGTGGTGACGACGTGTCCGTGGCCCTGCCGGCCGAAGACCGGCAGCACGGCGGCCAGCGCGTTGAGCAGGCCGCGCAGGTTGACGTCGATCATGGCCGACCAGCCCTCGGTGTCGGGCTCGTCGAGCCGGCCCAGCCGTGCCACGCCGGCGTTGCTGACGAGGGCGTCCACCGCACCCAGCTCGGTGACGGCGGTCCGGACCAGGCGCTGCAGGTCCTCGGCCACGGTGACGTCGGTGGGTACCGCGATCGCCGGACGACCCCGGTCGCGGAGGGAGGCGACCAGGGCCTCCAGCCGCTCGACCCGACGGGCGGCGAGGACCACCGAGGCCCCCCGCTCAGCGAGCAGGGTCGCACTCGCCCGCCCGATCCCGCTGCTTGCTCCCGTGATGACGACGACCCGTCCGTCCAACGGCCGCTCCGAGTCTGGCATCTGCTGCTCCAGGTTTAAGGTGACATGTGTCCGGTTGTGAGCAACCGTAACCGGACACGTGTCCGATCGGCAACCTCGAGGAGGGCTGTGCCTGACCGCGCACTGCGTGCCGACGCAGCCGACAACCGGGAGCGCATCTTGCAGAGCGCCCGCCGCCTGCTGGTGGAGGATGCCGGGGTGGGGCTCAACGTCATCGCGAGGACCGCGGGCGTGGGCCAGGGCACCCTGTACCGCCACTTCCCGAATCGGACGGCGCTCGTGATGGAGGTCTACCGCGCCGACGTCGAACACCTCGGCGCAGTCGCCCGCGAGCTGCTGCGAGCTGCCGACACCGACGCGCCGTCGGCCCTGCGCCGGTGGTTCGACGAGGTGGCTGACTACGCCCGGGTCAAGCACGGCGTGCTCGCCGCGCTCAGCGTGGAGACGGGTCAGCAGCTGACCGGTCAGCACAGCGGGGTGCTGAGCGAGGCGGTCGACCTGCTGCTCGAGGCGGGCCGGCAGCAGGGGGTCTTCCGCGGGGACGTGGGCTCCCCGGAGGTGCTGCTCCTGCTGGGCTTCCTGTCCCGGGTGGAGGAGGCGGGGGTCGGCGACCGGGTCGAACGCACCCTCGACCTGATCGTCGACGGGCTCCTCGCGCGGGAGGACCGGGCGGGAGGTCGTCCCTCCGGTCAGCCTGAGTAGCGCTGCTGCTCGTCGGCTCGTGTCGAGTCGTCGGGCGCCACCAGCTCGTCCAGCGTCGGCTCGCGGTCGAACAGCGCCTCCTCCTGCGCCGGCGGCAGGCTGCGCCGGCGGGTGCGTCCGATCAGCGGCTCGACCCGGGCGGCGTCCTCGACGAGCTCGGCGTCGACGATCGAGCGCACCGGCTCCTCGACCGGCGTGACCGCGTCCAGGTCGGCGTCGGTGACGTTGAGGTCGCGGAACCGCCGGGCGCTCACCATCACTCGGGTCTCCAGTGTGCCGACGCTCTGGTTGTAGGCGTTGACAGCCGTGCGCAGCGCGCGCCCCACCCGGTCGAAGTGGCTGCCCAGCGTCCCGAGGCGGTTGTGCAGCTCGCGGCCCAGCCGCAGCACGTCGGCCGCGCTCTCGGCCAGCTTCGCCTGCTTCCAGCCGTAGGCCACCGCCCGCAGCATCGCGATCAGCGTGGTCGGGGTGGCCAGCACCACGTCCCTGGCGGCGGCGTAGTCGTGCAGGTCGGGCAGCACCTGGAACGCCTCGGCCGCGAGCGCCTCGCTCGGCATGAACAGCACCACGAACTCCGGCGTCCCCTCCTCGGCGGCCCAGTAGCGCTTCTGCGCCAGCTGGTCGACGTGGGTGCGCACGTTCTGGGCGAACCGGGCCATCGCGGCCTCTCGCTCGCGGGCGTCGTCGGTCTCGTGCGCGTCGAGGAAGGCGGTCAGCGGCACCTTGGAGTCGACGAAGACGCACTTGCCGTCGGACAGGTCGACCCGCATGTCCGGGCGGACCGTCTTGTCGTCGCTGGTGGTGGTGTGCTGGGCGGTGAAGTCGCAGTGCTCGACCATGCCCGCCACCTCGGCCACCCGCTTGAGCTGCATCTCACCCCACGCGCCCCGCACCTGCGGCTTGCGCAGCGCGGTGGCCAGCGCGGACGTCTCGCGCCGCAGGCTCTCCCCGGTGAGCTGTACCGCCTGCACCTGGTTGCGCAGGTCGGTGGCCAGCCGCACCCGCTCCTTCTCCACCTCCGACAGCCGCTCGTTGACCGCCTTCAGGCTCTCGCGCACCGGCGCCAGCAGCGCCTCGGTGGCCCGCAGCCGCTGCTCGGCCTGGGCGTCGGCCTGCTGACCCTGCTTCTCCAGCGTCTCGGCCGAGAGCACCTTGAACTGGTTGGCCAGCGCCTCCCGGTCGGCGGCGAGCTCGCGGGCGCGCTGCAGGGCGGCGTCCCGCTCGGCCCGGGCCGCCGACAGCAGCGCCGTCGCCTCGCTCGCCTCGGCCAGCGCGGCCTGCACCTCCG
>NZ_QPKK01000390.1 GCF_003344635.1 Desertihabitans aurantiacus
TGGGCGCGCGTCGCCGGCCGCGACCGCCGCGCCGGGTCCGCGTCCGCGCCGGTGGGGCGGCCACCTGGAGCCGGCTCACCCGCCGTCCGCCCGGACGGGCCGGCCGTCGCCGCGACCTGCTGCTCCTGCTCGGCGTCCTGGCCGGGGTCGCCACCTACCTGGTCACCGGGATCGCGCTCACCCTGGTGCTGGTGCCGGTGGGCGTGATCGGGCTGCCGTGGCTGCTGGCCGACCCCAGCAACCGCGAGCTGGAGCTGCTGCGCGCGCTGGACCGCTGGGTCCGCACCATGACCGCCACGCTGCAGACCGGTCAGTCGATCCCGGACGCCCTGCGCGGCTCCGTCCGCCAGGCGCCCGACCTGCTGGTCGACGACCTCCGGCTGGTCGCCGCCCGGCTCAACGACCGCTGGACGGTGCGCGAGGCGCTGCTGGCGATGGCGGACTCGCTCGACAGCCCGGACGCCGACGCCGTGCTGGCCGCGATGGTGCTGGCCTCCGAACGCGGCGGCACCGGCGTCTCCACCACGCTGCGCGAGCTGTCGGAGTCCACCCAGGACCGGCTGAAGTCGATGCGTGAGGTGGAGGTGGAGCGCGCCAAGCCGCGGATCGTGGTGCGCCAGGTCACCGTCATCACCGTGGTCGCGCTGGTGGCGGCCCTGTTCCTGGTGCCCGACTTCTTCCAGCCCTACACCACCCCGCTCGGGCAGGCGCTGCTCGCCGCGCTGCTCGGGGCCTACGCCGGCGCCCTGGTGTGGCTGCGCCGGCTCACCGCGCCGGCACGGCGGGAGCGCATCCTCACCCCGGAGGTGCCCCGGTGACCCTGCACCTGCAGACCGCGCTGGTCGTGCTCAGCGGCGTCCTGGTCGTCGGTGGGCTGGTCGTGCTCGTCCGCGCCCTCGTCCCGGCCACCCCGCGGCTGTCGGACGCGCTCGACCTGCTGGCCCTGGACAGCCCGGTGCCGGCCGGAGGCCCGGGCGACAGCGGGGGCGGCGAGCGCTCCCGGCTGGACCGTGTCGGCGCCTGGCTGCACCGACGCTCGCCCCAACCGGTCACCGAGCACCAGCTGCAGCTGCTCGAGCTCCGCGGCCAGTCGATCGCGGCCTTCTACTCCGAGAAGCTGGTGATGGCCCTGGTCGGGGCGGCGCTGCCGCTGCTGGTGGGCAGCTGCGCACTGCTGGTGTTCGAGCTGTCGCTCAGCGTGCCCGTGATCGGGACGGTGCTGGGGCTGGTGGTCGGCTGGTTCGTCCCCGACATCGCGCTGCGGCGGGGCGAGCGGGCGAGCCGGGGCGCGGCCAGCGAGGCCCTCTTCACCTACTTCGACCTGGTGGTGCTGGAGCGGTTGGCCAACCGGTCCGGCACCCAGGCGCTGCAGGCGGCGGCGTCGATGTCGAGCAGCCCGCTCTTCCTGCGCATCCAGGCCGCGCTCGAGCGGGCCCGGCTGGAGCAGCGACCGCCCTGGCCCGAGCTCAAGCGGCTGGCCGAGCAGCTCGACATGCCACAGCTGGCCGACCTGGCCGACGTCACCAGCCTGGAGGAGTCCGGGGCGGCGCTCTCCGACACCCTGCGGGCCCGCGTCCGGGAGCTGCGCGACGCCCACCGGAGCGAGCTGACGATCGCCGCGCAGCAGGTCTCGGAGCGGATGTCGGTGGTGATGGTCATCCCGGCTCTGGTGTTCGGCCTGATCTTCCTGGTCCCGCCGCTGCTGCGGCTCATCGGTCCGTAGAGAGCCTGTGCACAACCCGGCAGAACCACCCCCGTCGGTCGGAGATCCCGACAGACTCACCACGAGGAGGAGACCATGACCACCATCTTGAACGCCCTCGTCGGCTTCTGGCTGCAGCCCACCCCGACCAAGGACGAACGCGGGCTGTCCCAGTCCACCGAGAACGCCATCCTGCTGGCCGGCGCCATCGCCATCGCCACCATCGTCGTGACGGCGGTGACCCTCTACGTCCGGGCCAGGATGCCTGAGGCGTGACCGGACCGTCCCGCGGCGAGCGCGGCGTCAGCGAGTCGGTGCAGTGGGCCCTCGTCGTCCCGGTGCTGCTCACCACGCTGCTCGCCGTGATCCAGCTCGGCGTGTGGGTGCACGGCCGGAACACCGTGCGCCACGCGGCGGTGGCCGGTGCCGAGGCCGCGGCGGTCGCCGACGACAGCGCCTCGCGGAGCCGCGCGGAGCAGACCGCCGGCGAGGTGGCCCGAGCGGGCGGGCTGCACTCGGTGCAGGTCCGGGTCCGCAGCACCGACGGGCGGGTCGAGGTGACCACCACCGCGCAGGTCGACCTGGTGGTCGACCTCGGGCTCGGCAGGGTCAGTGGCACGGCGAGCGTGCCGAGGGAGCAGCTGACATGACGCCGGAGCGGAGCAGCCGACCGATCCGCGGTGATCGGGGCGCCGCCGCCGCCGAGCTCGCCCTCGTCGTCCCCGTGCTCGTGATGATCATCGGCCTGGTGGTCGCCGGAGGACGGCTGTGGCTCGCCCGGCAGGCGGTCGAGGACGCCGCCG
>NZ_QPKK01000391.1 GCF_003344635.1 Desertihabitans aurantiacus
CGGGCAGCGGCGGGGTGCCCGGCTCGGCCGCGGCCAGCAGCGGCAGCGCGACCAGCACCGCCACCACCACCAGCCAGCACCCGGCGGCCACCAGCAGGTCGGTGGACCGGGGGCCCGGCCGGTCGGCGCGCACGACGCTCACGGCACGCACCCTAGTGCTGGGGGTCGGGCCGGTAGCCGAGCCGGCCGCGGGTGGCGACGAGCACCACCACGGCGGCCGCGAGCGCGGCCACGGCCTGCGCCAGCAGGGTGGTGTCGGCGTCCAGGCCGGGGAACACCTCGCTCCACACGATCGAGGAGAAGTTGTTGACGCTGACGTGGGTGAGCATCGCCAGCGGCAGGCTCTGACCGGTGCGGTTGAACACCCACGACATCACGAAGTTGAACGAGACGCAGAAGAGCACGAACACCAGCGGACGGCTCCAGTGCAGGTCGGGCCAGCCGCCCCACTCGGTGAGGAACAGCGGCAGGTGCCAGACCGCCCACAGCGGACCCAGCAGCAGCGAGGCGCCCAGCGGCCCGAACCGGTCCTGCAGCCGCGGCAGGGCGAAGTCGCGCCAGCCCGGCTCCTCGGCCAGACCGGTGGTCAGCAGCTGCAGCACCAGACCGGGCAGGTAGGCCACCAGCACCAGCACCGACGGCGCGCGGACGTCGCCGCCGGAGAAGACCAGCCCTGCCAGGGTGAGCACCGCCGGGACGCCGAGCAGGGCGACGGCGTACCAGGTCCAGCGGACCCGCCAGCGCCACAGCCGTCCGACCCAGCGGCGCAGCCCGGCGCGGCCGTCGGCCACCGCGGTGACGAGGAAGGCAGAGAAGATCGGCCCGAGGTAGGCCCCGGGCAGCATGCCGAGGAGCTGGCTGGTGCCGAGCACCTCGGGGAAGCGGAACGCCCACAGGCCGAGGCCGTTCTGCGAGAGCACGTAGGGCGTCCAGGCCGCCCAGCTCAGCAGGTTGGCCAGCAGGAAGAAGGTCAGCAGCGGGTGCCGCCGGACGACGCCGGCGAGCCCGCCGGAGCGGGTGGTCGGGGGGTTGGGGTCGGTGGTGATCATGGTCCCGACGCTAGGAACCGGGGCGGGGGTGCCACGAGAGCCGGGCGACGGGTTCTCCCGGCCTCCATCGAAGGATGGAGACGGTCACGGCCCCCTTCACACACCGTCGTCGGACGGCACACACGCTGCAGCAGGGGTGCCGGTGCGCGAAGGTGTGTGCCGGGGGCTGGGCGGGGCTCAGGCGGCGGGACGGTGGCCCGGGCCGGGCAGCCAGCGTCCGGCCCGCTCGGCGGTGACGGCGCCGTCGACCCAGGCGGGACGCCCGGCCACCCAGACCCGGGAGACGCCCTCGGCCAGCCGGTACGGCTCGGCGTAGGTGGACCGGTCGGTGACGGTGGCCGGGTCGAGCAGCACCAGGTCGGCCACCGCCCCGGGACGCAGCACGCCGCGGTCCTCCAGCCCCAGCCGGCGGGCCGGCAGGCCGCTCATCTTGTGCACCGCCTCGGCGAGCTCGAGCACGCCGAGCTCGCGGACGTAGCGCCCGAGCACCCGGGCGAAGGTGCCGAAGCTGCGGGGGTGCGGCTGGTCGGTGCCCGCGGGACGCAGCACCCAGCCGTCGCTGGCCACCGCCACCCGCGGATGGCGCAGCACCTGCACCACGTCGTCCTCAGCCAGTGCGTGGTTGACGATGCCGACCCCGGCGCCGTGCGCGGCCAGCACGTCGAGCAGCACCTCGGTGCTGGTGCTGCCGTGCTCGGCGGCCAGCTCGGTCAGGCTGCGGCCCACCGCACCGGCCCACGGACCCTCGCTGACGGCGGCGAGCACCACCCCGGCCGGGTCGAAGGCGCGTCCGCTCGCCTCCTCGACCTCGGCGGCCACCCGGCGACGGGTGGCGGGGTCGCGCAGGCGCTGCTGCATCGCCTCCGGCCCGCCGTCCAGCGCCCAGTCGGGCAGCCGCGACATCAGCGTGGTCGACGTCGCGGTGTAGGGGTAGACGTCGGCCTGCACGTCCAGACCGTCGGCGACCGCCTCGTCGAGCAGGTCGAGCGCGGCGCCGACCCGTCCGTGGTGGGCCGGGCCGACCGACTTGAGGTGGGACAGCTCCAGCCGCACCCCGGTGGCGCGGGAGAGGTCGAGGGCCTCGGTGACCGCTGCCAGCAGGTCGGCCGACTCGCCGCGGATGTGGGTGCTGTGCAGCAGCCCGCGGTCGGCCGCCACCGCCAGCAGCGCGCGCAGCTCGGCCTCGTCGGCGTAGCTGCCCGGGGCGTAGACCAGGCCGGTGCTGACCCCGGCCACCCCGGCGGTGGCGGCGGCGTCCACCAGGGCCCGCATCCGGTCCAGCTCCTCGGTGGTGGCCGCCCGCTGGTCGGCGCCGACCACGGCGGCGCGCAGCGAGCCCAGCCCGAGCTGGGTGACGACGTTGACCGCGGGGCCGGCCGTCTGCACCGCGGCGGTGAACCCGCCCGCGTCGGTCCAGCTCCAGCCGAGCTCGGTGCCGAGGAAGCGGGTGGCGCG
>NZ_QPKK01000392.1 GCF_003344635.1 Desertihabitans aurantiacus
CCGGGGTCTTCGTCGGCGAGGAGCTGGTGGCCAGCAAGGTCGGCTCGGGTTACGTGCAGGGACGCACCAAGGCCGGCGGCTGGTCCCAGCAGCGCTACGCGCGGCGGCGGGCCAACCAGGCCGCCAAGGCCGTCGAGGACGCCGCCGGCGACGCGGCCGGGGTGCTGCTGGGCCGGTCCCTGGACGCCCTGGTGCTCGGCGGCGACCGGCGGGTGGCCGAGGACGTCCTGGCCGACCCCCGGCTGGCCGCGCTCTCCGGCGTCCCGGTCGAGCCGGACGTCCGCCCCACCCCCGACCCGCGGCTGGCGGTCCTGGCCGAGCTCGACCCCACCTCGGTCCGGATCGGGCTCAACGACCTCGCCTGAGCGGCACGCCTGCGCGCAGGTGGCCTCAGGGGGCCAGCCGGCCGAGCCGCCAGCCGTCGGCGGTGCGGGTGTAGAGCAGCCGGTCGTGCAGCCGGCTGGGACGGCCCTGCCAGAACTCGACCCGCTCCGGCGCCACCCGGTAGCCGCCCCAGAACGGCGGGCAGGCGACGTCGGTGCCGGCGAAGCGGCGCTCGGCCTCCTCGTACGACGTCTGCAGCGCCGTCTCGTCGGGCAGCTGGGTGGACTGCGCCGAGGCCCAGGCGGCCAGCTGCGAGCCGCGGGGACGGGTGGCGAAGTACTCCTCGTCCTCCGCGCGCGTGGTCGGGGTGGCGGTGCCCTCCACCCGGACCGCCCGCTGCAGCGGGGCCCAGTGCAGGTGCAGGGCCACCTCCGGGTGCGCGGCCAGCGCCGTCCCCTTGGCCGAGGTGCGGTTGGTGAAGAAGGTGAACCCGGACGGGTCGAAGCCCTTGAGCAGCACGGTGCGCACCGACGGGCGCCAGACGCCGTCGCGCTCGGTGATGGTGCCGACCTGCATCGCGGTCGGCTCGGGCAGCGTCCCGGTCTCCTTGGCGGCCAGGGCGGCCTCGAGCCAGGAGCCGAAGAGGGTGAGCGGGTCGGCCGGAGCGTCCTCCTCGCTCAGGTGCCCCGCGGTGTAGTCGAGGCGCTCGCGGCTCAGGTCGGCGGCGCGGTGGGTGTCGGCCTCGGGCATGGGCACAGCATGCCGCAGGGGGCCGGGTCCACCAGAATGGGCCGGGTGATCGAGCTGACCATCCCCGAGCACCTGCGTCCCGCCGACGGCCGCTTCGGCAGCGGACCGGCCAAGGTCCGTCCGGAGTCGCTGGCCTCGCTGGCCACCGAGGGGGCGACCGTGCTGGGCACCTCCCACCGGCAGGCGCCGGTCAAGCAGCTGGTCGGACGGGTCCGGCGCGGGCTGGCCGAGCTGTACGACCTGCCCGAGGGCTACGAGGTGGTGCTGGCCAACGGCGGCTCGACGCAGTTCTGGGACGTCGCCACCTTCTCCCTGATCCGGCGGCGCAGCGCCCACGCCACCTTCGGGGAGTTCTCGGCCAAGTTCGCCCGGGCCGCCGAGCGGGCCCCGTTCCTGGAGGCGCCGGCGGTCACCGACCACGGCACCGGCCGGGCCGGGCTGCCCGCGGCCGCCGACGGCGCCGACGTCTACGCCTGGGCCCACAACGAGACCTCGACCGGGGCCTGCGCGCCGGTGCGGCGGGTCGAGGGCGCCGACCCCGACGCCCTGGTGGTGGTGGACGGCACCTCCGCGGTGGCCGGGATCGCCCTCGACGTGGCGAGCACCGACGCCTACTACTTCGCCCCGCAGAAGAGCCTCGGCTCCGACGGCGGGCTGTGGTTCGCCTTCCTCTCCCCCGCCGCGGTGGCGCGGGCCGAGCAGCTGGCCGCCGAGCGCTGGGTGCCGGAGAGCCTCGACCTCTCGGTCGCGATCAGCAACGCCCGCGCCGACCAGACGCTCAACACCCCGGCGGTCGCCACGCTGTGGCTGCTGGCCGCCCAGCTGGACTGGCTGGCCGCCTCCGGCGGGCTGGAGTTCGCGGTGGCGCGCAGCCGGGAGTCCTCCGACCACCTCTACGCCTGGGCCGACGCCCACCCGTTGGCGAGCCCGATGGTCGACCCGGAGTTCCGCTCCCCGGTGGTCGTCACCGTCGACCTGGCCGAGCAGGTGGACGCCAAGCAGGTCGCGGCGGTGCTGCGGGCCAACGGGATCGTCGACACCGAGCCCTACCGCAAGCTCGGACGCAACCAGCTGCGGGTCGCGACCTTCCCCACCATCGACCCCGACGACGTCCGCGCCCTCACCGGCTGCCTGGACTGGGTGCTGGAGCGGCTGGCCTGAGCCAGCCTCCGCTCAGCGCCCGCGCTCCTCGTAGAGCCACTCCAGGTCGTCCCTGCCGGCCCCGGCGCCGCCGGACGTCTCCCGACCGTCGGCACCCGCGTCCGCGGCGGGAGCCGACCCGAACGCCGGCTCGGACCAGGTCACCCGGCCCGGCTGCTCCGCGGTGAGGTGGTAGTCGCCCTCCGCGGTGGTCACCGGGAACGGTACCGCCGCGTCCGCG
>NZ_QPKK01000393.1 GCF_003344635.1 Desertihabitans aurantiacus
AATATAAATGTAAGTAAAGAAGTATTCATAACTGTAAGTATAAGTATAAATAATTATGTAAATAGAGATATTAATATGACAATAAGTAAAATAGTAAATAGGATAATAAATAAGCAATATATGTCCCTAATCATAACTATAGAGCAAAGTTGGTTGTTTACTTATAAACGTAAATAAGAACGCAAATAAAGACGTAAGTAAAGATATAAGTATTAAATGAAATAATTAAAATTAATGATTAAAGGAGTGTTTTAATATGGCTAACACTAAAACACAAAAGATATTAAGTATCTCAAAAACAAAAAGTGAGAATATCGCAGAATGGTTTGTCAGTGACGCACAGTGGAAATTATTAGCTGAACATTTAGAGTTAGGTAAAACAGCTATCTTCAAATATAAGAAACTAATCAAGACCAAAACTGAAGAAAAGGACGCACTTTATGCGTTAGGAGATATCTTCACGTTGAATCAACTAAACACTGTCATTGAGCTATTTAACGACGCTATAGAGCACCCTGAAAAGTATAAAAAACCGAAGAAAAAATCTGACGTCGATTTAAAAGCACAGGCTGATGTCATTCAAAAACATACGAAAGATATGAATATGGATTATTTAGGTTATCAAGGTAAGCCGACGGCAAGGAAAGAGAAAGCCGAAATAGAAACTGAAAACAAAACAGATAAACGGGCTCAAACCCCTGCCAAATCAGAAGTTATCGCTAAACATAATGCTGAGCGTAAAGCGATGAAAGAAGAAATAGAAGCTTTGCCTAAAGATAGCCAAGAACGAATAGAAAAAGAACGAGCGTATAAGCAATCAGAAGGCGATAGAATCGCTGAATTTTGGGATGCACAAAAGCGAGAACAGGAAGATAAGTAGGAGTGAATAGCGATGGCTAAGGTATGGAGATACACAATCAAGTTACCACCTATGGGGACACCGAGACCTCGTACAAGACGTTTAGATGATGGACGTACTATCACGTATTATGACCAGTCTTATAGTGATTATTTAGACGCAATACAAGCCGAACTAGCGAAAGATAATGCGATTAATGATGATTTTTATGATGTGATAAATACCGAGTTAGGCGTGAAAGCTGAAATCATGTTTTACGTACAAGCGCCAAGAAGTCAAAAGCGAATAAAAAAGCTAACAAGGACGACAGCACCTGATATAGATAACTTGCTCAAAGCAGCATTAGACGGCATCTTCAGAGGATTAGAAGTCAAAGACAGCCGAGTAGCATTGGTATCAATGGGCAAGTTTCAAGAAATGGAAAATCCAAGAACTGAGATAGTTTTAAGGGGGATTGAGTAATGGCGAACACAAATTTAGATAAGTTTCTAGTGATAGAACAAATGATGGACGAGGCACAGGGCTTAATGGAGCCGTATTTAAGCAGTTTAGAGCAACGTTATGAGTATATGAATGTGTTGAGAAAAGAATATAGTAATCTATCGCATACACTAGGCAAGATACAGCAACGTGTAATCAAGCAAGGTGATAAGCTCGAAGTAGACGCAGACGTAAAGAATGTAGCACAAAGTGCAAGAGACCGAATAGACGAGCATATAGAGGCGATAGAAGAAGATAAAGCAGATGGAGATAATCAACCATCGGTTAAGCAATTAAAACGTGCTAGAGAGAAGTTAGACGGCGAATTAGATGAAGATAGCATAGGAGAAGCATGGCGATTGTTGAAAGTTCGAAAAATCGAAATCGAAGAGTTAAATGTGCTTATGGACTTAATCGACGCTATGGAAGACGGTAAACAAGATAAAGCAGAGAGTATTGTTAAAAAGATTGAAAAGCTAAGAAGTGATTATACAAGTGGCTTTGTACGCTATAGAGAGGCATTAGAGCAAGGAGAAGACGTACAAAAAGAAGTTGATGATGTTATCGGCGATTTAGAAGATAGTGGCTATATACAAGAGGCTGAGAGCCTTACAGACGCAAGACCTAGTATTGCAGAAGAAAGAGGATTAAGACCTGACGCACAACCGCTTCTAGACCTTTTAAACCCTATTAAGAGTGCAGGTTTAGAGTATTTTCAAAGTAGAAATAGGAACTCGGCATCATATGATTTAAACGTGGCGTTTGCGAAAGAAGTTGCTTATACAAGAAGAGCGCTATTAGAAGACCGTGAATATATCGGTACTAGAAACGCATTTAACCGTTTAAATACGGCATTTGAGGAGCTTTCAGGCTATATGTACGACCGTTTTTATCAACTAGGAGGCACACCAGTAAATTATCACGGACATGATGATAGAGTTAGATAAAAAATAAAAGCAGCAACCAAGCACCATATTAATTATGGTGCTTTTTATAATGCCGTCATATCAACGTTTTAAAGACATTTATAACCATAATCAAGTAATAAAAATAACAGTTCGCTAAAACGAACTATAAAACGCAACAACCTTTAAAAAGGTATAAC
>NZ_QPKK01000394.1 GCF_003344635.1 Desertihabitans aurantiacus
GAAGACCACCGTGAGCAGCCCCATCACCACCCAGAAGAGCACCTGGCCCGCCAGCGGGCGACGGCTGCGGCGCCGGGCCGCGGGCGGCGGCGTCGCGGTGGGCGTCCCGGGCGCGCCGGCCACCTGCTCCCGGGTCTGGGAGGTCGTCGTCATGACCGCTCCTTGAGCAGACGGAAGTTGATGAGCGAGACGATGGCCAGGAAGACCGCGAGCAGGTAGCTCATCGCCGCGGCCTGGCCCATCCGGTACTGGCTGAGCCCCAGCTCGGTGATGGCGATGATCGCGGTGCGGGTGGAGTCACCCGGCCCGCCCTGGGTGATGAGGTAGCTCTGGCCGAACATGTTCGCGCTGGCGAGCACCGTCATGGTGACGACGAAGAGCAGCACCGGTCGCAGCCCCGGCACCGTGATGTAGCGGAACTGCTGCCAGGCCGAGGCCCCGTCCAGGGAGGCCGCCTCGTACTGCTCCGTTCCGATGTCGCCGAGCCCGGCCAGGTAGATGACGGCGTTGAAGCCGATCGTCCACCACACCGTCACCGCGACCAGCGAGATCCAGGCCCACGGCTGACCCGTCGTCCAGGGGATGTCCGACGGCAGCCCGAGGAGGCCGAGCAGGCCGTTGACCGCGCCGAAGGACGGGTCGAGCAGGTAGCGCCACATCAGACCGATGACCGCCACCCCGAGCACGTACGGGGCGAAGAACACCGCCCGGAAGAAGGTGCGGCCCGGGAAGTGCCGGTGCAGCAGCACCGCCAGCCCCAGCGGGATGACGACGAGGAACGGCACGCTGGCCACGGTGAAGATGGCGGTGGCGCGCATCCCGTTCCAGAACGGCTGGAACTGCACCGAGCCCGGGTCGAACAGGGCCGTGTAGTTGTCCAGCCCGACGAACGGCTTGCCCTCGAGCAGGAAGTCCCAGTCGTGCAGGCTGATCCACAGCCCGTACACCGCCGGCACCGCCACGAAGGTGACGAACAGCACCAGGTAGGGCAGCAGGAAGGCGTACGGGGTCGCCCGCGACCCGTGCACCCCGCCGAAGCGCAGCGCGTCACCGCCGCGGCGGGGGCCGCCGCGCCCGGTCACCCGTCCGGGGACCGGGCGCAGCGCCCCGTCGGTCGTCGCGCTCACGCTCAGCCGTACTTCTTCGCGTTGGCCTCGAGCACCTGGGTGGCGCGCCCGGCGGCGTCGGACAGCGCCGCCTGCGGGCTCTTGGTGCCGAGCACGGCCTCGTTGATGGCCTTGTCCCACTCGGTCATCGCGTCGCCGATCCCGGCCACCGGGGGCAGGAAGTGCAGGATGTCGATCTGCTGGGCCAGCGCGGCCTGCTCGGGCAGGGCCTGGAACTCCGCCGACTCGCGCACCGAGGTGCGGGCCGGGACCTGACCGCCCTTGGCCCATTCCAGGGACTGCTGGCTGATCCAGTTGAGGAACACCCGCGCGGCCCGGCTCTTGTTCTCGTCGGGGGTCTTCATCGTCGGCAGCACGAACTGGTGCGAGCCGGCCCACGCCGCCGGGGTGCCGCCGATGTTGGGCAGCGGCGCGACGCCCCACTCCAGCGACTCCACCTCCTTGAGCGTGTTGACGTTCCAGATGCCGTTCCAGTTGAAGGCGGTCTTGCCGTTCTGCAGCGCGATCGCGTCGGCGTCCTGGGCGATCTTGGCCGGGGAGTGGCCGTCGGCGATGAGGTCGACGTACCAGGTGAGGGCGTCCACGCCGGGCTGGTCGGCCCAGGTGACGGCGGTGGCGTCGGGGCTGAACAGCTCACCGCCGTGCTGCCACAGCAGCGCCTGCACGGTCTGGGAGCCGGTGAAGGGGAACGGCGTGGCCCAGTGGCCCTGCACGCCGGCGCTCTTCAGGGCCTCCAGCGCGGTGCCGTAGGACTCGGCGTCGGTGGGCGGCGCCTCGGGGTCGAGCCCGGCCTGCTCCATCACCGTCTTGTTGTAGAAGAAGCCGAGCGGGTGGACGTCCAGCGGGATGGCGTAGCGCTGCTCGCGGAAGAGCCCGGCCTGCCACGGCACCGGGGCGAAGTCGCTCTCCGACAGCCCGAGCGCGGTGGCCACGTCGTCCAGCGGCTGGATCACCCGGCGGGCGGCGTTGGTGGCCACCGAGTCCACGTGCATGATGGCGATCTCAGGGCCCTTGCCCGCCGTCACCGCGCTGGGCAGCTTGGCGTAGTAGTCGGCCCACTGCATCGTGTTCATGGTGACCGAGATGTTCTCGTGCTCGGTCTGGAACTGCTCGACGAGCTTCTTCATGATCGGCCCGTCACCACCGGTGAAGCCGTTCCAGAACTGCAGGGTGACCGGCGGGCCGTCGTAGCCGCCGGCGCCGCCATCGCCCGAGGGTGCCGGCGCCTGGTTGCCGCCCGGCACACCGCTCGAGCCCGCGCCGCAGCCGGCCAGACCGAGCGCGGCCG
>NZ_QPKK01000395.1 GCF_003344635.1 Desertihabitans aurantiacus
CGCCCCGAGCGCCTGGCGCACCTCGGCCCGCTCGTAGAACCGCTCGGCCCCGCGCACCAGGTAGGGCACGTCGCGGTCGGCCAGGGCGGCCTCGTAGGCCGGGGACTGCGCGTTGATCCGGAACAGCACCGCCATCTCGCGCCAGTCCACCCCCGCCTCGTGCTGGGCCCGCAGCCACTCCGCGACCTGCTCGGCCTCGGCGGCCTCGTCGTCGGCGACCGCGAGCTCGGGTGCGGGCCCGGGCGGGCGCTGGGCCTGCAGGGTGACCGCCTCCAGCCGCCCGGACGCGTCGCCGGCCGGGCGGGCCGCCATCACCTTGTTGGCGATCTCGACGACCTGCGGGGTGGAGCGGTAGTCGCGGACCAGCCGGACCACGGTGGCGCCGGGATGGCGGCGGGCGAAGCCGGTGAGGTAGTCGGCGCGCGCGCCGGCGAAGGAGTGGATGGTCTGGGCCGGGTCGCCCACCACGCAGAGGTCGCCGCGCTCGCCCACCCACAGCCGCAGCAGGCTCTCCTGCAGCGGGCTGACGTCCTGGTACTCGTCGACCACCACGTGCCGGTAGGTGCGGCGCACCTCGTCGGCCACCTCGGGGTGGTCGGCCAGCAGCGAGACCGTGCAGAGCAGGATGTCGTCGAAGTCGATCCGCTCCCGCTCCCGCTTGACCTCCTCGTAGCCGGTGAGCACCCGCGCCACCGCCGCCGGCTCGAGCCCGGCCACCTCCCGGCCCCGCGCCGCCGCGACCGTCGGGTACTCCTCGGGCGAGACGTTGGACACCTTGGCCCACGAGAGCTCGCCGAGCAGGTCGCGCAGCCGGGCGGTGTCGCCGCCCAGCTGCAGCCGGCCGGCCGCCTCGGCGACCAGCCCCATCCGGTTCTCCGCGATCGGCGGCAGCGCGGTGCCGGTGACCTTGGGCCAGAAGTACTGCGCCTGCCGCAGGGCGGCGGAGTGGAAGGTGCGGGCCTGGACGGCGGTGGCCCCGAGCGCGCGGAGCCGGCCGCGCATCTCCCCCGCGGCGCGGGTGGTGAAGGTGACCGCGAGCACGCTGTTGGGCGGGTAGGCCCCGACCGCGGTGCCGTAGGCGATGCGGTGCGTGATGGCCCGGGTCTTGCCGGTGCCGGCCCCGGCGAGGACCACGACCGGCCCGGTCAGGCTGGTCGCGACCGTCCGCTGCTCGGGGTCGAGGGCGGCCAGCAGCCGCTCCGCTCCGGCGCCGTCCGGGGCGCGTCCGGGCTCGAGATCCACCACGGCGACCACCCTACGGAGCGGTACCGACAACCCGCGGTCGTCGCCGCCGCGGGGTTACAGCGAGGCGAGCTTCGCCGCCACCTGGGCCGCGCTCGGGTTGGTCATGGCTGTGCCGTCGGCGTAGACCAGGGTGGGCACCGTGCGGTTGCCCCCGTTGATCTCGGTGACGGTGTCGGCGGCGGCCGGCGTGCGCTCGATGTCCACCTCGTCGTAGCCGATCCCCTGCCGGTCCAGCTGCGTCTTCAGCCGGGCGCAGAACCCGCACCAGCTGGTCGTGTACATCGTGATCTGGCTCATGCCTGCCTCGTCCTCCTCGGCTCGAGGGACGGCTGCGGATCCGTCCCTGCTACGGGGGACAACCCGTCCGGACCGCGGAGGATTCCGTGCCGGACGCCCGCACCGGCCGCTCGAGCGGAAACTGTCGGCCGGCTTCCCTAGGGTGGGTCCGACCATGAGCCAGCCCGCCCTCGACCTCCTCCTCGAGACCGACGCCGACGCCCCGTCGCCCGGCGTCGGCAGCGACGTGCCCGCCGGTCTGCGGGTGCACTCCGGGCCCCGCGCCGACGTGCTCGCCGGGGCGCTGGCCGAGCTGCTGGCCGAGCCGCTGGACGACCCCTTCGCCACCGAGGTGGTCTCGGTGCCCACACCCGGGGTGGAGCGCTGGCTGGCCCAGACCCTGGCCGAGAGGCTGGGCCCGTCCGGGGACGGCGTCTGCGCCGGGGTCGCCTTCCCGGGTCTGGACGCGCTGCTGGAGGAGGTGGTCCGCGAGGCCACCGGTGCCGAGGAGCGGACCGGCGACCCCTGGCACCCCCGCCGGCTGGTCTGGTCCTGCCTGCGCACCTTCGAGACCGTCGCCGCCGAGCCCTGGTTCGCCCCGGTGGCGACCCACCTGCGTGGGGCGGCCGACACCGACGAGCTGGTCGGCAGCGGGCGGCGGTGGAGCACCGCCCGCCGGCTGGCCCGGCTCTTCGCCTCCTACGCCTCCGAGCGCCCCGCCATGGTGGACGCCTGGCGGGCCGGGCACGACGTCGGCTCCGACCTCGGGCCGGTGCCGGACGACCTGGCCTGGCAGCCGCGGCTGTGGCGGGCCCTCGCCGCCGAGGTCGGCACCCCCGACCCGGCGCAGCGGCTCACCCGGGCCGTCGCCGCGCTGCGCGAGCGGGG
>NZ_QPKK01000396.1 GCF_003344635.1 Desertihabitans aurantiacus
CAGCCGGGCCACCCGCCGGCTCGGCGGCTCCGGCCGGCTGCGCCACGCCCGGATCGGCGCCGGGCTCACCCAGGTGCCGCCCGCACCGGTGGTGGACGCCTCCGCGGCGGTGATGGTCGACCCGTCGGTCCCCGAGCGGCGGCGCAGCTGCCCCAGCTGCGGCGCACCGGTCGGGCGGTCCCGCGACGGCCGTCCCGGACGTCCGGAGGGCTTCTGCCCGCGCTGCCGCAGCCCCTACTCCTTCACCCCCAAGCTCTCCCCCGGCGACCTGGTCGCCGGGCAGTACGAGGTCGCCGGCTGCCTCGCCCACGGCGGGATGGGCTGGATCTACCTGGCCCGGGACAAGAACGTCTCCGACCGCTGGGTGGTGCTCAAGGGCCTGCTCAACTCCGGCGACGCCGACGCGCTGGCCGCGGCGATCTCGGAGTCGCAGTTCCTCGCCCAGGTCGAGCACCCGCTGATCGTGGAGATCTACAACTTCGTCACCCACGACGGCGCGGGCTACATCGTCATGGAGTACGTCGGCGGGCGCTCGCTCAAGCAGCTGCTCAAGGACCGGATGCGGGCCAACGGCGGGCTGTACGACCCGCTGCCGCCCGACCAGGCCATCGCCTACATCCTCGAGGTGCTGCCGGCCTTCCAGTACCTGCACGACCTGGGCCTGGTCTACTGCGACTTCAAACCCGACAACGTGGTGCAGGTCGGCGACGCGCTCAAGCTCATCGACCTCGGCGGGGTGCGCCGGATCGACGACCAGGACTCCGCCATCTACGGCACCGTCGGCTACCAGGCGCCCGAGGTCGCCACCCAGGGCACCACGGTGGCCTCCGACATCTACACCATCGGCCGGACCCTGATGGTGCTCTGCGCGGAGCTGCGCGGCTACCAGACCACCTACCAGTTCAGCCTGCCCTCCCCGGCCGACACCCCGCTGTTCCAGCAGCACGACTCGCTGTACCGGCTGCTCAGCCGCTGCTGCGCGCCCGACCCCGACGACCGGTTCGGCTCGGCCGACGAGCTGCGGGTGCAGCTGCTCGGCCTGCTGCGCGAGGAGGTCGGCGCCCGCACCCCCGGCACGGCGCGCACCTCGGCGGCCTCGGTGCTCTTCGAGGCCCCCGACGCCAGCTCCGACACCCTCGGCTGGGACGACCTGCCCCAGCTGCGCCCCGACACCACCGACCCCCAGCACACCTGGCTGCAGACCGTGCACCTGCCCGACCCGCGGGAGCGGCTGCGGCTGCTGCAGGGCTCCGCGCCGGAGCAGAGCGCGGAGGTGCTGCTGCAGATGGCCCGGTGCGCGCTGGAGCTGGGCGACCGGGAGCTGCTGGGCGAGCAGGTCGCCGAGCTGCTGGCCCGCGACCCGTGGGAGTGGCGGGCGGTCTGGGTGTCCGGGCTCGGCGCGGTGCAGGCCGGCGACTGGGAGGCCGCCACCGCCGCCTTCAACGCCGTCTACGGCCAGGTGCCCGGTGAGCTGGCGCCCAAGCTGGCGCTGGCGCTGGCCTGCGAGCAGGGCCCCGACAGCGACCTGGCCGAGACGCTGTACCGGCGCTGCGCGAGCACCGACGCCAACTACGTCTCCCCGGCCGCCTTCGGGCTGGCCCGGATCCGGGCCCGCGCCGGTGACCTGGCCGGGTCGCTGGAGGCGCTCGACCTGGTGCCGCAGAGCAGCCGCGGCTACACCGAGTCGCGCCGACTGCGGGCCCAGCACCTGGTGGTGCTCGGACGCACTATGGACGACTACGCCGAGGCGATGCGCAGCCTCGAGACGGCCCGGCTCGGCGACGGCGAACGGGACCGGGTCACCCTGGACGTCCTCAACGCCGCCCTGCACCTGCGCCGCCACGGCGACGACCGCCAGGCACCGGTGCCGGTCGGGCCGTGGCTGTCCACCGAGGCCGGGCTGCGCGACGGGTTGGAGAGCACCTATCGTTCGATGGCCCGACGCACGTCGGACCGCGCCGAGCGGGTCCGGCTGGTCGAGGTCGCCAACCAGGTCAGGAAGTGGTCGAGGACATGACAGGTCAGCAGCAGCGGCGCGAGCCCGGGTCGTCGGGGAGGCGGTCGTGACGGCCACCGACGCTTCCGGCGGGGAGCCCCGCACCTCCCCGCGGTGCCCGGCGTGCGGCACCGTGGTCGAGCCGCACGACAGCTTCTGCGAGGCCTGCGGGGCCGACCTGTCCCCCACCGAGGTGGCCCCGGTCGAGGCCGGCCAGGAGATCCCGGTCAGCGTCAGCACCTCGGCGCGCCCCGGGGACGCCGAGGGGCCGGCCGGCGACCAGCCCGCGGCCGACCCCGGACCGCGCTGTGCGGAGTGCGGCGGGGAGGTCGGCGCGGACGGCTACTGCCTGACCTGCGGCGCCCGGGCCCGTCCGCCGCGCGACCACTTCACCGCCCG
>NZ_QPKK01000397.1 GCF_003344635.1 Desertihabitans aurantiacus
CGCGGCGGGGTGCCCGTGGTGAAGTCGTAGCCGCAGGCCTCGCAGAACAGGGCGTCGGCGGCGTTGCCGGCCGAGCAGTGCGGGCAGGTGCGCCCGCCGGCGTCCTCCGTCGTCCCCGCGCCGCCGGACGACGGTGAGGGGGCGGCCGGTGCGGGGCCGGCCTGGATCGGCGCGCCGCAGACGTCGCAGTAGTCCTCGGCGGTGGACTGGTGGCCCTGGGGGCAGGTGGTCATCTCAGCTCCGGATCCGGGTCGTCTTGGTCGAGGCGGTGTCGAGGGCCATCTCGTCGGCCCGGTCGACCTGGCGCTTCAGCCGGACGGTGCCGGCCTCCTCGTCGTCGATGTCGACCACCCGTCGCAGCCGGCTGGTCGCCGCCTCGTCGCCGGTGGCCGCCGCGAGCTGCACCGCCCGACCCAACCGTACGGTAGCGGTGCCCTCGTCCCCGGCGGCCTTGGCGGCCAGCCCCTCCTGGATGGCCCGGGCCAGCTCGGTCTGGCCGGTGTAGTGGGCGACCTCGGGGCTGATCCGGGTGGTCAGCTGGTCGTCGGCCGACCACTGCGCCTTGACCAGGCCCTGGCTCAGCACCTCCCCGCCGACCGCCAGCTGCACCCGGGCGGCCAGCTGCTCCTGGCCCAGCGCACGGGCGGCCAGGCGGACCGCGACGTGGTAGTCGCGCGACTCATCCCCCCAGGAGCCGGTGGGGAAGCCGCGGGTCAGCGCGTTCACCGTCACCGCGCGGTCGGTGAGCTCCTCCACCGTGGGCGCGACCTGCCGGACGAAGAGCAGCTCGGCCCCCTGCGGCACCCACACCCGCAGCTCGGCCTCGGCGACGCCGCGGGCCATCGAGGTGCGCATCAGCTCGCCGAACACCTCGGCCATCTGCTCGGGGCGGGGGATGATGTCGACGGTGCCCAGCAGCGCCCGGGCGATCCGGCGGAGCTCCTCGACCTTCCACTGCACCCCGACGCCGCGGCAGTCGCACTGGAACACCCCGGTGGCCGCCCGGACCGCCTCCTCCAGCTCCTCGGGGCGCTCGTTGTGGTTCTCACCGTCGGTGAGCAGGATCGCGTGCTTCTGCGTCAGCCCGGGCACCGAGCCGAACAGCGCGGTGGTCAGCCGCAGCCAGCTGCCGATCGCGGTGCCGCCGTCGGCGCGGAAGGTCTGCACCGCCCGCGCGGCCTCGGCGCGGGTGCGGGCGTCCATCCGCACCATGCCCGGCCCGGTCTGCACCGCGGGGTAGGCGAGGTAGGCGCGGTGGTTGCCGGCCACCACGGCGAACCAGGTGCCGTCGACGACCTGCTCCAGCGCCGCGGTGGCGGCCTGCTTGGCCGCCTCCATCCCGGCCTGGCCCATCGAGCCCGACGTGTCGACCACGACGATCTCGCCGGCCTCGCCGCTCCCGGCCCGTCCAGCCACACCGGCCTCGCTGCAGGTCACCGTGACGATGGCGTGGACGTCGGTCCCGCCGTCGGGCAGGAACTCGTTCTGGTAGACGTCGGTCCCGAACCGGGCCATGGTGCTCCTAGCAGTCGGCTGGCCTCAGTATGCCGAAGCCCCCGCCGCCGGTGGGACGTCGTCCCCGACCCGGGCCAGCGCCACCGTGACGTTGTCCTGCCCGCCCTGCTCGTTGGCCCAGCCGACCAGCGCCCCGGCCAGCTCCAGCGGGTCGCGGTGGCCCCCGGCGACGAGCCGGCCGACCAGCTCGTGCACCCGGTCGGCGCGGGAGACGTAGTTCCACAGCCCGTCGGAGCAGACCAGCACCCAGCCGGGACGGTCCAGCGGCAGCGAGCCGGTGAGCGCCATCGTGTCGGGGGAGTCCGAGCCGAGCCAGCGGGTGATGGCGTGCGCGCCGGCGCTGCTCTCGGCCACCTCGCGCTCCACCCCGGCGGCGATCCGCAGCGCGGCCACCGAGTCGTCGACGCCGAGCTGCTCACCCGGTCCGCCGTCGGGCAGCCAGTAGACGCGGGAGTCGCCGACCAGCCCCCAGACGCACAGGTCGCCCTCGACCACGGCCGCGGCGAAGGTGCAGGAGGGGGCGTTGTCGCCGGCGGGGTCCGACCCGTCCACCACCGCCTGGTGGGCGGCCTGGCCGCCGTCGACCATGGTGGCCTCCATCGCCGCGGCCCGGCTCTCCGGGGTGCCCAGCCCGACCGGACGGTGCTGGTCGAGCAGGTCGCGGGCGGCGGTGGCGGCGGCCATCGAGGCCCGGTCGGAGTCGGGGGCGGTGGAGACGCCGTCGCAGACCACCAGCACGGCCCGGCGCACCGGCTCGTCCTCAGCCGCCAGCGCCATCGCGTCCTCGTTGCGGGAGTGCCGCCGGCCGCGGTCGCACACCCCGGCCACCCAGGACGTCGGCCGGGCGGTGAAGTGGTCGCGCGGCGGACGGGCCCGGGCG
>NZ_QPKK01000398.1 GCF_003344635.1 Desertihabitans aurantiacus
CGCAGGACACCCGACCGGTCGCCGGGTCCCACCGCGACCGGCCCGCCGCGGCCCGGCCGACGCCCACCCCAGCGCAGCCGGGCACGCCGGCCCCGCGCGCTCCGCGTCCCGACACGTCCGCCGAGGAGCTCACGGTCAGCCTGGACACCCAGCCGACCGTCAGGATGGACCCCGACCACACCGAGACCAGCGTCCTCCCCCGCACCCCCGGCACCGACCGGCCCACGGACCCGGGACGACGCGAGCCCCCGAGGAGCCGCCCGTGAGCCCGACCCGAGTCTTCCTCGCCGACGACCAGTCCCTGGTCCGCGGCGGGTTCCGGATGCTGATCGAGGCCGAGGACGACATGGCGGTGGTCGGCGAGGCCTCCGACGGCGCCTCGGCCGTCCGCTCGCTGGCCAACCGTCCCGCCGACGTGGTGCTGATGGACATCCGGATGCCGGTGATGGACGGTGTCGAGGCCACCCACCGGCTGGTGCACTCGGGCAACCCGACCAAGGTGCTGGTGCTCACCACCTTCGACCTCGACGAGTACGTCTTCGCCGCGCTCAAGGCCGGCGCCAGCGGGTTCCTGCTCAAGGACGCCCGGCCCGAGGAGCTGCTCGCCGCCATCCGCGACGTGGCCGCCGGGGACGCCGTGATGTCGCCGAGCGTGACCCGCCGGCTGCTCGAGCACGTGGTGCCCACGCTGCCCTCCTCGCCCACCGACAAGGGCCCCGACCCGCGGCTCGGCGTGCTCACCGACCGCGAGCAGGAGGTGCTGGTCGAGATCGCCCGCGGCGCCACCAACAGCGAGATCGCCCGCACCCTCTACATGGCCGAGGGGACGGTCAAGACCCACATCGGACGGCTGCTGGCCAAGCTGGAGATCCGCGACCGGGTCGGGCTGGTGCTGTTCGCCTTCGAGACGCGGCTCGTCGAGCTCTGACGGCGCGGCGCGCTCAGGCGCCGACCGGTCCGCCCGTCAGTGCTCGACGATCTGCAGGGCGCCGGACGGGCAGCGCCCGACCACCTCGCGCAGCTGCTGCGCAGACGCGTCCGTGGCGGCGACCGCCGGGTCGATCCAGGGCCGGGCCGCGACGTCGAACACCTCCGGCATGCCGCGGACGCACTCGGCGGCATGACGGCAGACCTCGCCGTCGAACGACACGTCCAGCACCGGGCCGGTGTACACCTTCGCGGCCATGGTCAGTCCTTCGCCGTCGTCGCGGGCACGCCGTAGACCAGCGGGGCGTAGTCGCGGTGCCGGCCGATCCAGCCCTTGATGAACGGGCACAGCGGCAGCACCCGGTGGGTGCCCGTGTCGCGGACGTCGTCGAGGGCGAAGCGGGCGATCGCCGAGCCGACGCCGTGGCCCTCGAAGCGGGGATCGACCTCGGTGTGGGTGAAGACGAGGAGCTCGTCGGTGCGGATGTACTCCGCGAACCCGGCGACCTCGTCGTCGATGCGGGCCTCGTAGCGCTGCTGCTCGGGACGGTGCTGCACGTCGATGGTGCTCATCTGCTCTCCTCGACCGGTGGGCGACAGGCACCAGCCTCCCACCCGATACGTGAATGTTCAACCATCGTAGGCTCATCCCGTGGCAGAGGACCCGTGGCTGACCGAGGACGAGATGGCGACCTGGCGCGCCCTCGACCGCGTCCTCACCCGGCTGCCCCGCGCCCTGGAGGCCCAGCTCGAGCGCGACGCCGGCCTCGGCTACATGGAGTACTACGTGCTGGCCGGGCTGTCGGACCAGCCCGGGCACACCATCCGGATCAGCCGGCTCGCCGAGCTGGCGCACTGCGAGCTGTCCCGGCTGTCCCACCTGATCAGCCGGCTGGAGCGCCGCGGTCTGGTCCGCCGCGAGCCCGACCCCGACGACCGCCGCTCCACCCGGGCCGTCCTCACCGAGGAGGGGTACCGGCTGCTGGTGGCGGTGGCCCCGGCCCACGTCGCCCTGGTGCGGCGTCTCGTCTTCGACGACCTCTCCCCCACCGGGCAGCGCACGCTGCGGGAGGCGGCCAACCGGATCGTCACCCGGCTCGACGAGGCGGGGGCCTGAGCCGCCGGCCCACCGGGGCGACCACCTCGGCCGCCGTGGAGCGGACCGCCACCGAGGTCAGCCGCGGCGGCAGGCGTCCGGCCATCGCGACCATGGCCGTCAGCGTGCCACGGGGGTCGTCCCAGGCCGACAGGTAGCTGCGCTGCAACGCCACCGGGAGGGCGAAGAAGGCGTCGAAGAAGCGGACGGTGCCCGCGGCGTCCAGCCCGAGCAGGGTGCGCAGCCCGGCCTGCCGCAGCCGGCGGGTGGCCTGGGCGGCCGGCGTCCACAGCGCCCGTCGCGGGTCACGGCCGGCGCGCACCG
>NZ_QPKK01000399.1 GCF_003344635.1 Desertihabitans aurantiacus
CCACCCCGCGCCGGCGGGCCTCGACCAGCCCGTCGAGGAGGACGCCGAGCGCGGCGGCCCGGTCGTCCCCGGCCAGCCAGTCCAGGACGCCGAACCGGTCGACCACCGCCCCGGGGCCGGGCGGCCGCGGGCCGAGCACCGCCGCCGCCACCTCGGCCGGGCCGTAGGGGGTGAGCCAGTCCGGGGAGCGCCACCACTCCACCGGCCGCCGGGTGGGGGCGTCCTGCTCGACGGCCAGCACGTGGGCGAAGACGTTGCCCGGGCGTCCGCTGCCGTCCGCACCCGCGGCCACGGTGTGCCACCACACCCCCGTCCGGCCGCGCCGGTCGTAGACCAGGGTGCGCGGCAGCGCGGTGCGCTGCTCGGCGGTGGGGAACGGCGGCAGCGGCCGGGTCGCCGGGGCGGTGGTGCGGATCCGCTGGACGACGTGCTGGCGCAGCGCCGGGTCGGCGAACCCGCGCTGCTCCTTGACCTGCCAGCCGCCGGCGGCGCCGGGGGCGTCGAAGCTGGTGTAGGTCAGCTCGCCCACCACCGTGCCGCCCGGTTCCGGCCCGCCGGTCACAGCCGCAGCTCCCGCACCGGCGGGTCGAGCAGGGCCACCGGGGGCACCTGGTCGGCCACCCGCGGGTTGACCGAGACGAACAGCCGGACGTAGCCGCCCCGGGCCGGGTCGACGGTCAGCCGCCACCGGCTGCCGCCCTGCGCGGTGAGCCGGCCGACGTCCTGCGGGCGCAGGTAGGGCAGCGGGTTGTGCACGCCCTCGCCGTCGGGGACGAGGTCGACGGGCTCGCCGTCCTCGGCGTGCAGCGGGAGCCGCTCGGGGTGGTGGCGGGCCACGAACCCGACGTCGCGGACCTCCAGCGGGCCGTGCACCGAGCGCAGGTCGACCCCGAGGCCGACCACCTGCACCCCGAACCGGCGGACCCGGAAGGTGCGGTAGGCCATCCGCTGCAGACCGCGGTAGTCGACCCAGGCGGGCCGGCCGACCGACTGCTGCCCGTCCGCACCGATCGCCACCCCGACCAGGTGCACCCGGCAGCCGCCGTCCGGCAGCGCCGTCAGCTGCAGCCCGCCCATCTGCCGGTAGGCCTCCAGCGAGACGTCCTGGCGCCGCCCGCCGGCACCGCCGCCGTCGCCGTCGCGGGGGCCGGTCCAGACCTGGACGAAGGCGGCCCCGACCGGCCAGCCGAACTTCAGCAGCTGGGTGTCGACCCGCTCCACCAGCTCGACCTCGGTGGGGCTGCCCACGCGGACCGCGGGCACCGGGCGGCCCACGTGGACGGCGTCCCCGGCCACCGTGACCGGGGTGAAGTGCAGCCGTTCGGCGCCCTCGGCCCAGGCGACCCCCCGTTTGGTGTGCTCGCCCTCCCCGCGCTGGACGGCTCCGGGCACCCGCGAGCCGGGGTCGAGGTACTGGGCCAGCTCGGCCGCCGGCAGCTGGCGGGAGGAGAGGAACTGCGGGGGCGGGGTCGCGGTGGCGTACACCTCGACGTGCCCGGTCGGCGGCGGGCTCCAGCGCAGGTCGACCAGGTCGTCGGGCCGCAGCTCGACCCGCAGGTCGGTCACCGGCTCGGGCCGCACCGGCACCACCAGGGCGTGGCGCAGCAGCGGGCTGAGCACCGAGGAGCTGGGGCCGGTGGCGATCCGGGTGCGGACGGCGTAGAGGTAGCTCTGCCCGGGCACCACGGTGTCGTCGACGAAGCCGTGCCGGTGGTCGAGCTCGGGCTGCAGCAGGGACGCCGGGTCGTCCAGGGCGGCGGCCGGGTCGGGGTGGTCGGCCGGGAGCCGGACCACCTCCACGGCCTCGGCCCGTCCGGGTGCGGTCCACTCGGCGCTGACCTGGTGCGGGCCGGCGGTCCAGGAGACGTCGGTGACGTTGGCCACCACCTCGCGCTGGGCGAGCCGGACCGGCTGGGCGAAACCGGCGGCCGCGGCGCTCGGGCCGGTGTGCACCCACACCTGCACGAACCGCAGGCCCGAGGTCAGCGGGGCGGTGTCCAGCGCCTGCGGCTCGCGGGTGAGCGCGACCAGGGTGCCGTCCTCGGGCAGCAGCGGGAACGCCGCCTCGGAGGTGACGACGCGGTAGAAGCCGGGGCCCGGCGCGTGCCCGTCCGGGCCGAGCGGGACCGGTGGCCAGCGGTAGCGCAGCCCGTCGGGAGTCGGCTCGACCTTGATCGGCATCAGCGCCGGCGCGCTCTGCGCGGGGAACTCGGTGTCGGCCAGCACGAGGTCGGCCAGCCCGTCGGCCGGGACCCTCGGCGGCGGGGCGGCCGGGGTCGGCGCCGGCGTCGGCGCGGGCGTCGGCGCGGGCGTCGGTGGTGGCGGGGCG
>NZ_QPKK01000004.1 GCF_003344635.1 Desertihabitans aurantiacus
AGCGGGCCACGGCGGCCCAGCACCACCGGGGCCAGCCCGCCGCGCGTCGGGTCCGCGGGGTCCAGCACGGCGAACGCCTCGGCGGCCAGCCGGTCGACCCCGCCCAGCAGGTCGTCGCCCAGCTCGGCCGACAGCCGCACCGTCGCCTCGGCCATGGCAGGGGCCGCCGGCTGGTAGGCCGCCACGTAGCGGCCGAAGCTGGTCGGCTCCGCGTCCGGGTCGGGCCGGATCTCGGTGAGCATGTGCAGACCGATCCCCAGGTGCGCCACCAGGTCGCCCACCTGCCACCCGTCCAGGCCCGACGGCCGCTCCCGCCGCGCGGAGACGTCCACGTCGTCCAGCCAGCCCCGCAACCGCTCCCACTGCTCGCGCAGCAGCTCCACCGTCATGCCTCCTCGACGCCGATCCGCGACATCACGGGTGTCGCCGCGACCCCGTGCACCACCACCGAGACCAGGATGGTGAACCCCACCGCCGACCACAGCTCGGGCAGCTGCGGGAAGTGCGCCTGCCCCGCCGCGTAGGCCAGGTAGTACAGCGACCCTATTCCCCGGATGCCGAAGAACGCGGTGGCCAGCCGCTCCGCGCGACCCAGCGGGCGTCCCCCGACCCGCTCTCCCCGCGGCGCGATCCGCAGCGCCGCCCAGCCGAAGACGGGACGGACCACGAGCACCAGCGCGAGGCCCACCATCGCTCCGCCGAGGGCGAGGTGGTTGAGCAGGCCGTTGGTCAGCGTGATGCCGAGCAGCAGCAGCACCACCAGGGTCAGCAGCTGCTCCAGCCGCTCCACCACCCCGTGCATCTGGCGGTGGTACTCGTGCCCCCGGTCGACCGCCCGCAGCATCACCGCCGCCACGAAGACCGCCACGAACCCGTAGCCCTGCGCCACCTCGGCGAGCCCGTAGCACAGCAGCAGCGCCGCGATCGCGAGCAGCGGCTGCCCGCGCTCGGCCACCCGCAGCGACCAGCGGGAGGACTGGAAGGCGATCCGACCCAGCGCCCAGCCCGCGCCCGCACCGACCAGCACCCCGATCACCAGCTTGCCGACCAGGTGGAACCCGACCCAGCTCGCCAGACCGCCGTCGCCGACCCAGGCGGCCAGCGAGGGAGCACCGGCCAGCAGCACCGCGGCGTAGACGAACGGGAAGGCCAGCCCGTCGTTCAACCCCGCCTCGGAGGTGACGCCGAAGCGCACCTCGTCGGTCTCGTCGATGTCACCGGTGCGCTCGCTGGGCTGCCCGGGCCCGGAGACCTGCACGTCGCTGGCCAGCACCGGGTCGGTGGGCGCCAGCACCGCACCGAGCAGCACCGCCGCGGGCAGGGTCAGACCCATCCACCACCAGCCGAGCAGCGCCACCGCCCCGATGCACAGCGGCATCGTGATGCCGAGCAGGCGCCAGGTCACCGACCAGCCGCGCCAGCTGGCGGGCCGCAGCAGGCTGATCGGGCGGTCCAGAGCCAGCCCCACCCCCATCAGCGCGACGATCACCGTCAGCTCGGTGAGGTGCTCGGCGAAGTCGCGGTGCACCAGCGGGGAGAACTGCTCCTCCCCGACCACGGGCAGCAGCCCGATCAGGCACCCGAGGCCGAGCAGCACCACCGGCGAGGACAGCGGCACCCGGCGCAGGGCAGGCGGCAGCACCACCGCGACGAGCAGCGCCGCGCCGAAGATGAGGAAGGTGACGTCCGAACCCACGACGCCGCTCTACCCAGGACGCGGCGGCGCACCCGCTCCCGCGCCGGTCAGTCCTCGGTCACCGCCGCGACGGCCAGGTCGGGGTTGTCGCTGAACAGCTCGTCCATCCCGGCGTCGAGGAACACCTGGATCTCACCGGCCAGGTCGCCGTCGGCGTTCGGGTCGGCCGAGCTCTTGAACTCGGTCGGCAGGAACTGGTTCTCCACCCGGAAGGTCCACCCGACCACGTCGAGGCGGTAGCGGTGGGCGTCGGCGATGGCGGAGGTGGGCTCACCCAGGCTGCCGTCGGCCTGCCGCGGGATCATCACGTCCTTGCAGTAGCCGACCTTGTCGGCGTAGCGGGAGATCTCGCGCAGCCCGGCCCGGGTGACCAGGTCGGCGTAGGTCCGGTCGTCACCGGCGACCACCAGGTCGTAGGGGGCGCCGGAGCAGTTGATCAGCTGGGACAGCTGAACCGGGGTGCGGCGGGCCAGCTGCTTGAGGTTGGTCGTCTCGAAGCTCTGGACGACCACCGGCGCGTCGGCCTCGTTGAGACCCGCCGCCTCCAGCTCCTCCACCAGCGGCTCCTCCACCGACAGCCCGATCGAGTCGAAGTAGGTGGGGTGCTTGATCTCCGGCGCCACCCCGACCGGCTCCCCGGTGCAGGTGCGCGAGTGCCGGGCCAGGTCGAGCACCTCGGTCAGGGTGGGCACCGGGTAGAGCCCGTCGAAGCGGGTGTTCTCCGGACGCACCTGCGGCAGCCGCTCCTCGGCCCGCAGGGTGCGCAGCTCGGCCAGCGTGAAGTCCTCGGTGAACCAGCCGGTCACCGCCACGCCGTCGATCGTCTTCGTGGTCCGCCGGTCGGCGAACTCGGCCCGGCTGGCGACGTCGGTGGTGCCGCCGATCTCGTTCTCGTGCCGGGCCACCAGGACGCCGTCGCGGGTGGGGACGACGTCGGGCTCGATGACGTCGGCGCACTGCCGGATGGCCAGCGAGTAGGCAGCCAGGGTGTGCTCGGGACGGCTGCCGCTGGCACCGCGGTGGGCGATCACCGGGACGGCGTTGACGGCCTGCTCGCGCTCGGCGACGGGAGAGATCATGATCATCTCGGTGTCGTCGGGGGTGCCGGGCACCCGGGCGGCGTTGCCGGGGTAGTTGTTGTCGTTGACCAGCATGATCTGCCCGTCCGGCATCGGCACGATGGTCTCGGTGGACTGGAAGGCGAAGGAGTAGGTCTCCCCGGTGCCCCAGCCCGCACCCGCGCCGATGAGGTCGGGGTTGTCGATGGCGAGCAGGTCGGTGTGCAGGGTCTTGGCGAGCGCGCCCGAGGCCTCGGTCTGGTCGAGGTCGACGGTGTAGATGCGCTTGATCAACGCGGCCTCGCCGTCGAAGTTGTCGCGCTCGAGCACCATCAGCTTGCCGGGTGCGACCATCTGCGCGTCGGCCACCAGGTTGGCGTCGGTGTCGACCCGGTAGTCCCAGCGGCGGTCGGTGTAGGCGCCGGTGGTGGTGTCGAACTCCGCGACCACGCGGCGGCGCTGGTCGGCGTCGTCGACCAGCGAGTTCTCCAGGATCGGGTACAGGTAGCGCCCGTCGGGCGAGGCCGCCATCGCCTCGAACCCGCCGCTGGAGCGGACGGTCGGCTGCTCACCACCGAGGTCGTGGTGCTGCGGGGCCCGTCCGACCGGGGAGGACACCGGAGCCGAGAGCACCTTGCCGTTGCGGGACACGTGCAGCAGGTAGGGGCCGAACTCCTCACCGATCCAGAACGAGCCGTCGGCCATCCGCTGGATCGACTCGACGTCGAAGTCGCCGCCGGTGAGGCGGCGGCCGGCGCGGTCCTCGTTGACGATCGGCCAGCTGATCTTGTGGTCGGGGTCGCGCAGCTCGATGTAGCTGAGCACCTGGATCGCGCCGCTGCCGGTCAGCTCGCCCGAGGCGTCGGGCTGCTGCCAGCGGGGGCGCACCTTGTAGATGCGCAGCCGGAAGTCCTCGGAGTTGGCCTTGGTGCCGAAGCCGTTGTCCGGCAGCGCCCAGAAGGTGCCGTTGTCGTCGGCCACGGCACCGGAGAACCCGGGGATGACCTGCCCGTCGAAGGGGCCCTCGACGCCGTTGGCCGGGGTGACCTCGCGACCCGACCGCGGGCCGGGGGCCAGGTAGTCCGAGGCCAGGGTGGCGCGGGCGGTGAGACGGGGACCGGTCACCTCGACGGTGCCGGCGGCCGGCTCGGCCGCGGCGGGCTGGGTCGGCAACCCCGCGACCAGCCCGGCGGTGACGGCCAGTGACAGCGCCAGCGCGGCGCGGCGGCGGAAGACGGAGGGCATGACATCTCCTGGGTCGGGGACGGACGACTCCATCCCACGCCGGCCCGACCCGGCCGGCCACCGGATCTGTGCGGCAGCGACGTGAACAGTGGGTGACGGCGGCGAGGTCACCCGGCCGGAGGGTCCGCGATCACGACCCGGGGAAGTCGATGCGCATCAGCCGGCTGCCGGCCCAGTCCTCGAGCCGGGTGGGCCGGATGGTGCCGGGGTCGTGGGGCTGGTTGAGGTCCGCGACGATCTCGGCCAGCACGGCTCGGCGTTCGGCCGGGTCGGTGACCGGTGTGGCCCGGGCCGGCAGATCCGCACGGACCCCGTTCTTGAGGTGGAAGGTGAAACCGGGGTTCGCGAGGAGGTTCGCGCACCAGTCGGTGGCGCCCCCGCCGGCGCCGCTGCAGAGGTAGGTGTGGCCCGCGGCGCGGTAGAAGAAGATCTCGATGCGGCGTGGCCGGCCGGTGCGGCGCCCCACCGTCGTGATGTCGATGATCCGTTCGCTGGTGCCCGCGGCTGGGGTGATCTCGATGGCCCGCCGGATGTGGTCGGGCAGGTGCGCCAGGGACCCGTCGCGCGGAGCACCGGCCGCCCCTGCGGCCGTGCCCGGGCTCGTCATGCCGCCTCGCCCTGGAGGGCGGGCCCGAGCAGGAGCCCACCGTCGACGACGTACTCCGACCCGGTGATGAACGAGGCCTCTGAGGAGGTGAGGAACAGCAGGAGCCGGGTGACGTCGGTCGGCTCCCCCAGCCGGGGGATGGCGAACGGCTCGGGTGAGTAGACGTCGGCGATCGCCGTGGTGGCGCCGGTCGCCGGCTCGTGGATGAACGGGGTCGAGATCACGCCGGGGTGGATGGTGTTCACCCGGATGTGGTCGCGGCCGAGCTCGAGCGCCGCCGTCCGGGTGAGGCCCCGTACGGCCCACTTGCTGGCGACGTACGGCGCGTAGTGGGCGGTGCCGCCCAGGGCCATGGTCGAGGCGATGTTGACGACCGCTCCTCCTCCCGCGCGGCGCAGGGCGGGGGCCGCGGCCCTGATGCCGAGGAACGTCCCGGTGAGGTTGACGTCGAGGATGCGCGACCACGCGGCGGGTTCCGTGCTCTCGATCGGGGCCGGGGGGTTCTGCACGCCCGCGTTGTTGACGAGCACGTCCAGGGAGCCGAAGGCGTCCTCGGCGGCTCCCACGGCGGCCGACCACGCGGTCTCGTCGGTGACGTCGAGGTGGGTGGAGCGGGCGCGGGCGCCGAGCTCGGCGGCGAGAGCGGCGCCGCGGTCGGCGTCGGTGCCGGCGATCACCACGTTCGCCCCCTCCGCGTGGAAGGCGCGCACGTGGCTCGACCCCTGGCCTCCGGTACCACCGGTCACGAGCACGGTCTGGTCGTCGAATCGGCCCATCTGATGTCCCTCCCGGACGGGTGCTGACCATCGGCCAGTGGTGAGTCGGTCGACTCACTACCTCGACACTAGGCCGGCCGGGATGGCGAGTCAAGCCACTCACCTCGTAGGCTCGGCCCGTGCCGAGAGCCACGTCGACCTACCACCAACGCATCGCCGAGGAGAAGCGTGCGCTGATCCTGACAGCCGCGACCTCGCTCTTCCTCGAGCTGGGCTACGACCGGACGTCGCTGGCGCGGGTCGCGGAGCGTTCGGGCGTCTCGCGGGCCACCCTGTTCAAGCAGTTCCCGACCAAGGCCGCACTGTTCGACGCCATGGTCACCGGGTCGTGGTCGACCGCTGAGGACGAGGACCCTCCGCCGGCAGGCGACGTCGTCGCCGGGCTCAGCACCATCGGCCACCGCTACGCCGAGCTGCTGGGCCGGGCCCAGATGACCGACCTGTTCCGGATCGTCATCGCCGAGCTGCCGCGGTTCCCCGAGCTCGCCGAGGCGCAGTTCTCGCACGGGAAGATGCCCTACTTCGCCTCCGTACGCGACTACCTGCTGGCCGAGCGCGAGGCGGGGACGGTCCGGGTCGAGGACGCGGACCTCGCAGCCACCCAGTTCCTGGGCATGATCTCCAACTACCTCTTCTGGCCGACCCTCCTGGTGCCGGGATGGGAGGTGGGCGCCGAACGCGTCGCCCAGGTGGTCGACGAGGCCGTCCGCACCTTCGCCGCCCGGTACGCCACGACCGGACCGGCACCGGAATAGCGGTCGTGGCCGCCTGGTTCCACAGACGCTGTGAGTACAGTGGCGGTCGCCCCGGGGCCGGTAGCCCCGCCCGGCCGCTCCCGCACGACCGACGAGGCAGGACGCATGAGCTTTGTTCAGATCGACACCGGATCGACGCAGCCCGACCCCGGACGGGTCCGCGACGTCATCATCGTCGGCTCCGGTCCGGCCGGCTACACCGCCGCGGTCTACGCCGCCCGCGCCGACCTCCAGCCGCTGGTCTTCGAGGGTTCGGTGACCGCCGGTGGCGCGCTGATGAACACCACCGAGGTGGAGAACTTCCCCGGTTTCCCGACCGGGATCATGGGCCCCGACCTCATGCAGCAGATGCGCGACCAGGCCGAGCGGTTCGGCGCCGAGCTGGTCACCGACGACGTCGTGGAGATGGAGCTGACCGCGCCGATCAAGACCGTCACCGACAGCTCCGGCACCACCTACCGCGCCCGTGCGGTGATCCTGGCCATGGGCTCGGGCTACCGCAAGCTCGGCGTGGACGGTGAGGACCGGCTGTCCGGGCACGGGGTGTCCTGGTGCGCGACCTGTGACGGGTTCTTCTTCCGCGACAAGGACATCGCGGTCGTCGGCGGCGGCGACTCCGCGGTCGAGGAGGCCACCTTCCTCACCCGCTTCGCCCGCTCGGTCACCCTGGTGCACCGGCGCGACGAGCTGCGGGCGAGCAAGATCATGGCCGCCCGGGCGCAGAACGACCCGAAGGTCCGTTTCGCGTGGAACGCCCAGGTCAGCCAGGTGCACGGCGAGGGCAAGCTCGAGTCGGTGACGCTGACCGACACGGTGACCGGCGAAACCCGGCCGCTGGACGTCGAGGGCCTGTTCATCGCGATCGGCCACGACCCGCGCTCCGAGCTCGTCGTCGGCCAGGTCGACCTGGACGCCGAGGGCTACGTGCTCACCCAGCCAGGCACCACGAAGACCAACCTCACCGGCGTCTTCGCCTGTGGCGACCTGGTCGACCACACCTACCGCCAGGCGATCACCGCCGCCGGCAGCGGGTGCGCCGCGGCCCTGGACGCCGAGCGCTACCTGGCCGAGCTCGCCGACGAGGCGCTGGTCGTCTCCGAGCTGGCCAACGCCTGACCGCACCCCATCCGTCCACCAGCCCAGCCGTCCGAGGAGGTCCCGCATGGCCGACGTCGTCGAGGTCACCGACGCCACCTTCCGCACGGTGGTGCTCGAGTCGCCGCGGCCGGTGCTGGTGGACTACTGGGCCGACTGGTGCGCGCCCTGCCGCCAGCTCTCCCCGATCATCGAGGAGCTGGCGGCCGAGCACGGTGACAAGGTGACCTTCACCAAGCTCGACACCAACGCCAACCCGGTGACGCCGACCGAGCAGCAGGTGCTCGGGCTGCCGACCCTGCAGATCTACGTCGGCGGCACCCTGGTCAAGCAGTTCCGGGGATCGAAGACGAAGTCGCAGCTGCTCAAGGCGCTCGACGACTACCTGTGAGGAGAGGCCGCGTTGACCGCATCGCCCGACCACCACGAGCACGGACGCCCCGAGCAGCCCCTCGGCCCGGCCGCCGACGGCCCGGTCGACGGCGGGGACGGCGCGGAGCAGCCGGAGCGGTCCCCGGGTCCGGGGGCGAAGCCGCTGATCATCGGGATCACGGCCCTCGTGCTGGTGCTGGCCGGGGTGGTCGTCGCGGCGTTCCTCACCTCGCGGATGGGCGCCTCGGGCCAGCCCACCGACTCCCCCACCCCGCCGCCGCCCCCGCTGGCCCTGCCGCTGGCGGCCGGGGAGCTGAGCCGCGACCCCAACGCCACCTCCGATCCCGACACCATCGACACCGACATCGAGACGGTCTCGGCCACCTACCAGCGCAACGCCGTGCCGTCCCTGGTGGTCATCGCCGGACGCCCGGTGAGCGACCCCGCGCGGATGCTGGAGCTGGTGCAGGCCGAGGCGGTCCGCCCGGTGCAGAACGGGCTGTGCGGCCGGGACGCCGAGAGCGGCTTCGACGTCTGCGTCGCGGTGCGCGGCAACGTGTCGGCGCTCGGCGTCGGCATCGCCGCCCAGCCGATCACCGACATCATGGACGACACCAACAGCGTGCTCGCCGCGATGGAGGTCTGAACGGGCCGACCGTCCTCGCGCAGGGCGGTGCCCCTCAGCCGCCGGTGCGGTGGGTGAGGCGGCCGATCGGCTCCGGCGGCGGGGGTGTCCGCACCAGGTCGGTGAGCCGGCTCCAGGCCTCCCGCAGACCCGACTGCTCCGAGACCGTCCGGTTGAGGTCGAGGCGCATCCACGGGTGCAGGGCCCCGGTCTGCGTGACGACGAAACCGCGCGCGGCCAGCCACACCATCGGCGGCATCCCGCAGTGACCGGCCCAGCGGTGCGCGTGGGCCTCCACCGCCACCACACCGCGCCGCAGGCTGCGCGCCGCCAGCGTCTCCACCAGCTGCTGGGCGTGCACCCGCACCTCGATCGGGTGCCGGGCGGCGTCGGCGTCCCGGGTGGCAGGTGCGGCCGAGCCGTCGGTGGCGGTGACCGGGTGCAAGCGGGTGATCCGGGCGAGCACCCCCTCCGAGGTGGTCACCGGGGTGGCCAGCACGTGCGCGCCCATCCGGTCCCCGTCCACCACGGCCAGCCCGCACCAGCCCCACGCCGAGACCGCGGCGCGGACGTGCTCGTCGGCCGGGTCGGTGCTCGGGCAGCCGGCGCAGGTCTCCAGGTCGGGCAGGTCGCGGGGCAGCAGCGGGCGCACCCGCGTCCGCCGTCCGCGCCGGGAGCCGTCGCGGGTCACGGCCGTGACACCGTCCGCGGCCGGGCCAGCCCGACCAGGAAGCCGAGGACCAGCGAGGTCAGCACGCCGGCCAGCAGCATGGCCACCCAGCGCCAGCGCCGTACCGCGGCGTGGGCCCGGGCCACGGTGACCGCGGACACCGGGGCCCCGGTCCGCACGTCGTCGCGCCCCCGGGCATCCGCCCCTCCCCGCGCTGGTTCGGCCGTCATGTCGTCATGGTAGGTCGTCGGCCACACCGGCGGGCGGTGCCGTCCGGGGCCCGCTGCCGCGGGTAGCATCGCGGGGGTGAGCCTCCCCGAGCAGAGCCCACGGGCACGCCAGGACACGCGGCTGGACACCTGGGCCGGGCGCTACGCCGCCCGCACCCACGGCACCACCGCCTCGGCCGTGCGCTCGCTCTTCGAGGTCGCCAACCGTCCCGAGGTCGTCTCGCTGGCCGGCGGGATGCCGAACATCGCCGACCTCCCCCTCGACGTCATCGCCGACAACCTCGCCGCCATGATCGGCAAGGAGGGGCCGAGGGCCATGCAGTACGGCTCCGGCCAGGGCGAGCCCGCGCTGCGCGAGGCGATCACCGAGGTGATGCGGCTGGAGGGCATCCACGCCCACCGCGACGACGTCACCGTCACCGTCGGCTCCCAGCAGGGCCTCGACCTCGTCACCCGGATCTTCTGCGACCCGGGCGACGTGGTGCTGGCCGAGGCGCCGTCCTACGTGGGTGCGCTGGGCACCTTCCGCTCCTACCAGACCGACGTCGTGCACGTGGCGATGGACGAGCACGGGCTGCAGCCCGAGGCCCTGCGCGAGGCGCTGGTGGCGCTGCAGGCGGCCGGACGCCGGGTGAAGTTCCTCTACACGATCCCCAACTTCCAGAACCCGGCCGGCGTCACCCAGCCGCTGGAGCGCCGGCAGGAGATCCTCGCGGTGGCCCGCGACCACGAGCTGATGGTGGTCGAGGACAACCCGTACGGGTTGCTCAGCTTCTCCGGCGAGCCGATCCCGGCGATGCGCAGCCTGGACGCCGACAACGTGCTCTACCTGGGCAGCTTCTCCAAGACCTTCTCCCCCGGCATGCGGGTCGGCTGGGTGCTGGCCCCGCACGCGGTGCGGGAGAAGCTGGTGCTGGCCCAGGAGTCGGCCACCCTCTGCCCGCCGACGTTCAGCCAGTTCGCCGTCACCACCTACCTCACCACCTGCGACTGGCAGGGGCAGGTGGTCAGCTTCCGCGACATGTACCGCACCCGCCGCGACGCCATGCTCGACGGGCTCGCCGAGTTCATGCCGGCCGGCACCACCTGGACCCGTCCTGACGGCGGCTTCTTCGTCTGGCTCACCCTGCCCGAGGGGCTGGACTCGCAGGCGATGCTGCCGCGGGCGATCACGTCCCGGGTGGCCTACGTACCCGGCTCGGCGTTCTTCGCCGACGGCTTCGGCGCCCGTCACATGCGGGTCTCCTACTGCTACCCGCCGCCGGACCGGATCCGCGAGGGCTGCCGCCGCCTGGGCGAGGTGCTGCACCGCGAGCTCGACCTGCACCACACCTTCGGCCTGGACGCCCGCGACGCCGCCACCTCCCCGCCACTGACCCGCGGCCCCCGCGCCAACCAGAGCTAGGCGCCCCACCCCTGCCCCCCGAGAACGTGGATGGCATCTCCGTCACCGCCGGTGTGTCGCGGCGTGACGGCGTCCCGCGGCCCCGCTGCGGACACGATCCCAGGGGGCACCACCGAACGAGGAAGGACCTGAGCGACGTGTCCGAGCACCAGAGCACCCAGCAGCGGAGGAGCCGGCCGTGAACGCACCGGTGATCGTCCTGGCCGGCGGGCTGTCCCACGAACGTGACGTGTCCCTGCGCTCCGGGCGCCGGGTCGCCGAACAGCTGCAGGACGCCGGGGTGGAGGTGCTCGAGCACGACGTCGACCCCCAGCTGATCAGCACGCTGCGCTCCCATCCCGGTTCGGTGGTGCTTCCGCTGCTGCACGGTGAGGCCGGTGAGGACGGCTCCCTGCGTGAGGTGCTGGACCTGCTGGACGTGCCCTACGTCGGCTCCACCGGCGCGGCCTGCCGGGTTGCCTTCGACAAGTCGATCGCCACCCGGGTGGTGGCTGAGGCCGGTATCCGCACCCCGCGGCAGGTGGCGCTGCCGCACGAGATCTTCCGCGAGCTCGGCGCCGCCGCGCTGGTCCGGGCGCTCGGGGAGCAGATCGGGTTCCCGATGATGGTCAAGCCGTCGCGGAGCGGCTCGGCCCTCGGCTGCACCCGGGTGGACCAGCCCGGTGAGCTGTCCTCGGCGATGGTCGCCGCCTACGCCTACGGCTCGGTCGCGGTGGTGGAGACCTTCATCACCGGCACCGAGGTGGCCGTCGGCGTGGTCGAGGGACCGGACGGGCCGCAGGCGCTGCCGGCGGTGGAGATCCGGCCCGAGTCCGGTGTCTACGACTACGCCGCGCGCTACACCGCCGGGGAGACCCGCTTCCTCTGCCCCGCCGAGATCAGCACCGAGGCCGCCGAGGCGTGCGCCCGGATGGCCCTCGACGTGCACGAGACGCTCGGGCTGGCCCACCTCAGCCGCACCGACATCATCGTCGACGAGCAGGGACGTCCGACCTTCCTGGAGACCAACGTCGCACCGGGGCTGACCCCGACCTCGACCGTCCCGATCGCGCTGGAGCAGGCCGGTCTGGGGCTGGGCCCGGTGCTGCTGCAGCTGGTCGAGCTGGCCCGCGCCCGCCACCGCCCGTGACCGGTGCGGCTCGCGGCGTGCCCGTGCTGGTGACGCGGCTCAAGCAGGTCGGGGTGGTGCTGCTGGCGCTGGTGATCGCCGGCGCGATGGTCCGCCTCGGCTGGTGGCAGCTCGACGTCTACCGCCAGCAGGCGGAGGGGTTCGCCCTGCAGCGGGCGGCCGAGCCGGCCCGTCCGCTGGGCGAGGTGGCCCCGCCCGGGGAGCTGCCCGAGGACGGCTACGGCCGCACCGTCACCTTCGCCGGAGAGTTCTCGGCGTCGCAGCCGCAGTTCCTCATCCCGGTGCCCGGGGAGCCGGGGCGCTACCGGGTGCTGTCGGCGCTCGTGCAGGACGACGGCAGCACCGTCCCGGTGGTCCGCGGCGTGGCGGCGCTGCCCGACATCGCCGACCCGCCGGCTCCGCCGTCCGGGCCGCAGCAGCTGAGCGGGATCCTGCTGGCCTCCGAGGCCCGGGTCGACGGTGCGGAACCGGAGCCGGGCGAGCTGGCCTCGGTGCGGCTGTCGGAGGTGGCCCAGTCCTGGGACCCGCCGCTGGTCAACGGTTTCGTCACCCTGGACGCCGAGCACGCCGCGGCGCAGGGCCTGGAGCAGGCGGCGGTCACCCTGCCCGAGGGCGAGGGCGAGCTGCGCAACGGCGGCTACGCCCTGCAGTGGTGGGTGTTCGCCGGATTCGGTCTGGTGCTGGCCGTCCTCATCGCCCGCGACATCGGCCGCAAGGACACCACCCGCGGGGACGAGGAGCCCGTGGGCTGAGGCCCGTGCTCGCGGTCACGTCGCGGGTGTCGCGGACGGGAACGCGCGCAGACCCTGCCAGAGGACGAGGACGTCCCACCAGCGCCGTTCGGCCCCACCCAGAGGGCGGACCGACTCGTAGCCGGCCCGCAGCTGCTGCTGGGCGGATGCCGGCGTCGGACCCCAGTCGGTGAACCGGGTCGCCAGGTACACGCAGGCGTGCGCCAGGTCGTGCACGCGGTGGCCGACCCCCACCTCGTCGAGGTCGAGCACCCCCACCACCCGGCTGTCCCGGACCAGGAGGTTGGCCGCGCGGTAGTCCTGGTGCACCGGCTGGGGACGGTCCTCCAGCTCCGGCAGGTCGGTCAGCAGCTCGTCCAGGCGCTGCGCGACGTCGGCCGGCAACCGGTGCCCCTCGTCGGCGAGCCAGTGCCGGATGCCGGTCGCGGAGGCGGACGTCCGCGCGCCCCGGGGCAGCCGGTCGTCGGAGCAGTCGGCCAGCGCCTCGTGCAGCCGTGCCAGGCAGGCGCCGGCGTCCCGCACCGCCGCCTGGTCGGTGACGTCCAGCCACTCCCCGGTCAGCTCCGGCAGCACGGTGAGCGACAGCCGGCCGAGCGGCCCGGCCCGTACCACCCGGACCCGTCCGTCGACCGCCGGCAACGGTGCCGCCACCGGCAGGCCCTGGGCGCCCAGGGTGCCGAGCACCGCGGTGGTCGCCTCCAGCACCGGGAACAGCGCCTCGGCCCGCGACCACTTCACCACGAGCTCGCCCCGGTCGGTGGTCACCCACGCAATCGCGTTCTGGTCGCTGAGGACGACCCGGCGCACCTCGCCGGCCGCGATCGCCCAGCCGTCGCGGAGGGCCGCGGTGAGCCACTCCGAGACGCCCACGAGGTCGTCGAACCCGAACCGGTCCCGCAGCGCGTCCTGCGCCTCGACCGGCTCCCACAGCATCGACAAACCCGGCGGCAGCACGCCCTCACCGTAGAGGGCCCGAGAGCCCTCGCCGCCGGGCCGGGCCGCACGGCGATCGAGCCGCTGGGCACCGGACCGGAACCCGGACGGCGCTCAGCGACCGATCAGCCGGAGGAGGTGTGGCCAGACCGCAGCGCCCAGCCGCCGGTCAGCCCAGGGAGGCCACCGCGGCCCGCACGCCCGAGGGGTCGCCGGCACGGGCCGGGTCGGCGGGGAACCGGGTGGCGGCCTCGGCCGCGGCCGGCACGGGCGAACCGGCCAGCAGCGCGACCAGGGCGATCTTGATCGCGCTCGGGCCGCCCTCCTGGTGGACGCCCAGCGCCTCGGTCAGGGCGGCGCGGCAGTCGTCCTCGGGGCGTCCGCTGGCCTGCTCGAGCATCCGGACCGCGCGGGCCCGCAGCTTCTCGTTGGTGGTCAGCACCTCGATCATGAGGTTGGAGTAGGTGCGTCCGCTGCGCACCATCACCGCGGTCGAGAAGGTGTTGATCACCATCTTCTGGGCGGTGGCGGCCTTCATCCGGGTCGACCCGGTGACCACCTCCGGTCCCGTCTCCAGCAGCACCGCGACGTCGGCGAGATCGGCCAGCGGCGCCCGCGGGTGGGCGGCGATGATGCCGGTCCGCGCGCCGACCTCGGCCGCGCCGAGCAGCGCACCGCGCACGTAGGGCGTACGCCCGCTCGCGGCCAGGCCGACCACCAGGTCATCGGCACGGAAGCCGGCGGCGAGATCGCGGCCGGCCTGCTCGTCGTCCTCGGCTCCCTCGACCGCCTTGAGGAAGGCGCCCGGTCCGCCGGCCAGGTGCGCGGTGACCAGCTCCGGGCCGACGTTGTAGGTGGGCACCAGCTCGACCGCGTCGAGCACCCCGAGGCGTCCCGAGGTCCCGGAGCCGACGTAGTGGATGGTGCCGCCGGCGGCCAGGCTCTCCACGCCGAGCCGCACCAGCGCCGCGACCTGCGGGCGGGCCCGCTCGACCGCTTCCAGGGCGTAGCGGTCCTCGGCGCTGATCATCTCGACCAGCTCGTCGACCTCGAGCTCGTCCAGGCGCAGCGAGCGCGGGTTGCGCTCCTCGGTGGGCATGCCGTCCAGGCTGACCGGTGCGGTCATCGATCGCTCCTCGGGGTGCGGGTTGGGGTGGCTGTCGCTCGTCGGCTCGGCTCGTCGGGGAGGGGCAGCAGCAGCTCGGCCACCGCCTCGGCGTTGGCCCGCCCGACCCCGTGGCAGTCGACCCGGGTCGGGACGTCCGGTGCGACGGCGGGCAGCCCGGTGTGCACGACGACCGCGGACGGCGACCGCTCGAGCACGGCGGCGAGCGCGTGGCCCTCCGCGCCGTCCGGGTAGGGCTCGCGGGTGAGCACCAGGACGGTGCCGGCGTGGTCGAGGGCATCCGTGGCGGGGTCGACGCGGCGGGCCGGCGGCTGGCCGAGCCGACGGAGCCCGTCGTCGAGCGCGATCTGGAAGGCGGAGGTGGTCCGTCCGGCGGCCAGGTTCTGCCTCCCCCGCAGGTCCACCAGCGCGAGGGGCGGGGTGAGCACCGGACGCCCGGTGGTCCGCAGCGCACGACGGGCGGCGTCGCGTCCGGCCTCGGCCAGCGTGGTGAGGGCGGTGTCGACGTCGACGCGGGGCTGCTCCCTGCGTCGGCGGGCGGCTGCCGCGGCGACGGCGACGCGGCGGTCGGCCTCGGCGGTGGCGGCTCGGTCGAGGGTGCCGTCGACGAACGCGGCGGTCAGGGCGTCCAGCGCCTGACGGAAGGCGAGCTCGGCGTCCCGCTCGTGCGGGGCGTCCAGGCAGAGCAGGTCGGCTCCCGCCGCGACCGCCGCGACGGCCGCCCGACCGATGTCGTCCCCCACCGCCCGCATCCCCAGCGCGTCGGTGATGATCAACCCGTCGAAGCCGTCGGCCCGGAGCCGCTGCGACGACCACGCCGACAGGGAGGCCGGGTCCGGTCCGAGCTCGGGGACGACCACGTGGGCGGTCATCACCGCCTCGAGCCCGGCACCCACGGCCGTCCGGAACGGCAGCCCGTCGCGGGCCCCGAGCTCGGCCAGGCCGACATCGAGCACCGGCAGACCGGCGTGGGAGTCGACCTCGGTGGCGCCGTGGCCCGGGTAGTGCTTGGCGCAGGCGGCGGCTCCACCCGCGGCCGTGCCCCGGACGAAGGCGTCCCCGTGCCGGGCGACCAGCTCGGCGTCGGCGCCGAACGAGCGGGTGCCGATCACCGGGTTGCGCGGCTGGCTGGCGACGTCGAGGCAGGGCGCCAGGTCGACGTCGATGCCGACCGCGTGCAGCAACGCGCCCAGCGCTCGGCCGATGCGCTCGGTGGTGGCGACGTCGTCGAGGACCCCCAGGGCGGCGTTGCCGAGGATCGACGACCCCGTGACCGCCTCCAGGCGCGAGACGTCCCCGCCCTCCTCGTCGACCATGATCAACACGTCGGGGGCGATGGCGTGCAGCTCGTCGCAGAGCCGGCGGGTGGTGATCAGGTCGGGGGTGTTCTCACCGAAGAGGACGACACCGCCGACCCCGTCGAGGAGAGCCTGGCGCACCCACGCGGGCACGGTCGTGCCGGGAAAGCTGGCCAGCAGGCGGCGCAGACCGGCGCGGGTGGCGTCTGGAGGTCCGTCGTCGCTGGTCCCGGGCACGAGGGCCATGCAACCACATGGTCTGGACCTCTCGGGGTAGCGTTCGCTGTCGATGAGAGTCGTGGTGGGGGTGGACGCCGGCGGGTCGTCGACGCGCGCGTTGGCGGTGACGGCCGACGGGACCGTCGTCGGGGAACGGCGCACCGGCGGCGGCAACCACCGCAGTGCTGGCACGGAGGTCTCGCGACACTTCCGCGAGGCGGTCGCGGGCGCCCTGGGTGACGTCCCGACGGCACAGGTGGCCGCGGTGGTCGCCGGGGTCGCCGGAGCGGCGGCCGCCGCCGGGGACACCGTGCGGAAGCGGGTTGCCGACGACCTGGCCGCGCTGGGCATCGGCGCCCCCCACGCCGTGGTCACCGATCTCGACATCGCCTTCCTCGGCGGAGCGCCCGGCGACGACGGCCTGCTGCTGCTGAGCGGGACCGGGGCGGTCGCGGCCCGCTATGCCGGACGCCGGCTGGAGGCCCGCTGCGACGGGATGGGCTGGCGGCTCGGCGACGAGGGCTCGGGCTGGTGGATCGGCTCCCGTGCGCTGCGGGCGGCCGCCGCCGCACTGGACGGCCGAGGCGCTCCCACCGCGCTGGTGCAGCGCATCGGCACCGCGCTCGGGGTGCAGGAGCTGTCGGGCGACCTCCGTCAGGACTGGATCCGCACCGTCGCCCCCCTCACCGCCGGCCAGGTCGCCGCGCTGGTGCCGGCGGTGGTCGCCACCGCCGACGCCGGGGACGCCCTCGCCGCGACGATCCTGGCCGAGGCGGCCGAGGCGCTGCTCGGCACCTGCGCGGTGGTCAGCACCGGTCCGGCCGATGTCGTCCTGGTCGGCGGGGTGCTCACCGGTGTGGACGCCGTCCGGCAGCCGGTGACGCAGGCGCTCCGGTCGCTCGGCCACCGCGTGCACCTCGGCGAGCGGCCGGTCCTCGGCGCTCTGCGGCTGGCAGCCGAGCTCGCCGGTTGGAGACCGGATCTAGCGAGGTAGGCTTAAGACTCTTTGTCGACACAACGATTTATTGGCCGTTAGTCGGCTCGACTAGGCTCCCAGGGTCAGCTCAGACCGGAGAGGGGAGATCGCGGTGGACGTCCAGGGAGTGCGGGGTGCCCTGCTCAGGTACCGGGTGATGGCCTGGGTGGTCGGCATCCTGCTGGTCGTCCTGGTCTGCGTCGGGCTGCCGCTGAAGTACCTCGGCGGGGACGACACCGTGGTGACCTGGACGGGTGTGCCGCACGGATGGTTGTACATGGTGCTGCTCATCACCGCCTTCGACCTCGGACGTCGGGTCACGTGGCCGTGGCGTCGGCTGCTCCTGATCGCCCTGGCCGGCACCGTGCCATTCCTCTCCTTCGTCGCCGAGCGCTCGGCCACCAAGGACGTCCAGCGGCGTCTCGCGCAGGCGGACACCGACCGCCCCGCACCCAGCGGCCAGCCCGTCGACGCCGAGCGGCCACCTCGATGACCCCTCGTCGTCAGGGCGACTAGTCGTTTTGTCGACTTAGATACGCACGCCGAGGATCCCGGCGACCCTCTGGAGGTCCTCCGCCGAGGCGAAGTCGATGACGATGCGTCCGCGACGGGCGCTGCCCTCCACCCGGACGCGGGTGTCCAGCCGGTCGGTCAGCTCCTCAGCCACCTCCTGAGCCCCCGCAGGCAGCTCTCGAGGGCGGCGAGGACGACGAGCGCTCCCACCGGGCGCGTCCTCCCCGAGGGCGGCTGCCTCCTCCGCCGAGCGGACCGACATCCCCTCGGCGACGATCCGCTGCGCGAGGCGCTCCTGGGCAGCCGGATCACCCAGGCCGAGGATCGCCCGGGCGTGGCCGGCGCTGAGCACGCCAGCCGCGACCCGCCGCTGCACGCTGGCCGGGAGCCGCATCAGGCGGATGGTGTTGGAGATCTGCGGACGGGACCGGTGGATGCGGCGGGACAGCTCCTCCTGCGTGCAGCCGAAGTCGTCGAGCATCTGCTGGTAGGCCGCAGCCTCCTCGAGCGGGTTGAGCTGGGCGCGGTGCAGGTTCTCCAGCAGCGCGTCCCGGAGCAGGTCGTGGTCCTCGGTGGGCCGGATGATCGCGGGGATGGTGTCGAGGCCCGCCTCCTGGGTGGCCCGCCAGCGCCGCTCACCCATCACCAGCTCATACCGGCCAGCGGCGACGGGACGGACCACGACCGGCTGCAGCAGGCCGATCTCCTTGATGGAGCCGACCAGCTCGGCCAGGGCGTCCTGGTCGAAGTCGGTGCGCGGCTGGCGGGGGTTCGGCGTGATCGCCGAGACCGGCAGCTCTTGGAAGGAGGAGCCCTCCGGTACATCCACCAGCTCGGGGCGGGCGGGGGACTCGGCGCGGTCCTCACCCCCGCGGGACGGATCGGCGGTGTCGGTGCTCTGGAACAGCTCGCCCAGACCCCGGCCGAGCGCGCGCCGCTGTGTCTTCGCCATCAGTGCCCTCCTTCGACGCCCCGCTGGGCGATGTCCTTGGCCGCATTGACGTAGGCGATCGCGCCCACCGAGCCCGGCTGGTACGACAGCACCGTCTGCCCGTAGCTGGGTGCCTCGGCGATCCGCACCGAGCGGGGGATGACCGTGGGGAGCGTCTGGGTCCGGAAGTGACCGCGTACCTCCTCGGCGACCTGGCTGGCCAACCGGGTGCGCCCGTCGAACATCGTCAGCACGATGGTGCTCAGCTCCAGGTCGTCATTGAGCTGGCCCTTGACCATGTCGATGGTGCGCATCAGCTGGGACACCCCCTCCAGCGCGTAGTACTCGCACTGGATGGGGATGAGGATCTCGTCGGCCGCCACCAGGGCGTTCAGGGTGAGCAACCCGAGCGAGGGCGGGCAGTCGAGCAGCACGTAGTCGAGGGCGTGGGTCTCGCGGTAGGCGGCGAGGGCCCTCTTGAGCCGTGTTTCACGTGCAACAACGGACACGAGCTCGATCTCTGCGCCCGCGAGGTCGATCGTCGCCGGGAGGACGTGCAGGTTCGGGGCCTCGGGGGAGAGCACCACGTGCTCCTCCACCCGGTCACCCTCGAGCAGCACCTCGTACGTCCCAGCCACCCCGGCATGGTGGTCCACGCCCAGGGCAGTGGACGCGTTGCCCTGAGGATCAAGGTCGACCACCAGCACCCGCAGCCCACCGAGCGCCAGGGCCGCTGCGAGGTTCACCGTGGTCGTGGTCTTCCCGACGCCACCCTTCTGGTTCGCGACCACGAACGTCCTGGTCGACCGGGGCCGCGGGAGCTGGGGGAGCGACGTCGGCGACGAGGGCGCCTCCGCCTCCGCCTCGGGCGCGGGTCCGGCCTCCTCGTCATCGATCATCGCCCGGCGTGGCACACCCACCAGCGCATCTCCTCGCACCTCGACTCGTCGACCATGTGCTGGAGCCCTCCATCACGGCGGCCCGGCACCGGGACACCATACGCCGACCCGTCCGTCGGTCGCTCGGCCGCGACCGACCTGTCCACACGAGACCCTCGATGCGTTTCACGTGGAACAGCCCACACACGCGTGCCCGACGCCGTCGTCGCCACCACGTCCACATCCGCCACCGCTACTCCGGCGCCTCGACCACCTCAGGTCCCGGGCCGCCGATCGTCCCCTCCAGCACGGACCAGAGCTCCACCGTGTACGGCGCCCAGGCGCAGTAGACATCGCCATCATCCTCGGGCACCGCGAACCACACCGTCCCCTGCTGCCGGTCGACGTGCGGACGCTGCTGCTGGCACTTCTGGTAGCCGTGCACGAGCACCACCGCACCATCCGGCGGATCCTGGAGCCGATCAGACTCCTCCGTCCGTGGCAGGGCAGCGATCAACCCGGGAAGCTCCTCCGGCTGCACGACCCTGCCGGGCCCTCGAGGCACCACCGCCTCCAGTGCGGATTGCCCGAACTCGGTCTCCGACCACGAGGCCAGCACCTCGGCGTCGGACACCTCTGCGCTGCATGCCGTGACCGTCACCAGCAGCAGCACCCCGACCGCGCCCGCCAGCGCACGGTGGGTGTGGTCAGACCCGACGCAACCGGACCACCGTGGTCGGTTCGCTCCGTGGATCGGCACGCACCGACAGTACGTCAGCGCGGAGTCGCAGCCGGCGCAGCAGCTTCTCTGCCTTCGCCAGCTCATCCGGCGCCGACGCGCCCTTGATCAGCAGCATCTCCCCACCCTCGTCGAGCAGGGGCTCGCACCAGGGCACCAGCTTCGACAGCGCTCCCACCGCCCGGGCCGTGACGACGTCGTACACGTCCTCGTGGTCCTCCGCCCGAGCCCGCACGACCCGCACCCGCTCCTCCAGGTCCAGCTCGTCGACGGCCAGCTCGAGGAACTCGGCCCGACGGAGCAGCGGCTCCAGCAGCGTCACACCGAGGTCGGGACGCGCCAGCGCCAGCGGGATGCCCGGAAGCCCGGCCCCGCTGCCGACGTCCACGATGTGCGCCCCCTCGGGCATCACGCCCGCAGCCGCCGCGCTGTTGAGCACGTGCCGGGACCAGAGCCGTCCAGCCTCCCGAGGCCCGAGCAGGCCCCACTCGACACCTCGACTCGACAACATATCGACATATCGTCTAGTCAATCCAAGGCGGTCGCCGAACACGTCGGCGGCCTCGACGGGTTCGGTCTCCACCCCTTCAGGCGCGACCTCGGCGTCCTCGCTCACCGCTGACTCAGCCGGGCAGCACGACGACGCGGCGCCGCGGCTCCTCGCCCTCGGACTCGCTACCCAGACCGGCCTCGGCGACGGCGTCGTGCACGATCTTGCGCTCGAACGGATTCATCGGCGCCAGCCGCACGGGCTCGCCGGTCTCCTTGACCTCCTGCACGGCGTCGCTCGCCAGCTCGCGCAGCTCGCGCCGGCGACGGTCGCGGTGCCCGGCGATGTCGAGCATCAGACGGCTGCGACGCCCGGTCTCTGTCATCACCGCCAGCCGGGAGAGCTCCTGCAGCGCCTCGAGCACCTCGCCGTCGGGACCCACCAGCACGTCGGTGTCGGTGACCACCGAGACATGGGCCCGCCCGCCCTCGGTGTAGGTGTCGATGTCGCCGTCGAGGTCGGCGATGTCGAGCAGCTCCTCCAGGTAGTCCGCCGCGACCTCGCCCTCGAGCTCGAGCGGGTCGGTGGTCTCCTCCGCGGCGTCGGCAGGACTCGTCGTCGGCGTCGTGTCGGTCGCCTCCACCTGCTCCTCGGCCGGGCGCTCGCTGACGAGCTCGTCGCTGGTACTCATGGTCGTCCCTCTCGATTCAGGTCCGGGGCGCACCTGGGCACCCGGGAACGGGCTGGTGTGGCAGGGCCGGACGGCCGCGCCTGCCGGGTACGGCGTCAGTCGGTGCGGGTCTGCGGCTGCCCGGGGGCCCCGGGCTTCTTGCCCCGCTGGGAGCGGGTCTGCCGACGCGGCTGCTGCCGCTGGACCTGCTGGCGCTGGACCTCGGTGGCCGGGGCGGTCGGCTCGGGCTCGCCCTTCTGCCGGCGGGCCTTGTCGGCCTCCTTGGCCGCCTCGACCTTCGGGTCGTGGCCCTTCTGACGCTGCCGCTCCTCCCAGGCCGCGTAGGCATCGCTGCCGGGGGCCGGGTTGTTGCGGATGATGTAGAACTGCTGGCCCATCGTCCACAGGTTCGAGGTGAGCCAGTAGATCAGCACCCCGACGGGGAAGTTGATGCCGCCGACGGCGAAGATGACGGGGAAGACGTAGAGCAGGATCTTCTGCTGCTGGGCGAAGGGACCCTCCAGGGCCTCCTTCGGCATGTTCTTGCGCATCAGCTGGAGCTGGGTGAAGAACAGGGTCGCGGTCATCAGCAGGATGAGCACGACGGTGAGGACCTTCACCTCCCACAGCGCGGAGGAGAGGAAGGTGTCGGAGATCCGGGCGCCGAAGATGGTGCTCTCGCGCAGCGAGTTCACCAGGGTCGGGGAGTCTCGCAGCCAGTCACCGACGGCGTCGGCGGGGTTCACCGCGTTCGCCGCGCCGTTGAGCACCTGGAACAGGGCGAAGAAGATCGGCATCTGCAGCAGCAGCGGCAGGCAGGACGCCATCGGGTTGACGCCCTCCTCCCGGTAGAGCTTCATCGTCTCCTGCCCGAGACGCTCCCGGTCGTGGCCGTACTTCTTCTGCAGCTCGCGCGCCTTGGGCTGGACCAGCTGCATGTTGCGCGAGGAGCGGATCTGGCGGACGAACAGCGGGATCGTCAGGATCCGCACCACGATCGTCAGGCAGACGATCGACAGCGTCCAGGTCCAGCCGGAGTCGACGCCCAGCACCGGCGACCAGGCCCAGTGGAAGAAGACGAGGATGCCCGAGACCGCCCAGTGCAGCGGGTACATCAGGGTGTTGCCCACGTCGACGAACCAGTCCCAGATGCCCATCACGGACAGCAGGGGGACCAGCGTCGGGATCAGTCCCTCGATCAATTCACACCTCGTGGTCGGGCCCGGACGGGCCACGTCGGTTGGCGGACGTCGTGCCCACGGCGGACACGACGGGGTCGGCATCGACGTCGCCCGACGCCTGTGCCCGCTGCTCGGCCTCCCACTCCGCAGCGGCAGCGGTTCCCGGAACCGGATCGTACCCGCCGGGCGCCCACGGGTGGCAGCGCAGCAGCCGCCGCGCGGCCAGCCAGCTGCCCCGCAGCGAGCCGTGCACGGTGACCGCCTCCAGCGCGTAGGCCGAGCAGGTCGGGTGGTACCGGCACACCTGGCCGTAGAGCGGGCTGATCAGCAGCCGGTAGAGCTTCAGCAGGCCGATGAGCAGATGGCGCACGACATCACCTCGTCCCGGCCAGCCGCCGGTGCACCCGGGCGAGACCAGCCTCGACGTCCTCGCCGAGGAGCCCCGGCTCGGACGCACTGCGCGGCAGCGCCCGGACCACCAGACGGAGGTCGCCGAGCTCGTCGAGGTGCCCGGCGACCAGGTGGCGCAGGCGGCGCTTGACGCGGTTGCGGGTGACGGCGTCGCCCACAGCGCGGGAGACGACGAAACCCACCAGGGCCCCGTCGCCGGCCTCACCGGTGCGTGCGTGCATCACGATGCGGGGGCCGCCCACGCGCACACCGGAGCGGATGGTCTCGGCGAACTCGCGCGAGGACCGCATCCGGTGGGCGGCGGGCAGCACACCGGACTCAGGCGGAGAGCTCGGAGCGTCCCTTGCGGCGACGCGCGGCGAGGATGGCGCGGCCGGCGCGGGTCCGCATCCGCAGGCGGAAGCCGTGACGACGGCTGCGACGGCGGTTGCTCGGCTGGAACGTGCGCTTGCTCATGGGGTGACTCCCGATTCTCGGCCTGCAGAGGTCTGTTGCCGCCCTCGTCTGGGCACGCACGAACGCTGCGCGCCGGTACAGCGACCTGGCTACGATACGCGCCCCGGCACGACCGGTCAAAACGTCCTGTGGACCGCCGCACAGCTCCGGCGGCGCCTGTCCAGGCGACACGCCGACGGAGCTCCAGTCGGTCGCCGGAGGCTTGCCAAGGTCTTGAGCACGTTGTTAGTTTCCCCTGGGTCGGCGCCGCCGACGAGCGGTCCGATCAGTCACATCCCCTGGGAGATTGTCGCAGCGTGCGGGTTACCCACATCCTGTGGACAACTGTGTGGACCGCTGAGCAGCCGACGCTCGACGACCGGGCCCGACCAGGAGGACAGGGGAGCAGCGCGTGACCGAACCCTCCTCGGAGCTCACGTCACAGCACGCGATCGCCCAGGCCTGGTCGTACGTCCTCAACACCGCTCCGCGGGCGCAGCGTCCCTGGTTGCGGGCCACCAAGGCCCTCACCCTGCACGGCAGCACCCTGATGGTGGCGGTGCCGAACGACTTCACCCGGGACCAGATCGAGACCAAGCACCGCCACGACATCGAGGAACGGCTGTCGGACCACTACCAGCGTCCGACCCACCTCGCGCTGACCGTCGACACCCAGCTCGCCGACGAGCAGCCGGTGCCGGCCGAGCTCGAGGACGCCCGTTTCCCGCTGGACGGCGCGGAGGACGAGCCGGCACCGGTCAGCGCCTTCGTCACCCGTGAGCCGGCCCCGCTGCACGCGGGTGCGGCCGCCCAGGGCGCGGCGCAGAGCCGGCTCAACCCGCAGTACACCTTCGAGAGCTTCGTCATCGGCTCCTCCAACCGCTTCGCCCACGCGGCGGCAGTGGCGGTCGCCGAGGCGCCGGGCAAGGCCTACAACCCGCTGCTCATCTACGGCGACTCCGGGCTGGGCAAGACCCACCTGCTGCACGCGCTCGGCCACTACGTGCGCAACTACTTCGACCGGGTCCGGGTGCGCTACGTCAGCACCGAGGAGCTGACCAACGACTTCATCAACGCGATCTCGGAGAACCGCACCGCCGAGTTCCGCCGGCGCTACCGCGACGTCGACGTGCTGCTGATCGACGACATCCAGTTCCTGGAGAGCAAGATCCAGACCCAGGAGGAGTTCTTCCACACCTTCAACACGCTGCACAACGCGCAGAAGCAGATCGTGATGACCTCGGACCGTCCGCCCAAGGCGCTGGAGGCGCTGGAGCCGCGTCTGCGCAGCCGGTTCGAGATGGGGCTGATCACCGACGTCCAGCCGCCCGACCTGGAGACGCGGATCGCGATCCTGCGGAAGAAGGCCTCCCAGGAGCGGCTGACCGCGGGTCCGGACGTGCTGGAGTTCATCGCCAGCCGGATCCAGACCAACATCCGCGAGCTCGAGGGTGCGCTGATCCGGGTCACCGCCTTCGCCAGCCTCAACCGCCAGCCGGTGACGATGGAGCTGGCCGAGGAGGTGCTGCGCGACCTCATCCCGCCCGGCGGGGAGGCCGAGATCTCGATCCAGACCATCATCGCCACCACCGCGGCCTACTTCGACCTGACGGTGGACGACGTCTGCGGGGCCAGCCGCACCCAGCAGCTGGTGCTGGCCCGCCAGATCGCGATGTACCTGTGCCGCGAGCTGACCGACTTCTCGCTGCCGAAGATCGGCTCGCAGTTCGGCCGCGACCACACCACGGTGATGCACGCCGACCGCAAGATCCGCACCCAGATGGCCGAGCGGCGCTCGACCTACAACCACGTCACCGAGGTGACCAACCGGATCAAGCAGGCCGCCCACCGCTGAGGGCGGTCCGGCTCAGTCCTCCAGCCGCAGCCCCGCGGCCGCCTCCTCCACGGCCGCGACCAGGTCGACGCGCTCCTGCGGCACCGCGCTGAACCAGTAGCCGTCGACGTCGGCGTCCACCACCACGATCCGCACCACCGACCCCGTGGTCCGCAGCCGGGGGTGCTCGAAGGTGATCCGGGCGTCCAGCTGGTACGCCCGGGCGCCGTCGACGGTGACCGGGCGGACGGTGCTCTCGGCCACCGCGACGTCCACGCTGGTGTAGAAGCTGCTGCTGAGCACGCACTGCAGCAGCAGCTCCGGCGCCTGGGCGGGGTCGGCGATCGTGCCGAGCACCAGCTCGCCCACCTCGGCCGAGGACTGCCAGGGCAGCTCCTCCTCCACCATCCGCAGCGTCGTCACCCGGGACGCCCGCCCGTGCGGGAAGCGGACGCTGCTCGTCGGTGCCCCCCAGCCGGGGATGCGCGGGAACGACAGCGGCCCGCCGTGCACCCGTCCGGGATCCGACGCGGCCGGCAGGGACCCACCGGTGGCCGGTTCACAGGCCTCCGCCTCCGACGGGGTGGTCGGGCCGGCGTCGGGGGTCGGGGTCGGCGGCGGGGTGGTGACCTCGTCCCAGGCGCTCACCGTGGGCCGCGGCGCGCTCACCGACGGCCCCGACGTCCGTAGCCCGACGACGAGCAGCAGACCGCCGACCAGCGCCGCCGCCAGCACCACCGCGACGAGGACCACCAGCCACGACCGGCGAGCCCGCGCGGGGTGCGCGGAGGCCGGTGCCGGTCGGTGCGGGTCGGTGGTGGTGTGCCGGGTCCAGCGGGTCCCGTCGAACCACCGGTAGCCCCCGTTCGGTCGGGAGGGATCGGGGTACCAGCCGGGAACAGCCATGCGCGGCACCGTAGCCCTCCGACGTGCCACCCCTGGTCCGCGACGCAGCCGGTCGGACCAGCATCCGATGTGGTCTGAATTGCACCAGTGGAACTCTTACCCACAGCCTGTGTGCACAACTGTGGAAAACCCCCGGGACGTCCACACCGGGACGTCGTCGGCTGGGGACCTGGACCGACCCCCGCCCACGCGGACCACAGATCCTCCCCGTGTAGTTCGTCGTTCTCCCCACCGGCATCCACGAGCCCGGTTCCGCGCTGACCAGGGGAGACGGGCGTTGTCCACAGGATCCACAGCGGTGATGACGAAGACGAACTGATCCATGCTCCAAGTCATTCGAAGTCTGGGAGCCCGCTCGCTGTGCACAACACCGGTGCGCCCGGAGCGGCTTTCCCCCCGCTCCCGCGCCTCGCTAGAGTCACCTCACGATCTCGGCCCCGGTCGCGTGATCTGCTTGCCTGCGCCTCGGAACACCCCGTGATCGACGCGCCTGCGGTTCGAGGAGGACCATGAAGATTCGACTGGAACGAGACGTTCTCGCCGAAGCCGTGCAGTGGGCTGCCCGCAGCCTGCCCACCCGGCCGAGCGTGCCGATCCTGGCCGGTCTGCTGCTCCGCACCGGAGGCGGTGAGGAGGGCACCGAGTCGGTGGTGCTGTCGAGCTTCGACTACGAGACCTCCACCCAGGTGCACGCGCGTGCCACCGTCACCGACGAGGGCCAGGCCCTGGTGTCGGGACGTCTGCTGGCCGACATCTGCCGCTCGCTGCCCAACAAGCCGGTCGACATCAGCACCGCGGACTCGCGGATGGAGCTGATCTGCGGCAGCGCCCGTTTCACCCTGCAGACGCTGCCGGTGGCCGACTACCCCAACCTGCCGACGATGCCGGAGCAGACCGGCACCATCGCCAGCGACGAGTTCGCCCGCGCGGTCTCCCAGGTGGTGGTCGCCGCCGGCCGCGACGAGCTGCTCCCGGTCTTCACCGGCGTCCGGATGGAGATCGACGGCGAGACCGTCTCGCTGCTGGCCACCGACCGCTACCGGATGGCGCTCAAGGAGCTGACCTGGTCCCCGGCCAACCCGTCGGCCGGCGGTGCGGCGCTGGTGCCGGCCAAGGTGCTGGCCGACACCGCACGCTCGATGACCGCCGGCGAGACCGTCTCGATCAGCCTGTCCGCCGCCTCCCAGGGTGACGGCCTGATCGGGTTCCAGGGCACCGGTTCGGGCGGGGAGCGCGAGACCACCACCCGGCTGCTGGACGGGGAGTTCCCCAAGGTCCGGCACCTGATGAGCATCCAGCCGCAGCTGACCGTGCGCGGCAACACCGCCGAGATCATCGACGCCGCCAAGCGGGTGGCGCTGGTCGCCGAGCGCAACACCCCGCTGCGGATGCTCATCGGCGACGGCAGCATCACCCTGGAGGCCGCCACCGGCGACCAGGCGCAGGCCTCGGAGGCGCTGGAGGCGACCATCGACCTGCACGGCTCGGCCGAGCCGTCGCTGGACGCCGCCGGGTTCAACCCGAACTACCTGCTGGACGCCCTCGGCGCCCTGGACGCGCCCTACGTCGACTTCGCCTTCACCGCGCCCGGCAAGCCCTGCCTGCTCACCGGCCTGGCCGAGCTGGACGGTGAGCCGCAGACCGACTACCGCCACGTCATCATGCTGATGCGGCTGCCGGCGACCCGCTGAGCGCGGGCGCCCGCGGGCAGGGCCCCGACCGATCCACCACGACGATCCGCGACACCACACAGGAGCGAGGGCGAGACATGCAGCTGGGACTGATCGGGCTGGGCAAGATGGGTGGCAACATGCGCGACCGTCTGCGCGCGGCCGGCCACACCGTGATCGGCTACGACACCAACCCCGACATCTCCGACGCCACCACCGTGGCCGACATGGTGGAGCAGCTGACCGAGAGCCCGCGGGTGGTCTGGGTGATGGTCCCGGTCAAGGCGGTGCGCCCGGTGCTGGAGGAGCTGTCCGATCTGCTCGGCGAGGGCGATGTCGTCATCGACGGCGGCAACTCGAAGTGGATCAACGACCACCACAACGCCGAGCTGCTGGGCGGGCGCGGGATCGGCTACCTCGACTGCGGGGTCTCCGGCGGGGTCTGGGGCAAGGACCTGGGGTATGCGCTGATGTGCGGAGGCTCCACCGAGGACGTCGCCAAGGCCCAGCCGATCTTCGACGCGCTGAAGCCGCCGGGGGAGTTCGGCTTCGTGCACGCCGGCGGGGTGGGTGCGGGGCACTTCGCGAAGATGGTCCACAACGGCATCGAGTACGCGATCATGCAGGCCTACGCCGAGGGCTGGGAGCTGCTGGCCGCCTCCGGTGAGGTGACCGACGTCCCGGCGGTGTTCGAGTCGTGGCGTGAGGGCACCGTGATCCGCTCCTGGCTGCTCGACCTGGCCGTCAACGCCCTCAAGGAGGACCCGAACCTCGACAAGATCCGCGGCTACGCCGAGGACTCCGGTGAGGGCCGCTGGACGGTGGAGGCGGCGATCGACCTGGCCGTGCCGGCCCCGGCGATTTCGGCGTCGCTGTTCGCCCGCTTCGCCTCCCGCCAGGACGACTCGCCGGCGATGAAGATGGTGGCCGCGATGCGCAACCAGTTCGGCGGGCACGCGGTGCTGGCCGAGCACGCCGGCCAGGACCCCGACACCCTCACCGACACCAGCGAGTCCGGCCCCGGCGCCCAGGGCGAGAGCCGCACCTGACCCGTGCGGGCCCAGCAGCGCAGGGTGGTGTCGTCCGCCGACCCGACCACAACGCCCTGAGCCGTCCCACCCAGCGCCTCTGCCGTCCCACCCAGCGCCTCTGCCGTCCCACCCAGCGCCTCTGCCGTCCCACCCAGCGCCTCTGCCGTCCCACCCAGCGCCCTGAGCCTGTCGAAGGGCGGGTCACCAGCACACCCCGCGCGCTAAGGTCTCGGTCCACGTCGGTACCAGCCCGCGAGGGTTCGCGTCGAAGGGGGATCGTGTTCGTCGACCACCTGACCCTCGCCGACTTCCGCTCCTACTCCCACGTCGAGCTGGAGCTGGCGGCCGGCGTGACGACGTTCGTCGGCGCCAACGGGCAGGGCAAGACCAACCTGGTGGAGGCGGTGGAGTACCTGTCCACGCTGTCCTCGCACCGGGTCGCCTCCGACGTCCCGCTGGTGCGGGCCGGGGCGGAGCGGGCCGTGGTGCGCACCCGGGTGCGGGCCGGCGCCGACGACGACCGCGCGCTGGTGCTGGAGCTGGAGATCACCCCGGGCCGGGCGAACAAGGCCCGGCTCAACCGGTCGCCGCTGCGCAGCCCGCGCGAGCTGGTGGGGGCGCTGCGGACGGTGGTGTTCAGCCCCGAGGACCTCGCCGTGGTCAAGGGCGACCCGGCCGAGCGGCGCCGGTTCATCGACTCGCTGGTGGTCGGCCGCTGGCCGCGGCTGGCGGGGGTGAAGGCCGACTACGAGCGGGTGCTGCGCCAGCGCAACACCCTGCTCAAGTCGCTCTCGGGTCGCAGCCGGGCGATGGCGGAGGCCGCCGGGACGCTGGAGGTCTGGGACGACTCCCTGGTGCGGCTGGGCGCGGAGCTGGTGCACGCACGGATGCAGTCGCTGGCCGACCTCGCCCCGTTCTGCGCCCAGTGGTACGCCGACATCGCCCCGACCAACAACGTCGCCACCGCCCGGTACCAGACCGCGGTGCTGCCCGCCGAGCGCGAGCCGGACGTCCCGGGTCGCGACCAGCTGGCCGAGGCGATGGCCGCGGAGCTGCGGCGGCGGCGCGGGGACGAGCTGCAGCGCGGGCTGACGCTGGTCGGGCCGCACCGTGACGACGTGGTGCTCAGTCTGGGCGAGCTGCCGGCGCGCGGGTACGCCAGCCACGGCGAGTCCTGGTCCTACGCGCTGTCGTTGCGGCTCGGGGCGGCGGCGCTGCTGCGCAGCGAGGACGTCCAGCCGGTGCTCATCCTGGACGACGTCTTCGCCGAGCTCGACGCCACCCGGCGCCAGCGGCTGGCGGCCGGGGTCGGCGAGGCCGAGCAGGTGCTGGTCACCGCGGCCGTCGCCGAGGACGTCCCGGCCGAGCTGGACGGCCACCGGTTCCGGGTCGGCGGCGGGGAGGTGGTCGCGGCATGACCGACCCCCAGCGCCCTGACCCCGACCCCCAGCGCCCTGACCCCGACCCCCAGCGCCCTGAGCCTGTCGAAGGGCCCCCCACCGAGCCGACCCCAGCCGACGACCACGACGACACCGGTCTCGACCTGGCCCGCAGCATCAGCCGCCAGGTGCGGGGGGTGTCCGGACCGTCCCGCCGGCGCCGGCCGCGGCGGAGGCCGACCGACCCGCAGTCCTCCGGTGCCCGGCCCGACGGACGCGACCCCCAGCTGCTCGGTGCGGCGATGGAGGCGCTGTTCGAGCGGCAGGGGTGGACGACCACGGTCAACCTGCACCTGCTGCTCGGCCGCTGGCCCAGCCTGGTCGGCGAGGTCAACGCCGAGCACTCCTGGCCCGAGCGCTACGCCGACCAGGTGCTCACCGTGCGCGCGGACTCGACCGCCTGGGCCACCTCGCTGCGCACCATGGCGCCCCAGCTGGTGGCCCGGCTGAACGAGGCGCTCGGCCAGGGCACCGTCACCCGGATCACCGTGCTCGGCCCGGACGTCCCCAGCTGGAAGCACGGCCGGCGCAGCATCCGCGGCGCCCGCGGCCCCCGCGACACCTATGGCTGAGCGCAGGCCGGGCAGATGAGCCCGCGGTGAGGACGGTGGCCGAGGTCGGGCTCGAGGCGGCCCGGCTGGGTACGGGGGCGCTGCGCCTCTGGGGGCGGCTGTGGCCGCAGCTGATCGGCGTCCTGCTGCTCGGCTGGGCGGGCCGGCACGGGGCCCTGCTGCTGTCGGCCGAGGTGACCGACGAGTGGCCGTGGCTGGTGGTGCCGACCGTCGCCCTCGGTCTGGTGGCGGTGGCGGCCAGCACCGTGGTCGCGCTGCGCCTGGCGGCCACCTCGCTGGGGGTGGAGCGGCTGCTGCAGGCCGCCGGGGAGGCGGCCGACCCCGACGACCGCGACCGGAGCCCGCTCCGCCTGCTCACCGTGGTGCTGCTGCCGTTCCTGGCCGTCTACACCGCGTTCGGCCACGCCGAGAGCCTGGCCGGCACGCTGGTCAACACCACCCAGCTGGCCCAGGGGCTCGGCGCGCCGGTGCTGGTCGCGCTCGACCCGACCGGCAGCGGCTGGACGGTTCTCGGGGTGTCGGCCGCACTGATCGCTCTGTTCCTGCTGCGGCGGGTGGTGGACCGGGCCTACCGGCGGACCGGACAGGCGCTGCTGGGACTGCTCACCGTCCTCGTCGAGGCCTGCTTCCTCTTCCTCGTGCTGCTCAGCGGCTTCCGCGTCCTGGAGCTGCTGCGGTCGTGGTGGTCCGAGCGCCGGCTGCTCGGCTGGTGGTCCGAGCTCTGGGCCGACCTGGCCGCCGGCTTCGCCGTCCTGCGGGTGGACCTGCCGGCCGTGTGGGACCGGACGGTCGAGCTGTGGTCGACGCTGCTGTGGCCGGTGCTGTGGGAGCGGCTGAGCGAGCCGGTCGCCTGGTTGGCGCTGGCCGCCCTGGTGTTCGGCTCGCGGGTGCTCAGCCTGGCCGACGTGTGGCAGCGGATGGCGGAGTCCGCCCCGGCCGCGGTGGCCCGTCCCCGTCTGCGTGACCGGCTGCACCGGGCGGCGGCCTCGGCGACCGGCGTCCGCCGGGTGGCGCTGCAGGTGCAGCAGGTGCTGCTCGGCGACGTCGACGACAAGTACCTGCCGACCTGGCAGTCGCTGCGGCTGGTGCTGCGGGCCGGGCTCGGGCTGCTCGGCGGCTACCTGGTGGCGTTCACCGCGCTGCAGCTGCTGGCGCTGGTCCTCGACCATCTGCTGACCCGCCTGGTCGGGCCGTCCGATGTGGGGTTGTGGGCGCTGCTGCAGCCCTTCCTCACCCTGGACGGTGACGTCCTGGTGATGTCGTTGCAGGTGAGCCTGCTGGCGGTCGCCTTCTCCTCCGCGCTCTCGCGGTTCGCCGTCCGGGCCGGCGCGGTCCCGGCGACGACCGCGCCCGCCGGTCTGCGGCCGTCCACCCGGGTGGGGGCGGTGGGGCGGCTCGGGGTGGTGGTGCTGCTGTGCACGGTGCTCGGGCTGGCGACCGTGGTGCTGCGCCAGCAGGACGAGGCGCTGGTGGTCCGGGCCGCGGTGGGCCAGACGGCCGACGTGTCGGGCCGGGTGGTGACGGTGTCGGCACCCCGCTTCGGCCAACGGCTGCTCCGCGAGGGTGGCCAGGAGGTCGAGGCCGTCTCCGAGCTGGCGGTCGTGGTCGTCCCGGTCGAGCTGGTGGCACCGGGACCAGCCGGTGCACCGGTGACCGCCCGGCTGGTCGGCGACGGGCGGCGCTACGACCCGCAGTTCGGGCTGGGCCAGCTGGATGCCGATGCCGGGTACCGCACGCGCGGCACCTTCGTCTTCGAGGTCGACCCCGTCGACATCGCTCCCGGGCTGCGGGTCGAGGTGCGTCCGCTGGAGATCTACCGCGGCTACAACGCCGAGCTGCGGGTCGACCTCGGTCTGGACGCGGCCACCGCGCTGCAGCACCGGCGCGACCTGGTCGACGCCCAGGTCGAGTGCCTGCCCACACCGGTCACCGAGGGGCTGCGATGACCACGTCGGCCGGACCTCCTCCCGGGCCTGACGGCGCGACGGGTCGGCCCACCTGGTCCCCGCCCTCGCCGCAGTGGGGACCGCCGTCAGGACCGGCGGCGCAGCCCGGGACGTCCACCCTGGTCCGGCGGCCGTGGCGGCTGCTGCTGGTGGCGGTCTGCGTGGCGGCTCTCACCGGAGTCGGCTGGGTCGGCTGGTACCAGGCCAACAGCGGCTGGTTGCTCCGGCCCGCTGCCCCGGGGGCGACCGTGCGGGTGGAGGGCAGCACCTACCGGCTGATCGAGCTCTACAGCGCCGACCGGCTCGTCGGCACCGACCCCGGCGAGGAGCCGCAGCAGCCACCGCCCGGCACCGTCTTCGTGGTGGCCCGGGTGGAGGTGGACACCCGCGGGGCTGAACAGGTGGCCACCGCCGACGGCCCGGTTCGAGCGTGGTGCGACCTGCCGCTGCTGGGCACCGGGACGGCGGTGTGGGACCCGCAGGCCCCGGTCGTCGGGCGTCCACTCCCGTCGACCTGCGAGGCCGCAGCCGCGCAGACGGTCGAGGTCGTCTACCGGGTGCCGCTGCGGGACCGGGACCGCGTCCGCGGTGTGCTCGTCCGACCCACCCTCGGCCCCGGCACCACCCACCTGCTGCGGCCCCCGTCCTGACTGACGGGCCGTGGCGGCATCAGCCTCCCGAGCGGACCGACAGCGGCGCGAAGACGGCGAAGCAGCGGTCCGAGGGGTACCACCACGGGTCGGCGTCGGGATCCAGCACCCGCCGGTTCTCCAGCTCCAGCGCGCACACCACGACCAGCAGCCGGTCGCTGGGCCGGTAGTCCGCGGGCAGGGTGGCGCTGAAGGTGACCGGGAGGGTGGCGCCCGGCGGCACGTTCGTCCGGTACAGCAGCGCGCTCGTCGGCCCGCCGGCCTCCACCAGCTCGACCTCGGCGGCGTGCGCGCCCGGCACCCCGCGCACCGCCAGCTGGCCCGAGGTGGCGTCGGGCAGCGGCTGGGACTCCGCGGTGGGGTTGGCCACCGTCGCGTGCACGACGACCCGCCAGACGTCCCCGCCGGAGGCTGTCGTCGCCTCGGCGGTGGCACGGTCGACGGTGTAGCGCAGCGGACCGGTGTCGAGCACCGCCCCCGGGGCCATCACGGTGGTGGTGTCGGTGCGGCGCTCGAACGCCCCGGAGAGGAGGAGCCCGGCGAGCAGCACCAGCGCCAACCCGACCGGCAGACCGACGCGCACCCACCGGGGTGGGCGGCGCGACGGTGGTGGTGGCGGCCAGTCCCGCGACAGCGGGGCGCCGTCGAGCCACGGCGCGGCGGGCTGGCTCATGGGCAGCAGCGTAGGAGACCTGGGCCGCCGTGGTCCTAGAGTGCGGTCCGACATGACCACCGTCAGCTCGATGCTCTCCGAGGCCGTCCGGCTCGCCGCCCGCAGCGGCCAGCTGTGGTGGCGGCTGTGGCCGCAGCTGATCGGGCTGATGCTGCTCGGCTGGCTGGCCTACCAGGTGAGCACCTGGGTGACCGTCACCCAGGGCATCGCCCGGCCCTACCTCGTCGTCCCGCTGTTCGCCACGGGGCTGGTCGGGATGCTGGCCGCCACCGTGATCGGGCTGCGGATGGTCGCCACCCAGCTCGGGGTGCGCGAGCTGGTCCGCGCCGCCGAGCCGGACGCCGAGGACGACGACGAGCGCGACACGTCGTTGACCTCGCTGCTGGTGCTCACCCTGCTCCCGTTCCTCGCGGTCTACGCCGCCTTCGGCTACGTCGACGACCTGGCTACCGCGCTGGTGGTCCGCAACGCCGCCGTCCGCGGGCCGTTCGAGAACATCCTGGTCGGGCTCAACCCGCTCAACAGCCGCACCGCCACGATCGTCACCATCGGGGCGCTGGTCGGGTTGTACGTGCTGCGCCGGGTGCTCGACACCCTCCACGACCGGACCAGGATCCGGGTGTTCGGCCTGCTCACCGCCTTCGTCGAGGCCTGCTTCCTGCTGCTGTTCCTGCTCAGCGGATTCCGGCTGGTCGAGCAGGCCAACCTCTGGCTGTCCGACCGACGGCTGATGAGCTGGTGGGACGCGGCGATCGCCGACCTGGCCGCCGGCTTCTCGGTGTTCCGCATCGACCTGCCCGACGTGCTCGTCGCGGTCGGGACGTTCTTCGGTGAGGTCGTCTGGCCGGTGTTCTGGAACGGGCTGACCGAGCCGATCGCCTGGCTGGCGATGGCGGCGCTCGTGTTCGGGGCGAAGGTGGTCTCGGTGGCCGACCTGTGGCGCAAGGGTGAGCCGTTGGCCGCCCAGCTGCCCGGGGCCCGGCAGACCCGGCTGGCCCGCCGGCTGGGGACGTCCGGCTCCTCCTCCCGGCTGCGCACCGTGGCGCTGCAGGCCCAGGAGGTCTTCCTCGGCGACATCGACGACAAGTACCTGCCCACCTGGCAGTCGCTGCGGCTGGTGCTGCGGGCCGGCATCGTGTTCCTCGGTGGCTACGTGATCGTCTCGTCGGTGCTGTCGCTGTCCTTCGAGGTGCTCGACATGGCCGTCTACAACGTCATCGGTGGGCAGAGCGGTGACGTCTGGGCCCGGATCGACCCCTTCCTCGACCTCGTCGACCGGGTGCTGCACCAGAGTCTGCGGGTCGTGCTGCTCGCGGTCGCGTTCACCCGGGCGCTGTCGCTGTTCGCCGGGCAGGCCGCAGGCGCGGAGCAGCTGCCGGGGGCGCAGCCGGCGGGTCCGCGACGGGCCGCCGGCTGGCGCGGCCAGCTCGGGCAGGCGGCGGTGGTGCTGCTGCTCTGCCTCGGCCTGGCCGGGGCGACGGTGGGCATCCAGCAGGTCGAGGACTCCCGCCGGCTGTCGGCCGGCGTCGGGGAGCGGGCCGAGCTGATGGGACGCCAGGTCTCGGTCGGGGAGCCGCGCTACGGCCAGGTGCTGGTCGACATCGGCTACAGCGAGCCGACCGAGCTCGACACCACACCGCTGGTCTTCATCGCGCTCCCGGTGGACCTGGCCATCGAGGGGGAGAAGCCGGTCGGCAACCTCACCGTGACGCTGGTCAACGGCGACCGCTCCTACCCGGCGATGACCAACGAGCTGCTGCCCGGCGAGTCCGGCGTGGTCAGCTCGATCGAGATGGTCTACGAGGTCGACCCGGCCGACCTGGACGGCCTGCAGGCCGAGCTCGAGGTGGGCGCCTTCATCACCGGGTTCTCCGACGTGGTCGTGGTCGACCTCGGCCTGGACCGGGCCGCGGCGGAGCGGGTGGTGGCCGAGGCCGCCGGCCGGGAGCTGACGGTCTCCTCGCAGTCGACGACGAGGCCGATCCGGTGACCGGGGTGCGCGGGGAGGGGCGACGGTGAGCGCGGCAGGCCCCACGCTCGCCGAGCGGCTGGCCCGGCAGCGGTGGCCGCTGCTGGTGGTGGCGCTGTGCCTGTGCACCGTGTTCAGCGTCGGCTGGCTGCGCTACTTCGAACGGGCCACCTCGATCACCTACGTGCCGACCGCCCCCGGGGCCTGGGTCGAGGTCGAGGGCCTGCGGCAGAGGGTGGTCGAGTGGTACCTGGCCGACTCCCTCAGCGGCTCCGACGACGGCGTGCCGGTCACCCCCGAGCCCGGCAAGGTGTTCCTCGTCGCCCACCTCGAGGTGGAGACTCTGCTGCCCGACGCCTACTGCGGCGGATCGGTGCTGCTGGGTGAGGACGAGCAGCTGACCGCCGACCTGCTGCCGTCGGGGCTCGAGCGCCCGGTGCCCGACGACTGCCCGGAGTCCGGACCCGGCCTGACCGAGCTGGTCGTCGAGGTGCCGCGGACGCGGACCGACGCCATCAAGGGCGTCACCATGAACGACCCCGAGACCGGGGTCGCGTGGGTGCTGCGCCCACCGGCCTGAGCCGCACCCGCGCCCGGGGCGCCAGCTGGCTCAGTAGACGTCCTCGGCGAGCACCGTCACCGGCAGGTAGACCGAGTACGCCTGGTCGCCGCCGTTCCAGGTCTTCTCCCCGCCGCCGATGTCGAGCACCGAGTTGTCGGTGAACTCGCTCTCCACCAGCCCGACGTGGATGACGTCGCGCGGGGTGAACTCCTCAGGCAGCACGAACTCCAGCTCGAGCGGGAAGGCCGCCCCGCCCGGCGGCACCGCGCGGCGCACCGAGTCCTCACCCTCGCCGATGGTGTAGCCCTCGAGCTCGGTGACGGTGGCCAGCGGCTCCCCCGGCACCAGCGCCAGGTTGCCGCTGGGACCGTCGCGCGGACGCAGCGGCTCGTCGTTGGGGTTGCTGACGGTGCCGTGGACCCGGACGGTCCAGGCGATCGAGTCGTCCCACTGGGTGGCGCGCTGCACGGTGGCCGACTCCAGGGCGAACACGAGGTTCTTGCAGTCCACCGGGACGCCGGGGGCGACCACCTGCACCTGGTCGCGGCGCTGCTCCAGGCCGCCGAAGCCGACCACCGCCGCCACCAGGGCGGCCAGCACCAGCAGCGGCAGCCCGATCCGCGCCCAGGCGGGTACCTGCAGCGGCGGGACGGGTTCGGGCCAGCTCCTCGACAGCGGCCGCTCGTCGAGCCAGACTCCCGGTGGCACGGACATGGCCGCAGCCTAGAGCCGTCCCGTACCACGACGGGGCCTGACCGGCCGGGCCGCGGGCGGCGGCCCGGCCGACCTCCTCCAGAGGGCGTCCTGGGGCGTCTGGGAGGGTGGAGCGCATACCGGCCCCTACGGAAGGGGCCCGGAAGGGCTCGAACGGGCCGTCGGAGGCCGGGAAACGACAACTGTCCACAGATCGAGCGGTTCACGACGCCGATCTTGGGCGCCTACCCGGTAGACTGGCCGGGCGCGAAGGCGCTGCCCGGGGAGTGAGGTCTCACCTCCGGGCGTCCTCTGTCTGACAGGAGCCTGTCTCGGTGAGTGACCTCAACCCCCTCGACCCCGCTGACGAGTCCCCCGACGGCGCCACCCCCGGCGACCCGGCCGGCACCGACGGAGCCGACGACGGCAGCCACTTCGAGCTGACGGAGTCGACCGGGCACCGGGTCGAGGAGAGCTACGACGCCAGCTCGATCAGCGTCCTGGAAGGTCTGGAGGCGGTCCGCAAGCGCCCCGGCATGTACATCGGCTCCACCGGCGAGCGCGGTCTGCACCACCTGGTGCAGGAGATCGTCGACAACGCGGTGGACGAGGCGATGGCCGGCTACTGCGACACCATCGAGGTGACGCTGCTGCCCGACAACGGCGTCCGCGTCACCGACAACGGTCGCGGCATCCCGGTCGGCATGCACCCCACCGAGGGCATCCCCACCGTCACCCTGGTGCTCACCGTGCTGCACGCCGGCGGCAAGTTCGGCGGTGGCGGGTACAAGGTCTCCGGCGGTCTGCACGGCGTCGGCAGCTCGGTGGTCAACGCGCTCTCGTCCCGGCTCGAGGTCGACGTGCAGCGCGAGGGCCACCACTGGCGCCAGTCCTTCGCCCTCGGCGTGCCCGCCGGCGAGCTGGTGCAGGGTGAGGCCACCGAGGGCACCGGCACCACGATCTCGTTCTGGCCGAGCCCCGACATCTTCGAGAGCGTCGACTTCTCCTACCAGACCCTGGCCAACCGGCTGCGCGAGATGGCCTTCCTCAACAAGGGGCTCTCGATCAGCATCCGCGACGAGCGGGCCGGCCACGTCGACGAGGACGGCGAGCAGATCGGCGAGACCTTCAAGTACGACGACGGCCTGGTGGACTACGTCCGCCACCTGTCCTCGGCCAAGGACCCGATCCACGCCTCGGTGATCGGCGTCGAGGCCGAGGCCACCGCCCAGGGGATGAGCCTGGAGGTGGCGATGCAGTGGAACAGCTCCTTCACCGAGGCCGTGCACACCTTCGCCAACGCCATCAACACCCACGAGGGCGGCACCCACGAGGAGGGCTTCCGCTCCGCGCTGACCAACACGGTCAACAAGTGGGGCGAGACCTGGGGGATGATCAAGAAGCGCGAGGACCGGGTGTCCGGCGACGACGTCCGCGAGGGCCTCACCGCGATCATCTCGGTCAAGCTGACCGAGCCGCAGTTCGAGGGCCAGACCAAGACCAAGCTCGGCAACACCGAGGCCCGCAGCTTCGTCCAGCGGGTCATCAACGACAAGCTCGGCGACTGGTTCGAGCAGAACGTCAACGAGGGCAAGGACATCGTCCGCAAGTCCCAGGCGGCCGCGCAGGCCCGGCTGGCTGCGCGCAAGGCCCGAGACCTGGCCCGCAACCGCAAGGGTCTGCTGGGCAGCAACACGCTGCCGGGCAAGCTGGCCGACTGCCAGTCCACCGACCCGACCGAGTGCGAGGTGTTCATCGTCGAGGGCGACTCTGCCGGCGGTTCGGCCAAGGGCGGGCGCGACCCGCGGATCCAGGCGATCCTGCCGATCCGGGGCAAGATCCTCAACGTCGAGAAGGCGCGGATCGACAAGATCCTGCAGAACAACGAGGTGCAGGCGATCATCTCCGCCCTCGGTACCGGCATCCAGGAGGACTTCGACCTGGACAAGCTGCGCTACCACAAGATCGTGCTGATGGCCGACGCCGACGTCGACGGCGCCCACATCCGCACGCTGCTGCTCACCCTGATGTTCCGGTTCATGAAGCCGCTCATCGAGGCCGGGCACGTCTACCTCGCCCAGCCGCCGCTGTTCCGGCTGCGCTGGACCAACGCCCCGCACGAGCTGGCCTACACCGACGAGGAGCGCGACGGCCTGCGTGACGCCGGCTTCGAGGCGGGCAAGAAGCTGCCCAGCGTCAACCCGATCCAGCGCTACAAGGGTCTGGGTGAGATGAACCCCGACGACCTGTGGGCCACCACGATGAACCCCGAGCAGCGGGTGCTGCTGCAGGTCACCCTCGACGACGCGGCCCAGGCCGACGAGATGTTCTCCATCCTGATGGGCGAGGACGTCGAGCAGCGCCGCGCGTTCATCCAGCGCAACGCCAAGGACGTCCGGTTCCTCGACATCTGAGCCGGCTCGGACGTCCAGGGCCGACCCGGCTCCAGCGCCCTGCGCCCGTCGAAGCGCCGCCCCGCACCCAGAAAGAGAAGGCATGACCGACACCCCGATCGACCCGCCGACCGAGCGGACCGAGCCGATCGACCTGCAGGCCGAGATCCAGCGCTCCTACCTCGACTACGCGATGAGCGTGATCGTCGGACGCGCGCTGCCCGACGTCCGCGACGGGCTCAAGCCGGTGCACCGGCGGGTGCTCTACGCCATGTACGACGGCGGCTACCGGCCCGACCGGGGCTGGAACAAGTGCTCCCGCGTGGTCGGTGAGGTGATGGGTCTGTACCACCCGCACGGTGACGGCGCGATCTACGACACCCTGGTCCGCCTGGCCCAGCCGTGGGTGATGCGGGCGCCGCTGGTGACCGGGCAGGGCAACTTCGGCTCCCAGGGCAACGACAAGGCCGCCGCGATGCGGTACACCGAGTGCCGGATGGCGCCGCTGGCCATGGAGATGGTGCGCGACATCGACGAGGACACCGTCGACTTCAAGCCCAACTACGATAACCGCGACACCGAGCCGACCGTGCTGCCGGCACGGTTCCCCAACCTGCTGGTCAACGGCTCCACCGGCATCGCGGTCGGCATGGCCACCAACATCCCGACGCACAACCTGCGCGAGGTGGCCGAGGCGGTGCAGTGGTCGCTGCGGCACCCGGAGGCCTCCAGCGAGGAGCTGCTCGAGGCCGCGATCGAGCGGGTGAAGGGCCCCGACTTCCCCAACGGCGCACTGATCGTGGGTCGCCAGGGCATCGAGGAGGCCTACCGCACCGGTCGCGGTTCGGTGACCATGCGCGCGGTGATCGACCTCGAGGAGGAGCAGCGCACCGGTCGCCAGCTGCTGGTGATCACCGAGCTGCCCTACATGGTCAACCCGGACAACCTGGCGCTGAAGATCGCCGACCTGGTCAACACCGGACGGCTCAACGGCATCGCCGACATCCGCGACGACACCTCCGCCCGCACCGGTCAGCGGCTGGTGATCGTGCTCAAGCGCGACGCCCAGCCGCGGGTGGTGATGAACAACCTCTACAAGCACACCCAGCTGCAGGACACCTTCGGCTGCAACATGCTGGCGCTGGTCGACGACGTCCCGCGGACGCTGCGGCTGGACCAGTTCATCTCGCACTGGGTCGAGCACCAGCTCGACGTCATCCGCCGGCGCACCGCCTACCGGCTGGCCGACGCCGAGGCGAAGGCCCACATCTACCGAGGTCTGGTCAAGGCGCTGGACGCCCTGGACGAGGTCATCGCGCTGATCCGGCGCAGCCCCAGCACCGACGAGGCGCGCACCGGGCTGCGCGAGCTGCTCGACATCGACGACCTGCAGGCCAACGCCATCCTCGACATGCAGCTGCGGCGGCTGGCGGCGCTGGAGCGGCAGAAGATTATCGACCAGCTGGCCGAGTACGAGCGGCTGATCGCCGACCTCAAGGACATCCTCGCCACCCCGGCCCGGCAGCGCCGGATCATCTCCGAGGAGCTGGCCGAGATCGTCGACAAGTACGGCGACGAGCGGCGCACCCAGATCATCCGGGCCGACGGCGACCTCTCCGATGAGGACCTCATCCCCGACGAGGACGTGGTGGTCACCATCACCCGCGGCGGCTACGCCAAGCGCACCCGCAGCGACCTCTACCGGGTGCAGAAGCGCGGTGGGAAGGGGGTGCGTGGGGCCACCCTGCGCACCGACGACGAGGTCGAGCACATGTTCGCCACCACCAACCACCACTGGGTGCTGTTCTTCACCAACCTGGGCCGGGTCTACCGGGCCAAGGTGTGGCAGCTGCCCGAGGCCGGTCGGGACGCCCGCGGCGGCCACGTGGCGGGGTTGCTGTCGTTCCTGCCGGAGGAGCGGATCGCCCAGGTGCTCGACATCCGCGGCTACGACGACTCGCCCTACCTGCTGCTGGCCACCCGCCAGGGGCTGGTGAAGAAGACGGCGCTGCAGACCTACGACTCGCCGCGCCAGGCGGGTCTGATCGCCATCAACTTCCGCTCCGACGACGACGAGCTGATCGGGGCCGCCCCGTGCAGCGAGGACGACGACGTGCTGCTGATCTCGCGCAAGGGCCAGGCGATCCGGTTCTCCGCGGGCGACGACCAGCTGCGGCCGATGGGCCGGGCCACCTCCGGCGTCACCGGGATGAAGTTCCGCCCCGGGGACGAGCTGCTGTCGATGTCGATCATCGACGCCGACATGCCCGAGGACGACCGCTACGTGTTCACCGTCACCGACGGCGGCTACGGCAAGCGGACCGCGGTCTCGGAGTACCGGGTGCAGGGCCGCGGCGGGCTGGGCATCAAGGCGATGCGGCTCAACGAGGACCGTGGCGAGCTGGTCGGCGGCATCGTGGTGCGCGAGTCCGACCAGGTGCTGGCGATCAAGACCAGCGGTCAGGTGACCCGCAGCGCGGTGTCGGAGGTGGCGGTTAAGGGCCGCGACACCATGGGCGTCCGCTTCGTCGGGGTGCGCGACGGTGACGCGGTCGCCGTGATCGCGATCAACCCGGAGGCGAGCGTGGCCGAGGAGGTCGAGCAGCAGGCCGCGGAGTCGGCCGAGGAGGGTGCCGCGACCGCGGCGGTGCAGGCCGCCGACGCGGTGCTGACCGAGGTCGCCGCGCCCGCCGATGACGACACCACCGACGCGGCGCTGGCCTCCGACGGTTCGGTTTCGGAGTCCGATGACGATAATGGGGGCTTGACGCCGGACGCGGACGCTCCGGCGACGGACGACGCGCCGTCTCGCGGTGCCGAGGAGGACGACACCCGTGAGTGATCGGTCGAAGGTCACGGCCAACCCCGAGGACGACACGGTGGTCCAGCCGCGGGTCGAGGGAGAGGGCGCCCCGGGCGCCGGCTCCGACGGTGCGCCGACCCGCGCCGACCGGCTGATGGGACGCGCGCCCGACAAGGGCGGCTCCGGCCGTCCCGCGGGAGCCCAGCAGGCTCCGCCCGGGCGCCAGGGTCAGGGTGGCGGCGCTGCTCGTGGGGACCGGACGGGCCAGGGCGGCACCGCGGGCTCCGGTGCGCAGGGTCAGCCGGGCGGCCAGGGCCG
>NZ_QPKK01000040.1 GCF_003344635.1 Desertihabitans aurantiacus
GCGGCGGGTGCGTGGGATCCGGGCGTCCGTCAGGTCGGGGCCCTCGAGCGGCTGCGCGGGCAGGAGGCGGTGCGCGACCCCGCCCTGCTGCCCCTGCGGTACGCGCGGATGGCGACCTCACCGTGGACCTACCTGCGCGGTGCCGCCGCGGTGATGGCCGCCGACCTGGCCGCGTCGCCGCACTCGGGCCTGACCGTCCAAATGTGCGGTGACGCCCACGTCCTCAACTTCGGGCTGTGGGCCTCACCGGAACGGCAGCTCCTCTTCGACGCCCGCGACTTCGACGAGACCCTCCCCGGGCCCTTCGAGTGGGACCTGAAGCGGCTGGTCACCAGCATCTACGTGCTCGCCGACGCCGAACGGCTCGCGGTGTCGTGTGCGGAGGACGCCGCCTCGCGGGTGGTCGACACCTACCGCTCGGCCATGAGGGCGTACGCGCGGATGGGGGAGCTGGACGTCTGGTACGACCGGATCACCTCCGACGTGCCGTTGCGGGGCCTGAGCTCGGAGTTCGCCGAGTCGGCTGCCCGCTCCATCGAGAAGCAGTCGAGGAGGCGGACCCATCGCGGGGTGGCGCGGCAGCTCGTCTCCGAGCAGGACGGGCGACGGCGGATCACCCTGGACCCGATGAAGCGCCTCGACGAGGGGATGGGCCCCGAGGAGCAGGCCCGGGCCTACGAGCAGGTGTACGACACCTACCTGGCCTCCCTCCAGCCGCACCTGCGTCGCCTCGTCGCCCGGTTCCGGCGGGTCGACTCGGTCCGCCAGATCGTCGGGGTCGGCAGTGTGGGGATGCGCGTCTGGCTCCACCTGCTGGAGGGTGACAGCGGTCGGCAGCCCCTGTTCTCCCAGGTCAAGCAGGCGACGGCGTCGGTGTACGAGGAGTTCCTCGGGCCCAGCGAGCTGGCCAACCACGGGGAACGCGTCGTCGTCGGACAGCGGCTGATGCAGTCGGCCAGTGACATCTTCCTCGGCCACATGCGCGTCGACGGCCGTGACTACTACGTGCGCCAGTTCCGCGACATGAAGATCATCCCCGACGGCAAGCAGGTGGCGGGCTACCTGCCGCAGTTCGCCGCCGCCTGCGGGCACGCGCTGGCCAAGTCCCACGCCCGCAGCGGTGATCCGGCTGCCGTCGCCGGCTACATCGGACGGGGTCGGGCGTTCGCCGACGGGATCCTCCGCTTCGGCCGCGCCTACGCCGGGCAGACCCGGGCCGACCACGCCGCGCTGCTCACCGCGATCACGCGGGGCCAGGTCGAGGCGGCCGAGCGGGGGTGGTAGCGCCTGGGCGGGCTCCGCACCGGCGGTCGTCCTCGACCACCGGAGGCCGTCCGCCTGGGACGAAGGTCGCAACGCAGGTGCCCACCTGCGCCGGATGCGGGCCGGGGCTGCCGCCAGCAGGCTGGAGCACCGGAGGCGACGGCGCGGAGACAGCCGGCGCCCGGCAACGAGGAGGGCCCATGTCCGATCGACCCGCCCGGGGATCGACCCACCCCCGTCGGCCCCGCCGTGCGACGGGACGGCGTCGGCCCGCCGTCGTGCTGGTGGCCGTGCTCGCCCTGCTGATGACGCTGGCGGGCTGCCAGGGAGCCGTGCCGACCACCCCGCCGCCTCCTGCGACCGTGCCGACCGCGGCCCTGGAACGCGCCGACGTCGAGGCGTGGCTGGACGGGATGCTGCCGGCGGCCCTGGCCCGGGCTGGTGTCGCCGGCGCCGGCGTCGGCGTCGTGCACGACGGGGAGGTGCTGATCAGCCGCGGCTACGGGTGGGCCGACACCGGGAACGGAGGCGGTGAGCCCGTACCGGTCGACCCGGCCCGCACGCTCTTCCGCCCCGGATCAGTCTCCAAGGTGGTCACCGCCACCGCGGTGGTGCAGCTGGTCGAGCAGGGACAGCTCGACCTGGACGCCGACGTGCGGGGCTACCTCGACTTCGACCTGCCGCTGCCCCGGGGAGCGGTCTCGCTGCGGCACCTGCTGACCCACACCGCCGGCTTCGAGGAACGGATCGCCGGCCTGATCGCCCTCGACGGCGCACCGGTGGACCTGCGGCGTGCGGTCAGCACCGACCCGCCCGAGCAGGTCTACGCGCCGGGCACGGTGCCGGCCTACTCCAACTACGGCAACGCCCTGGCCGGCTACGTGGTGGAGCGGGTCAGCGGGGTCCGCTTCGAGGACCACCTCCGCGCCGCCGTGCTGGAACCGGCGGGGATGACGTCGTCCTCCTTCGCCCAGCCGCTGCCGCCCGACCTGGCCGGACGGGTCTCGCTCGGCTACCCCGACGCGTCCGCCCCCGCCGCCCCCTTCGAGCACGTGGGGGAGCCCCCGGCCGGTGCCCTCAGTGCCACGGTCGACGACATGTCGGCGTTCATGCTCGCCCAGCTCGGCCGGCCCGTGACCGGGGAGCCGCTGCTGGGCCCGGAGGCGCTGGAGCTGATGCACACCCCGGCCCTGGACGCCGGCACGCTCGGCCCCCTCGCCGCGGGACCGCAGATGACCCTGGGGTTCTTCGACGAGAGCCGCAACGGCCGGCACATCCTCGGCCACGGCGGGGACACCCAGTTCTTCCACTCCCACCTGCAGATCTACCCCGACGAGGGCACCGGCATCTTCATCGCCCTCAACAGCAACGGCAGCGGGGCGCTCGACACCATCGAGCTCCGCGACGCCCTCATGCGGGGGTTCACCGACCGCTACTTCCCGGGCGAGGCCGCCCCGGTCGCCGGTGGGGTCGAGGCGGCGGAGGCCCTGGAGCACGCCCGGGCGGCCGAGGGCAGCTACCGGTCGTCGCGCTCGCTGCAGAGCACCTTCCTTCCTCTCCGTCATCGACCTGACGGCCACCACCCGGGTGCTCGCCCAGCCCGACGGCACGCTCCTCGTGCAGCCGGGCCAGGGGTTGCCCGCGACCGTCTACCAGGAGGCGTCGCCCGGGACCTGGCGGGAGGTCGGTGGTCAAGGGGTGCTCACGGTGCGGACCGTCGACGGGGAGGTGACCGCCCTCGGGACCGGACCGGCCGCCACCCTGCTGCCGATCGGTCCCGGACGCTCGCCCGATCTCGCCGTCCCCGTCCTGGTGGTCTCCGCGCTGGTCCTGCTGGGGAGCCTGCTGGGGGCGGTGGTCGGCGCGGTGGTCCGGCGCCGGCGGGCGTCCTCGGCGAGCCCTCCCGCCCGGTGGGCCCGGTGGCTGACCCGCGCCGGATCGGCGCTCGTGCTGGTGGCGCTGGGAGGCTGGCTCGTGACGGTCCAGGCGCTGACGGCGCTGCAGCAGGTGCCCTTCGCCGCGCTGCGCGTGCTGCAGGTGGTGCAGGCGCTGGGGGTGCTGGCCGTGGTGCCCGCGGCGGTCGTGGTGGTGCAGACGGTCCGGCTCCGCGCCGGGCGGTGGCGGACCACCGCCGCGGTGCTGGTGCTGCTGGCCCTGGTCGGTGTCAGCTGGTTCGCCGTCACCTTCCGGCTGCTCGCACCGAGCGTCTCGTACTGAGGGCGGGGATGGACGAGCAGCGACGGCCCCACCAGGCGCACCCCGGCCCCTACGATGTCGGTGCGGGGCCCCGCCGCGGCGACCGGTCGGGCCGGAGCGGTGAGGAGGTCCGGCCCGTGGTCGAGCAGCCAGGACCGCTACGCGACGTCGACGAGCACCGCCTGGGCGCGCGGTGGAATGCGTGGCTGGACCGCTTCGGCCCACCCGGCGGCATCCGGCGCGAGATCCCGCTCGCGGTCGCCGTCACGGCGGTGACGGCGGCGCTGCTCGGCTACACCCTCGGCTACGCCTTCCCGGCCCAGGGGTTGCCGGTGAGCCCCTTGCTGGGCTGGACGGCCGGATCGGTCGCCTGCCTGCAGTCCCTGCTGCTGGTGCTGCGCCGGAGGTACCCGCTCGCGTGCTTCGTGGTCGTGGTGCTGGTCCAGCTGCTGCTCAACAGCGTCCCCGACTTCACCATCCGCGCTCCGGTGCTCGTCGTCGCCGCCTACTCCCTCGGGTCGTGGTGCGGCGTCCGGCGGGTGCGGCTGGCCGTGGCTGGCGCCGTCGTCGCCGAGGCCCTCGTCGCGGGCGTCCTGCCCGAGGAGCCCGATCGGGTGCTGAGCACGGTCGACGGAGCCCTCGCGGCGCTGGTCATCTACGGCCTCCCGGTGCTGGCCGGCACGGCGGTGGCCGCCCGGCGGCGCTACACCGACCTGCTGGCCGACCGGGCGGAGAACGCGATCTCGGCCCAGCGGGCCTCGGTGCAGGCGGCGCTGGTGGCCGAGCGGACGCGGATGGCGCGCGAGCTGCACGATGTCGCCGCCCACCACCTGTCCGGGATGGTGGTGCAGGCGGCCGCGGTGGAGCGCCTGGTGGAGCGGGACCCGGAGGCGGCCCGGGCCGGTGCGGCCTGGATCCGCACCCAGGGTCGCAAGACGCTGGACAACCTGCGGCTGACCGTCGGCATGCTGCGGGACACCTCGGCCCCGGCCGAGGGCGGACTCGGGGACGGGGCCGAACGGACCCCGACCCCGGGGCTGGCGTCGCTGGAGGAGCTGGTGGAGACGGCCCGCGAGCTGGGCACGGAGGTGACCCTGATCCGTCGGGGATCGCCGATCGAGCTGCCGCCGGTCGCCGACATCGCCTGCTTCCGGGTGGCCCAGGAGGCGCTCTCCAACGCCCGGCAGCACGCTCCCGGGGCCCGGGTGACGATCCTGCTGGAGCTCGCCCCGGAGGAGGTGCGGCTGGACATCACCGACAGCGGATCACCGCTGGCCCCCGGTCCCCGCCGCAGCACACCCGGGGTCGGGTTGATCGGGATGCGGGAGCGGGCCGAGCTGATCGGGGCCGAGTTCAGCGCCGGGCCCGTGGAGGGCGGCGGCTGGCGGGTGCGGTTGCGGGTGTTCGTGGCGGAGATCGACAGGGCGTCCGGGGCGGACCCGGACCAGGAGGAGGTCAGATGATCCGGGTGCTGCTGGTGGACGACCAGGCGGTGGTGCGAGCGGGCTTCCGGGTCATCCTCGAGGAGGCCGGCGACATCATCGTGGTGGGGGAGGCCGGTGGTGGGCGCGAGGCGGTGCAGCAGGCCCGCCGGCTGCGGCCGGACGTCATCTGCATGGACGTCCGGATGCCGGGCGGGGACGGGCTCGAGGCCACCCGCGCCGTGCTGGCCGAGCTGGACCCCGCCCCGGCGGTGCTGGTGGTGACCACCTTCGACCTCGACGACTACGTGTTCGGCGCGCTGGAGGCCGGGGCCAGCGGTTTCGTGCTCAAGGACACCGATCCTGACGACCTGGTGGCGGCGGTCCGGCGGCTGGCGGCCGGTTTCGGGCTGGTCGACCACAGCGTGACGCGGCGGGTGATCGCGGAGTTCGCCCGCCGGCGGCCTCCGTCGACCGGTGGTGCAGCGGCCGTGGCGGCCCTCACCGCCCGGGAGGCCGAGATCGTGCGGCTGCTCGCGCGGGGGCTGTCGAACGCCGAGATCGCCGCGGTGCTCGTGGTGGAGACGAGCACGGTCAAGTCCCACCTCGGGCGGGCGATGACCAAGATCGGGACCCGGGACCGGCTGCAGACGGTGGTCTGGGCCTACCAGAACGGGGTCGTCGAGGACCGGGGCGACGGGGGAGCACGATGAGGGGGCCCGACCTGGACCCCGTCGACCCGACCTCCGCCACGGGACCCGCGGCGGGACCGGCCGCTGTGCCCGGCGCCCACTGGGGCGACCCCACCACCGCCGTCGACCCGTCCCCGAGCCACGGGGTCGGGGACCCGGGCGGGCCACCGACCACCCACCCGACGAGGCGACCACGCCGGGTACCGCTCGCGGTCATCGCCGGCGTGGACTGGATCCGGCTCGCGGGACGTCGCTGACCGACGACCCGGGGCACCGACCCGGCGGATCTCGGGCGGGCTCGGGCGACACCGCTCCGGCCCGCTGCGGCGCGCGCGCCGGTGGTCAGGAGTCAGCGGGCTGGCGGGCGGCGTCGCGGGCCGGCGGTCGGACGCTGCGGGCGGCGGTCCGGGCGATGGCGTCGACGACGGCGTCCCAGGTGCCGGCGGGCAGGCTGTGGCCCATCCCCTCGATCGGCAGGTACTCCGCCCCCGGCACGGCGCGGGCGGTGGCACGTCCGCCGGAGACGTGCACGAGCGGGTCGGCGGTGCCGTGCACCACCAGGGTGGGGACGTCCAGGTCGCGCAGTGCGGACGTCCGGTCGGGGGCGCGGAGGATCGCCATCAGCTGGCGGACCGCCGCCTGGGGACGCAGCCCGCGCTCGAAGCTGCGGGTCAGCATGCCGCGGATCTCCTCCTCGTCGAAGGGGAACCCCTTCGCGGCGAGCACCCGCAGCCGCGCCACCGAGTGGGTGAGGTACTCCTCGACGTCGTCCGAGGCGGTCTGGCCGGCCCCGCGGACGAGGTCCAGCCGGGTGGGGAAGCCGACGGTGCGGCGTCCGGTGGTCGACATGATCGAGGTGAGGGAGCAGGTGCGCTCGGGGTGCCGGATCGCGACCAGCTGGGCGATCATGCCGCCCATCGACACCCCGACGACGTGGGCGGAGTCGTGGCCGAGCACCCGCAGCAGCTCGACGGCGTCGTCGGCGAGGTCCTCCAGGGTGTAGGTCAGCTCGTCCAGCCCGAGCAGCGTGCGCAGCGGTCGGACCGGGTCGCCGGGGACGACCTCGGAGCCGCCGATGTCGCGGTGGTCGAAGCGGATGACGAAGAACCCGCGGTCGGCCAGCCGCTGGCAGAACCCGTCGGGCCAGCCGACCATCTGCCCGCCGAGGCCGAAGACCAGCAGCAGCGGCGGGTGCTCCGCCGCACCGAACGTCTCGTAGACCAGGGTGAGGTCACCGACCTTCGCCTCATGCTCCACGTCCCCGATCGTAGGCGGCGGGCCCGGACCGGCCGGGCCGCCCCCCGAGGGCGTCTCAGGCGGTCACCGGCGCGCCCTGCCGCGCAGCGCGGGAGGTCAGCACCGCCTGCACCGCCAGCCCGGCGGCCGAGACCACGCACAGCGCCGCCGGCACCAGGAACACCCCGGGGACCCCGAACCAGCCGACCCCGAGCCCGCCGGCGATCCCGCCGATGGCGGCGGCGAAGCGCATCGCGGAGAAGTACAGCGAGGAGGCCATGCCGACGCCGCTGGGGTAGAGCTCCTGGGCGACGCTGATGCCGATCCCGCCGAGGGTGGCCCACATCGCGGAGTTGAGCAGGGTGGCGGCGATGAGCACCAGCTCGTGCCCGCCGAGCATGAACCCGAGGTTGGCCAGCACGCCGAGCAGCACGTTGACCACCACCAGCCGGTGCGCGCCGAACCGGTCGGCCAGCACCCCCATCAGCGGGATGAAGAACAGCATGCCCACCGACTGCATCGAGATCACCAGCCCGCGGAGCCAGTCCGGGGTGCCGAGCTGCAGCTCCATGTAGATCGGCAGGTAGGCGAACTTCACGGTGTCCCCGCTCATCGCCAGCACGCCGAGGCCGAGGAAGGCCAGCAGCGGCCCCAGCCCGGTGCTGCCCGTGCGACGTCGACGGCGACGCGAGCGGGGCGGACGGGTCGCCGGCGCGGGTCCGGCCGACGGCTCCGGCGCGGGGTCGGCGGGGGCGACGGTGGCGCGGGCCACCTTCATCCGCAGCATCGGCACGATCTGCAGCAGGGTGAACACGCCGGCGGCGAGCATCGCGGCCCGCAACCCGAAGGCGCTGCCGAGCACGCTGCCCAGCACCGGCCCGGTCATGAAGCCGAGGCTGAACCCGAGCCGCACCGTCGACATCACCCGGTTGTCGACGCCGGTCGGGTGGTGGGTGAGCTGGTCGCGGACCGCGGCGAAGATCAGCGAGCCGGTCGCCCCGGAGAACCCGAGCACGGTGAGGTTGAGCACGAACGCCATCCAGGCCGAGGTGCTGAGCGCCAGCGCCACCCAGCCGACCAGCCCGACCACGGCCCCGAGCCGGAACAGCCAGAGCCGGTCGGTGAGCCGGTCCGACCAGGCCCCGACCACCCAGCCCAGCACCGGGGCGCCGAGCTGGGTGAGGAAGAACAGCCCGGCCACCTCCAGCGAGGTGTGCAGCTCCTGGACGAGGAACAGCGACAGCTGCGGCATCGCGACCGACAGGCCCACGCCGGCGAAGAAGAGGCTGGCCACCGCGGCCAGGTAGAAGCGGTCGGTGACGACCATCCGCAGCACCGAACCGGACCTGCGGTCGGCGTCGGCCCGTTTCGTCGACGTCACCGCCACCACCGCGCCCGGGGAGACGGCGGCGTCCGCGGGGTCGAGGGCATGCCTCACGGTAGCCCCGCGCGGCCCGGCCGGTGCGACGGCGCCCCCGATCTGGACCCGCGACCAGCACCCGCCGCACCGACCGAGCGGGCGCGGGAGTGCTGTCGGGCCGGTGCGTCCGTCGATGGCGTACCTTCGTGCTCGTGCTGCCCGACTCCGTCCAGGCCGTCAGCGACTCCAGCACCGCCCGTGCCGGCAGGGGAGGCGCCCGGTGAGCGCCCCGACGGTGCTGGCCCGCCGGCTCGGGCTGCTCGAGTCGGTCGGCGTCGGCCTGGCCGCCATGGTCGGCGCGGGGGTGTTCGCCGCGTTCCCGCCCGCGGCCGCCGCCAGCGGGAACCTGCTGTGGCTGGCGCTGCTGCTGGCCGCGCTGGTGGCCTGGTGCAACGCCTTCTCCTCGGCGCGGCTGGCGGTGCGCCACCCCCGCTCGGGCGGCACCTACGTCTACGCCGGTGCCCAGCTCGGCCCGCTGTGGGGGTTCCTGGCCGGCTGGGGCTTCGTGGTCGGCAAGACCGCCTCCTGCGCGGCGATGGCCTGGACGGTCGGCGCCTACGCCTGGCCCGAGCACCAGCGCGAGATCGCCGTGCTCGCCACCCTGGTGGTGGTCGCCCTCGACGTGGTCGGCGTCCAGCGCTCGGCCCGGGTGGCGCTGGCCGGGGTGCTGGTCGTGATCGCCGTGCTCGTGGCGGTGGTGGTCGCCGCCGCGCTCGTCCCGGCCGGCGGCGACCCGACCGGGAGTGCGCCCGGGTCGGGTCCGGTGGGCGTCCTCGGCGGCGCGGGGCTGCTCTTCTTCGCCTTCGCCGGCTACGCCCGGCTGGCCACGCTGGGGGAGGAGGTCCGCGACCCCGGGCGCACCATCCCGCGTGCCGTGGCGATCGCGCTGCTGGTCACGGCGGCCGTCTACGCCGCGCTGGCCTGGGCGCTGGTGCGCACCCTCGGCGTCGACGGGCTGGCCGGCAGCACCGACGCCGTCGCCGACGCCGTCCGCGCCCTCGGCCTGACCACCTGGGTGCCGGTGGTGCGGGTGGTGGCGGTGCTGGCCGCGGCCGGCGCGCTGCTCACCGTGGTGCTCGGGATCTCGCGGACCGCGCTGGCGATGGCCCGCAACGGTGACCTGCCGCGGGCGCTGGCCCGGGTGGAGCCGCGCCGCCAGGTGCCGGTCCGGGCCCAGCTCGCGGTCGGCGCCGTGGTGGTGGTGCTGGTGCTGCTGGTCGACCTGCGCGGGGCGATCGGCTTCTCCTCCTTCGCCATCCTCGTGTACTACCTGCTGGCCAACCTCTCGGCCTGGACGCTGGGCCCGCGTCCGGTGACCCGGGTCACCGCGGCGGTCGGCGCGCTCGGGTGCGTGGCGCTGGCGGTCTCGTTGCCCTGGACGTCGGTGCTGGCCGGGCTGGTGGTGCTGGGCCTGGGTGCGGCGGTCCACCTGCTGCGTCGTAGGGTCGCGCCATGAGCCGCACCATCGCCACCAGCACCACCGCCAGCCGCGAGGAGGTGCTCGACTTCGTCCGTCCCCGCCACCACATGCTGCTGGTGACCCGCCGCCGCGACGGCGAGCCGCAGCTGTCCCCGGTCAGCGGCGGGGTGGACACCGAGGGCCGGATCGTCATCTCCTCCTACCCGGGCCGGGCCAAGGTGGTCAACGCCGCCCGCGACCCCCGCGTCAGCGTCTGCGTGCTCTCCGACGACTTCGGCGGCGCCTGGGTGCAGGTGGACGGTGAGGCCGAGGTGCTGCACATGCCCGAGGCCGAGGACGCCCTGGTCGAGTACTTCCGCTGCATCAGCGGCGAGCACCCCGACTGGGACGAGTACCGCGCCGCGATGCGGGTGCAGGACAAGTCGCTGATCCGGATCACCCCGACCCGGTGGGGCCCGATCGCCACCGGTGGGTTCCCCGCCGACGTGGCCGCCCGGCTGGACGCCTGAGCCGCCCGGCCGTCAGGCCAGCTGGGTCCCGCCCGGCCGTCAGGCCACCTGGGTACCGCCCGGCCGTCAGGCCACCTGGGTCCCGCCCGGCCGTCAGGCCACCTGGGTCCCGAACGCCAGCCCGAGGAGGTAGGTCGCCGCGGCCGCGCCCCAGCCGATGGCGAGCTGGCGCAGCGCCCGCCGCAGCGGGGACACCCCGGAGAGCAGGCCGACCACCGAGCCGGTGAGCAGCAGCGCGAACCCGACCAGCCCGGCCGACCAGGCCACCGCCACCCAGCCGGTGGCGCCGAACAGCCAGGGCAGCACCGGGATCAGGGCGCCGGAGGCGAAGAAGCAGAAGCTGGAGACGGCCGCCCCCACCGCGCTGCCGATCTCCTCGTGGGAGGCCTCCTCGCCGACCTCCAGCGAGCGCAGCCCGGCCAGCACCTCCGCGGCGTGCTGGTCGGCCTCGGCGGCGGGGACGCCACGGGCCTGGTAGACCAGGGACAGCTCGTTGGTGTCGACGTCGAGACCGGGCAGGTGGCGGCTCGTGTCGGGGTTGGGCGTGGAGGCGGCCAGCAGCTCGCGCTGGGAGCGGACCGAGACGAACTCCCCGGCCCCCATCGACAGCGCACCGGCCAGCAGACCGGCCACCCCGGCGGCCAGCACCACCCCCGACCCGACGCCGGTGGCGCCCATGCCGAGCACCAGCGCCAGGTTGGAGACCAGCCCGTCGTTGGCCCCGAACACCGCGGCCCGGAAGGTGCCGGAGATCCGCTGCCGGCCCCGCACCGCCAGACCGCGCACCACCTCGGCGTGGATGTGCTCGTCGGCGACCATCTGGTCGGTGGCGTGCTCGTCGCTCTCGTAGGGGGAGCGCTGCTCGGCCCGCTGCATCAGCGCCAGCACGAACACCGACCCGACGTGGGAGGCCAGCCAGCCCAGCAGCCGGGTGCGCAGCCCGGCCCGCACCGGACGTCCCACCCGGTCACCCAGCAGCGCCCGCCAGTGCGACTCGTGCCGGCCCTCGGCCTCGGCGATCTCGAGCAGGATCCGCCGGTCCTCACCGTGGCGCCGACGCGCCAGCCGGCGGTACACCCGGGCCTCGGCCTGCTCCTCGGCCAGGTAGCGGCGCCACCGCCGCAGATCCCGTGCCGTCGTCACCCTCTCAGCCACCTCGACAGTGTTCCAGAGCCCTACCGCCCGGCCGTGCTGACCGGATGGTGGAAGAGCCGGGGCCGCTGGGGGGCCCCGCCTAGGGTCACGGGGTCGACGGTGGTCCCAGCCGTCGGGGCAGGAGGAGCAGGTGCAGCGGCAGATCGGGCAGGTGCGGACCGAGCAGGTCCGGCTGTTCGACCGCGACCACCCGCTCGTGCTGGCCGGCGGGGAGCAGCTGCTCGAGGTCGACGTCAGCTACGAGACCTACGGCACCCTGTCGGAGCAGCGTGACAACGCCGTCTTCATCTGCCACGCCCTCACCGGGGACGCCCACGCCGCCGGCTGGCGCGAGGGCGACCGGCGTCCGGGCTGGTGGGACACGTTGATCGGGCCGGGCAAGCCGCTCGACACCGACCGGCTGTTCGTGGTCTGCGCGAACCTGCTCGGCGGCTGCCAGGGCACCACCGGGCCCGCCTCGACCAACCCCGCCACCGGCGAGCCCTACGGGCTGGACTTCCCGCTGCTGCAGATGGCCGACTTCGTCACCGTTCACCGCGCGCTGCTGGCCCACCTGGGGATCGAACGCCTGCTGGCCGCGGTGGGCGGCTCGCTGGGCGGGATGCAGGTGCTCCAGTGGACCCTCAGCCACCCCGAGCAGCTCGACAACGCGGTGATCATCGCCGCCTCCAGCCGGCTCAGCGCCCAGAACATCGGCTTCTCCGCGGTGGGCCGCGAGGCGATCATGCGCGACCCCGACTTCCACGACGGTCGCTACACCGAGCACGGGACGAACCCCGCGGCCGGGCTGTCCATCGCCCGGATGCTGGCCCACATCACCTACCTCTCGGAGGAGGCGATGGCGGCGAAGTTCGGCCGCCGCATCCAGGACCCGGAGGCCACCGGACCGGGCTTCGGCGTCGACTTCGCGGTGGAGAGCTACCTGCGCCACCAGGGCGACACCTTCCTCACCCGCTTCGACGCGCTCAGCTACCTCTACCTGACCCGGGTGATGGACTGGTTCGAGCCGTTCGGCGAGCACGACCCGCGGGCGGTGGCCGAGGCCGGCACCCGCGCGCTGGTGGTCTCCTTCGACACCGACTGGCGCTTCGCCACCGAGCACTCCCGCGAGATCGTCCGCCGGCTGGAGTCGGCCCGGGTGCCGGTGAGCTTCCGCGAGATCGCCTCGGTGTGGGGCCACGACTCCTTCCTGCTCGAGATCGAGGACTACCACGAGACGGTCCGCGCCTTCGTCGACCGGGCCCTGGAGCGCACCCACGAGACGGTGCGGACCGGCGGGACGGCAGGAGGGACGCGGTGACCATCCCGACCCGCACCCCCGGACGCCGCCGCGGCCCCTCGCGACACCTGCACCTGCGCGACGAGCTTGCGGTGGTGGCCGACCTCATCGCCGACGGCAGCCGGGTGCTCGACCTCGGCTGCGGCGACGGCGAGCTGCTCGGCCACCTGGAGCGCCGGCACGGCTGCACCGGCACCGGGGTCGACCGCGACCCGGGGGCGGTGCGCCGGGCGATCCGCTCGGGGGTGTCGGTGATCGAGCTGGACGTCGACGAGCAGCTGGGGGAGTTCGGCGACGACTCCTACGACGTGGTGGTGCTGTCGAAGGTGCTGCAGGCCACCCGGCGTCCGGCCGAGGTGCTGGCCCAGATGAGCCGGATCGCCCCCCGCTGCATCGTGGCGGTGCCGAACTTCGGGCTGTGGAGCCACCGCTGGCGGCTGCTGCGGGGCCGGATGCCGATGTCGCGGCAGATGCCCTACGACTGGCACGACACCCCGAACATCCACAACGCCACCCTGGTCGACCTGGAGGAGTTCCTGGCCGGCCTGGGGTTCACCGTGGAGTCGCGGGTGCTGCTGGACGAGGCCGGACGGGTGGCGGGCTACCCGCCGGCGCTGGCCAACCTGCTGTCCGGCGCCGCGGTCTACCTGCTCGCACGGACGTCCTGAGCCTCAGAGCCGGGCCAGCTCGGCCCGCGACGGCGCGTAGGGCCGGAACCGCAGCGCCATCCCGGCCTCGCCGGGTGTCCGGTCGGCCTTGAGCGCGTTGCAGGCGCCGCAGGCGGCCACCGTGTTGAGCCAGGTGTTCGGCCCGCCGCGGGACTGCGGCACCAGGTGGTCGACGGTCTCGGCGAAGCCGCCGCAGTAGGCGCAGGTGCGCCGGTCGCGGCGCAGCACACCCCGCTTGGTCCAGCCGGGCCCGCGGGCGTACATGAAAGCGGTCTTGACGTAGCGGACCAGCCGCAGCACCAGCGGCCACGGGTAGGGCCCGATCAGGTGGTTCTCGCGGGCCTCCTCGACCACGGCGACCTCACGCACCAGCATGCCGATCGCGTGCTTGACCGACACGGTGTGCAGGGCCGTGTTGTCGGTGTTGAGGACGAGCACCCCGCTCATGGTCGCCTCCCTCCGAGAAAGAAAAAGCCGCCCGGCGACGACGCAGGACGGCAGGAGAGGGCGATCACGGGGATCAGCCCAGACATCCGTCGCAGCTGCGGACCCGGGCCTCGAGACCGGGGAGGACGGTGGCGCGCTGGGAGGTCGTCTCCATCGGCCCGTCCTCCTCCCGTGCTCTCGCCCCGCGCTCGCGCGTGTCGTGGTCTGCTGGGGACAGAGTAGGCAGGCGCACCGCCCGTGTCACCGTCAAATCGGTAACAGGTCGGTGTCGGCTCGGTGGCCGGACGGGGACCGTGGGCGGCTAGGCCAGCGCCCGGGTGATCCGCTCGGCGCTGCCGCCGAGCGACCACCGCCCGGTCAGCTCGGCGAACCGCTCCGGCTCGGCCGGGCCGGCGGGCAGCCGCAGGTCGTCCCAACCGACCCCGAGGTCGAGGTCGCGGACGACGCGGACCACGTCCGGCGCCACCGCCAGGTAGTCGATGGCCGCGCCGAGCTTGGCACGCACCCCGGCGGTCACCCCGCCGTCGGCGGTGCTGGCGGCGGCGAGGACCTGGTCGAGGGTGCCGTGGCGGGCCAGCAGCTGGGCCGCGGTCTTCTCCCCGATGCCGGCCACGCCGGGGATGCCGTCGGAGGTGTCGCCGCGCAGCACGGCCAGGTCGGCGTAGGCCTGCGGGGGCACCGAGTACTTCGCCCGCACCCAGGCCTCGTCCACCCGCTCGTGCTTGGCCACCCCGCGGGCGACGTAGAGCACCCGGATGCCCAGCGCGTCGTCGACCAGCTGGAACAGGTCGCGGTCGCCGGTGACGACGTCGACGGCGAATCCCTCCCGGGCGGCTGTGGTGGCCAGGGTGCCGATGACGTCGTCGGCCTCGTAGCCGTCGTGGCCGACCACGGCGATGCCGAGCGCGGCCAGCACGTCGAGGATCACCGGCACCTGGGGGGTCAGCTGGTCCGGCGACTCCTCGGCGACCCCCGACTCCGCGCCCTGCCCGCCGGCCCCGACCACCGTCGTGGTGGTCTCGGCGACCCGGTGGGTCTTGTAGGAGGGGAGCAGGTCGACCCGCCAGCGGGGACGCCAGTCGTTGTCCCAGCAGCAGACCAGGTGGGTCGGGCGGTAGTCGGTGACGAACTTCGCGATGAAGTCGAGCAGACCGCGCACGGCGTTGACCGGCTGCCCGGAGGCGTCGGTCAGCGTGGAGGGCAGGCCGTAGAAGGCACGGAAGTACAACGATGCGGTGTCCATCAGCAGGATCCTGGGCTCGGCCACGCCCAGATACTGGCACGATGTGCGCACTTGTGGTGCCGACGGCGGCGGTGGAGGAGTGCGCGGATGGAGAAGATCGACCGACAGATCCTCTCGTTGCTCTCGGGTGACGGCCGCATGTCCTACACCGACATCGGCCGGGCGACCGGGTTGTCGACCTCCGCGGCCCAGCAGCGCGTGCGACGCCTGGAGCAGCGTGGGGTGATCGCCGGCTACACCGCCCGGATCAACCCCGAGGCGCTCGGCCGCACGCTCACCGCCTTCGTCGAGGTGACCCCGCTCGACCCCAGCCAGCCCGACGACATCCCCGAGCGGCTCGCGCCGATCAGCGAGGTCGTCTCCTGCTACTCGATCGCCGGCGACGCCAACTACCTGCTCAAGGTGCAGGTCGGGACGCCGCTGGAGCTGGAGCACCTGCTGCTGCGGCTGCGCACCACCGGCAACGTCACCACCCACACCACCCTGGTGCTGTCGATCCCCTACGAGGAGCGACCCTTCGAGGGCTGAGCCGGGGCGTCCGCGTCAGGACGACTGCAGCAGCGCCAGGTCGCGCGAGCTGCGGGCCGCCCGCCGCTCAGCCTCGAGGTCGAGCACGCTGTGCTCGCGCCACCACCGACGCCCCTCCTCGGGCAGGGTGTGGATCGGGTCGTAGTAGGCGTACTCGCGGCTCAGCGCGGCGGCGTCGTCGGCCTCCAGCCCGGTGCGGTAGTTCTTGCGCCACAGGCTGATCCCGCGCGTGGTGTCGTACTCGGCCACCTGGTGCACCCAGCGCTTGCCGACGAAGGGGACGTCGCAGACGATCCGCGGGGTGGCGAAGCCGGGCAGGTAGCCGAGCAGGTCGTGCTGCAGCTCCTGGGCCCGGGCCAGCGGCACCCGCCAGTGCTCGGCGAACGGGATCATGTCGCACATGTAGAAGTAGTAGGGCGTCACCGAGGCGCCGTCGAGCAGGGCGAAGCAGAGGTCGAGCAGCCCGCCGGCGTCGTCGTTCACCCCGGCCATCAGCACGCCCTGGTTCCGGACGTCGCGGACGCCGGCGGCGAGCAGGCCGCGCGCCGCCTCGGCCACCAGCGGGGTGACCGACTGGGCGGCGTTGACGTGGGTGTGCACCGCGAGCATCACCCCGCGCTCCCGCGCGGTCCGGCTGACCCGCTCGACCCCGGCACGGACGTCGTCGGCCAGCCAGTGCTGCGGCAGCCCCATCAGCGCCTTGGTCGCCAGCCGGATGTCGCGGATGGTGTCGATCTCCAGCAGCGCGTCCAGGAACGCCTCCAGCCGCGGCCAGGGCATGTTGGCCACGTCGCCGCCGGAGACCACCACGTCGCGCACCTGCGGGGTGCGGCGCAGGTAGTCCAGCATCGCGTCGAGGCGCTGCTGCGGACGGGTGAGGAACTTGAGCTTGGTGACCTGCTCGGTGGAGTTGCCGACGAGGTCCATCCGGGTGCAGTGCCCGCAGTACTGCGGGCAGGTCGGCAGCACCTCGGCCAGCACCTTGGTGGGGTAGCGGTGGGTCAGCCCCTCGGCGGCCCACATGTCGTGCTCGTGCAGGCTGTCCCGGCTCGCCATCGGGTGCGACGGCCAGTCGGTGCGCCGGTCGGAGAAGACCGGCAGCATGTAGCGCCGGACCGGGTCGGCCAGGAACGCCTCGGTGTCGGGCCGGCGGTCGGGGACGACCGTGTTCAGCATCTGCGGCGGCAGCAGCATCGACATGGTGGCCCGCTCGCGCTGGTCGCGGGCGAGGTCGTCGTACACCCGGTCGTCGAGCAGGTCGCCCATCACCTGGTGCAGCTGGGCGACGTTCTTGACGCAGTGGGCACGCTGCCACTGCGGGTCGCGCCACTGCTGGTCGGTGACCTCCCGCCAGCCGGGCAGCCGGCGCCAGTCGGGTTCGACCAGCTCGACCCGCCGGTACTCGTAGGGCTGTCCGAGCCCGGAGCGGGCGCCGTCGATGGAAGTCGTCATGTCGGATGCCGCCTCGCGTCGATGATCTGCGGTGTCAGCGCGACGATACGCCAAGATCTCCTGCAGGCACAGGGTGGCACGGGAAGAACTGCGTCCACCCGGACGCTCGGCGCCGACGGGTAGGCTCACCCGGACGGAGCGAGGGAGCCGGAGGATGGACGTGGCCGTGCAGGAGCAGTCGACGACCGACCCGCGGTTGGGCATGTCGGTGGTGCACCGCCGCTACGTGCCCCGCGGCGCCGGCTACGGTGCCGGCGGCGTCCTCGACGCCTCCTACACGCTGCGGATGTTCGAGGATGCGGTGATCGAGATGTGCATCCGCACCGACGGCGACGAGGGCCAGCTGGTGGGCTACTCCGGGGTCGACCTCCTCGAGCCGGTGCGCCCCGGCGACGTGCTGGAGGCCGAGGCCACGCTCACCCGGGTCGGCAACACGAGCCGGGCCATCGCGCTCGAGGCGCGGGTGGTCTGCCGGGCGGTGGCGCCGGAGGAGCTGCGCCGCCACGTCACGTCCTCGACCGCGGCCCGGGTGCTGGAGGAACCGCTGGTCGTCATGCGCGCCACCGGCACCGTCGTCGTCGAGTGAGGGACGCATCGTGACCGCGACGGGGATCGCCCCGGCCGACCTGCGACCCGGGACGTCCGACGCCGCTGGGGCCGCCCCGCGACCTACGCGCATCCCGTGGCGGGTGCCGGCCGCGCTGGGGGCCGGTGCGCTGGCCGCCGCCGGTTTCGCCCCGCTGGGTTGGTGGCCGCTGACGCTGCTCGGGGTGGCGCTGCTCACGGTGGCGGTGCGGACCGCCCCCCGGCGCCGGTTCTGGCTGGGCTACCTCTTCGGGGTGGTCTTCCTCGGCCTCAGCGTCGGCTGGGTGTCGGCGATCGCGGTGCCGGTCGCCGTCGCCCTGGTCGCCTTCGAGTCCGTCTTCTACGGCCTGCTGGCGGTGCTGGTGCACCGGCTGCGCTCCGTCCCCGGCTGGCCCGCGCTCGCCGCGGCCGCCTGGGTGGTGGTGGAGTGGGTCTACTCCTCGGTGCCCTTCGACGGCTTCGGCTGGAGCCGGCTGGGCTACACCATGGTCGACGCGCCGCTGGCCGGGCTGTACCCCCTCGTCGGCGTCGCCGGGGTGTCGTTCCTCACCGCTCTCGGCGGGCAGGCGTTGGCCTGGCTGGCCCTGCGGCTGCGGCAGCCGTCCGGGCAGCAGGGGCGGGCGGGGTGGCGTCCGGTGGCGGTGGTGCTCGCGGCCGCGCTGGTCGTCGGGCTGGCCGGGCAGCTGCTGCGCGGCTGGGTGCCGGCGACCGCGTCCGGCGGGCGCCAGGTGACCGTCGGG
>NZ_QPKK01000400.1 GCF_003344635.1 Desertihabitans aurantiacus
GGGACAAGAGTGTCCGCAGCCGACCCGCCCGACACCCCGGTCGCGCCACCCGGCGTCTCCGGGCGCACCGAGCCGGAGCAGATCGCGGCCGAACCCGCCCCGGCGCCGCCGCCCCGCCGGTCGCCGGCGATCCCCGCACCGCCCCGCCGGCTGCCCCGGTGGCGCGACCTCGAGCCCTTCCTCAAGACCCGGCCCTGGCACGCCGACGCGGTCGAGCGCCGGCTGGCCAGCTGCGTCACCGTCGACGACGTGGAGCGGCTGGCCCGCCGCCGGGTGCCCGGCGCGGTGTTCGACTACGTGCACAGCGGTGCGGAGTCGGAGATCTCCCTGGGTCGCAACCGGGACGCCTTCGCCGACGTCGAGCTGCGTCCGACCGCCTGGGACGCCGTGGGCGACCCCGACACCAGCACCACCCTGCTCGGACGCCCGGCCGCCGCGCCGATCGTCCTCGCCCCGACCGGCTACAGCCGGCTCAGCCACCACACCGGGGAGCGCGCGGTCGCCGCGGCCGCCGCCTACGCCGGGATGCCGTACACGCTGTCGACCTACGGCACCACCTCCATCGGTGACGTGGCCGAGGCCGCACCCACCGGGCGGAACTGGTTCCAGTTCTACGTGATGCGCGACCGGGCGGTCACCGACCAGCACCTGGCCGAGGCCCGCGAGCACGGCTACGAGGCCGTGATGATCACCATCGACACCACGGTGACCGGGCTCAAGCGCAAGGACCTGCGCAACGGCTTCGCCATCCCGCCGCAGCTCACCCTGCGTACCTTCGCCGACATGGCCCGCCACCCGGGCTGGGTGGCCAACATCCTCACCACCGAGCCGCTGCGGTTCGCCACCTTCCCGGTCGGCTCGCCCTACGGGCTGTGGGGGATGTCCAACCAGCACCGCGAGCAGCGGCTGCGGCCCTCCGACGTCACCACCATCAAGGAGCAGTTCGGCGGGCCGGTGGTGGTCAAGGGCGTGCTGTCGCTCTCCGACGCGGTGCGCTCGGTGGACGCCGGCGCCGACGCGATCGTGCTGTCCAACCACGGCGGACGCCAGCTCGACCGCTCCCCGGTGCCGCTGGAGCTGCTGCCCCAGGTGGTCGAGGCGGTGGGGGACCGGGCCGAGGTGTACCTGGACTCCGGGGTCCGCAGCGGGGCCGACGTGGTGGCCGCGCTGGCGCTGGGCGCCCGGGCGGTGCTGATCGGCCGGCCCTACCTGTACGGCCTGATGGTCGGTGGCCAGCGCGGGGTGGACCGGGTGCTGGAGATCCTCACCTCCGAGATGGAGCGCACCATGTCGCTGGTCGGGGTCTCCCGGGTGGACGAGCTGCGCCCCGAGCACGTCCGGCTGCGTCGCTCCTGAGCCGGGTCCCCCTCGGCGTCGCCGGACTGTTCCGGAACGTCCAAGACGGCGGGGACGGGCTTCGCGCAGACTGACGGCATGACGCCACAGATCTCGGCCAAGCTCGTCGTCGCCTCCGCCGACGCCGCCATCGACACCTACCGCCGCGTCTTCGGTGCGGAGCTCCGCCAGCGCTACACCTCCGGTGACCGGGTGGTGTACGCCCAGCTGGAGCTGCTCGGCACCCTGATCGAGCTCAAGGACGCCGACGAGTTCGACCAGCTCGCCGCCCCGGGCCGTCCCGGCGTGCTGCTGTCGGTCACCACCGACGACCCGGACGCCCTGGCCGAGGCCATGGTGGCGGCCGGCGGCTCGGTGGTCTTCCCGGTCGCCGACCAGCCCTACGGGGCCCGTGGCGGCCGGGTGGCAGACCCCCACGGGCACCAGTGGCTGGTGCAGACGCCGCTGCGGCTCAGCCCCGAGGAGATCCAGCGGGCGACCGCGGCGATGGACGGCTGAGCCCGCGGCCGCTCAGGCCCGGGCGACCTCCAGCACGCGGAACCCCTTGGCGCTGGCCGTCCGGTCGCAGCGCCAGCCCTGCTCGACCAGCCAGCGCTGCAGCGAGTCCGCGCCGAGGTTGCGCCCCACCACCAGCCGCGCCACGCCGTCGTCGGTGAGCCGCGGCAGCCACTGCAGCAGCAGGTCGTGCAGGGCCTCCTTGCCGATCCGGATCGGCGGGTTGGACCAGATCTCGTCGTAGCGCGCGTCCGCGTCGACCTCCTCGGGCCGCAGCGCGGTGACCCGGTCACCGACGCCGGCGGCCCGGGCGTTGTCGCGGCACAGGGCGAGCGCGCGGTCGTTGACGTCGACGGCGTCCACCCGGGCCCGCGGCGCCACCAGCGCGACCGCCAGCGCGATCGCGCCCCAGCCGCAGCCGAGGTCGAGCACCCGGCGGGCCGTGGGCGCCGGCCGGTGGGTGCGCAGCAGGACGC
>NZ_QPKK01000401.1 GCF_003344635.1 Desertihabitans aurantiacus
CGGCCTCGGCCGGCAGCAGCTCGGCGGTGCGCCGGCCGGGGGCCAGCTCGAGCCGTCCCCGGTCGGCGAACCGCCACACGCTGCGGGACGCCGCCCGGCCGGGCAGACCCGCCACCTCGGCCACCAGCAGCTCGCGGCGCTGGTGCCAGGGCGCGCTGACGGCGACCGGCAGCAGGTGCGTGCTGGTCGAGCGCGGCGCCACCTCGGCGGGGACGGTGGTGCGGGCCCGCTCGGTGCCGTCGAGGTCGCAGCGGCGCACCACCGCCTCGGCCGTCCACGGCTCGTCGGTGTCGTTGACCAGCACCAGCGACAGCCCGTCCTCGCGGGGCTGCACGGTGAGCAGCCGGTCGGCGTGGGCCGCGCGGGCGGCGTACCAGCCCAGCTTGGGGACGCCGTGGCCGTCCACCACCGCCCAGGAGCTCACCGGCCAGCAGTCGTTGAGCTGCCAGACCACGCTGCCAGCGCACCGCGGCCACCACGAGCGCAGGTGCTCGATCGCGGTCCGCAGCGCCTCGGCCTGGTTGAGCGAGGTGGCCAGGTGGAAGTCGGCGAACGCCTCCGGTGCGAGCAGCCGGTCGAGGTCGGCGACGTGCCCGGCCAGCCGGTCGACCAGCCGCTGCCCGCCGCCGGTCTGCTTCTGGTGGGCCAGGAACTCCGGGGAGTCCCAGCGCTGCGCGTCAGCACCGAGTGCGGTGCGCAGGGTGGGCAGCGTGGCGGGGGCCTGCCAGCCGTACTCGGCGGCGAAGCGGGGGACGGCGTCGCGGTAGTGGCGGTGGTCCAGGCGGTTCCAGGTGTCCCACTGGTGGGTGGTGCCCTCGCCGGGGAAGTTCGGCGTCACCTCGTCGGAGGAGTGCGGGCTGTTGACCAGGTACGGCGTGCCCGGGTCGAGCTCGGCGACCACGGCCGGGAACAGCTCGCGGGCGTACCACTCGCCCCAGGGGCGCCCGTCCAGCTTCTGCGGCCAGCCCCAGTCGCTGTGGCCGAGCAGGTTCTCGTTGCCGCCGTTCCACAGCACCACGCTCGGGTGGGCCGAGAGCCGGCGGACGGCCTCGCGGGCCTCGGCCTCGACCTCCGAGCGCAGCGGCTCCTCCTCGGGGTAGCCGGCGCAGGCCAGCAGGAAGTCCTGCCAGACCAGCAGCCCGCGCTCGTCGGCGCAGCGGTAGAAGGTCTCGTCCTCGAACAGCCCGCCGCCCCAGACCCGGACCAGGTTGGCCCCGGCGGCCTGCGCCTGCTCCAGCCGGGCCACGTACTCCGCGGCGGTGGTGCGGGTGGGGAACGGGTCGTCGGGGATCCAGTTGAACCCCTTGGCGAACACGGGACGCCCGTTGACCACCAGCGTGCAGGCCCGCCCGTGGCGGTCGCGGGTGGTGTCGAGGACGACCGAGCGGAAGCCGGTGCGGCGGTGCCGGGTGTCGACCACGCGGCCGTCGACGACGAGGTCGACGTCCACGTCGTGCAGGGTGGCGGGGCCGTAGCCGGTGGGGAACCACAGCTCGACGTCGGCCACGGCCAGCTCGGCGCGCACCGTCCGCGGCCCCGACCCGGTGGGGACGGCGAACCGCTCCACCCCGCCGCCCGGACCGCGGACCACCAGCTCGGCGGCGGCGTCCGCGGCGACGACGACGTCGGCCACCACGTGCACCGTGCCGTCGGCGGTGGTCGGCTCCTCCCCGGCGGCGGGCGCGGGCACCTCGGTGCGCACCTGCAGCCCGGTCAGCGCGGCGGTCGGCACCACCTCGAGGGTGACCGGGCGCCACAGCCCGGCCCCGACCAGCGTCGGCCCCCAGTCCCAGCCGAAGGAGGAGGCGTGCTTGCGGATCTGGTTGTAGGGGTGGGGGTAGTCGTTGGGCCAGGCGCCGCGGGTGCGCTGCAGCTCCTCGGCGTGCACCAGGGCGGAGTCGAAGCGGACCGTGAGCTCGTTCGCGCCGGGCCGCAGCACCCCGGTGACGTCGACCCGCCAGGAGCGGTGCATGTTCTCGCTCGTGTGCACGCGGGTGCCGTTGAGGTGCACGGTCGCCACGGTGTCCAGTCCCTCGAACACCAGGGACGCCGGCCCGTCCAGCTCGTCCGCGGCGACCTCGACGACGGCCCGGCACTCCCAGTCCAGCCGTCCGACCCACTGCACCTGCGCCTCGTTCAGCCCGACCAGCGGGTCGACCAGCTGCCCGGCCGCCATCAGGTCGAGGTGCACCGCGCCGGGGACGGTGGCCGGCAGCGCACCGGGCAGCGCGTCCGGGCGGACCACGTCGGCCGGCATCGCGGCCAGCCCGGCCTCGCCGTCGACCGGCCGGACGGTCCAGTCCGCGGTGGCGCCGAGGTCGCG
>NZ_QPKK01000402.1 GCF_003344635.1 Desertihabitans aurantiacus
CGCGGGGCCGCGGTCGGACGGGCGCCGGTGCGCGGGCGGGCGCGGAACGTCTCGTCGGCCCGCAGCGTGCGCTGGGCCACCTCGGCCACGTGGGCCGACGGGTGCTCGGTCAGCCGCTGGATCAGGTAGGGCGGGACGATCCCGACGCGGCGGGACGGGCTGGCGGTCATGGGTGCCTCCTCCTCGGTGCTGCACCCATCAAAGCGCGCCGCTCCGACAGCCCCGCCGGCGGCGTCCCGCCCCGCGACGTCCCGGCCTCAGCCCCGCTTGGCGCGGTTGCGGCTCTTGGCCCGGTCTCCTGCCGACAGCTCGACCTTGCGGATCCGGACGGCCTCGGGGGTGATCTCGAGGCACTCGTCCTCGCGGCAGAACTCCAGCGCCTGCTCCATGTTGAGCAGCTTGGCCGGGATCAGCCGCTCCAGCTCGTCCCCGGTGGAGGAGCGCACGTTGGTGAGCTTCTTCTCCTTGGTGGGGTTGACGTCCATGTCGTCGGCGCGGGCGTTCTCGCCGACGATCATCCCCTCGTAGACGTCGGCGCCGGGGGAGACGAACATGGTGCCCCGCTCCTGCAGGTTGAACAGCGCGAACGCCGTCACGGTGCCGCTGCGGTCGGCCACCAGCGAGCCGGTCGGACGGGTCCGCAGCTCGCCGAACCACGGCTCGTAGGAGTCGAAGACGTGGTGCATCAGACCGGTGCCGCGGGTCTCGGTGAGGAACTCGGTGCGGAACCCGATCAGACCGCGGGCCGGCACCACGTACTCCACCCGCACCCAGCCGGTACCGTGGTTGACCATCTGCTCCAGCCGGCCGCGGCGCAGCCCCATCAGCTGGGTGACCACGCCGATGAAGTCCTCGGGGACGTCGATGGTCAGCCGCTCGACCGGCTCGTGCAGCTTGCCGTCGATGGTGCGGGTGACCACCTGCGGCTTGCCGACGGTGAGCTCGAAGCCCTCCCGGCGCATCATCTCCACCAGCACGGCCAGCTGCAGCTCACCGCGACCCTGCACCTCCCAGGTGTCGGGGCGCTCGGTCGGCAGCACCCGGATGGAGACGTTGCCGATCAGCTCGGCGTCCAGCCGCGCCCTCACCAGCCGGGCGGTCAGCTGCTTGCCCGACCTGCCGGCCAGCGGGGAGGTGTTGATGCCGATGGTCATCGAGATCGACGGCTCGTCGACGGTGATGAGCGGCAGCGGACGCGGGTCCTCGGGGTCGGCGATGGTCTCGCCGATGGTGATGTCGGGGATGCCGGCGATCGCGACGATGTCACCGGGGCCGGCGGAGTCGGCCGGCACCCGCTCCAGCGCCTGGGTCTTCAGCAGCTCCGACAGCTTGACGTTGCTGATGGTGCCGTCGGCCTTGCACCAGGCGACGGTCTGGCCGCGCTCGATCCGCCCGGCCACCACCCGCAGCAGCGCCAGCCGGCCCAGGTAGGGGGAGGCGTCGAGGTTGGTGACGTGGGCCTGCAGCGGCGCGCCCTCCTCGTAGGACGGCGCGGGGATGGTGTCGAGGATGGTGGCGAAGAACGGCTCGAGGTTGTCGGAGTCCGGCATCTCGCCGTCGGCCGGCGCGGTGAGCGAGGCCCGTCCGGCCTTGGCCGAGGCGTAGACCACCGGGAAGTCGAGGACGTCGGTCTGGGAGTCGTCGACGAGGTCCATGAACAGCTCGTAGGTCTCCTCGACCACCTCGGCGATCCGGGCGTCGGAGCGGTCGACCTTGTTGACGCAGACGATGATCGGCAGCTTCTTGGCCAGCGCCTTGCGCAGCACGAACCGGGTCTGGGGGAGCGGGCCCTCCGAGGCGTCCACCAGCAGCACCACGCCGTCGACCATCTCCAGCCCGCGCTCCACCTCGCCGCCGAAGTCGGCGTGGCCGGGGGTGTCGATGATGTTGATGGTGACGTCGCTGCCGTCCGGCGTGCGGTGGGCCACCGCGGTGTTCTTGGCGAGGATGGTGATGCCCTTCTCCCGCTCCAGCGCGTTGGAGTCCATCACCCGGTCGTCGACCGACTGGTTCTCGCGGAAGGCGCCGGACTGCCACAGCATCGCGTCCACCAGCGTGGTCTTGCCGTGGTCGACGTGGGCGACGATCGCGACGTTGCGCAGATCCTGGCGTGTGGGCATGCGGGCACTCTCCGGACGTATGGGGACGGGCTGGCCGGCGGCGCGCAGCCCGGAGGAGTCTAGCCGAGCGCACCAGGACGGGCCGCCGCTGCGGGGCCCGGGGGTGTGCCCGGCCACCGGGATCCTGCGCCGGCGTCGCCCGGGCGCGCGACGGTGCCCGCGGCGCCACGCGGTCGGGCTCGGC
>NZ_QPKK01000403.1 GCF_003344635.1 Desertihabitans aurantiacus
AAGGCGGCGTCGGCCCCGAGCCCCGCCCCGACCACCACGGCCGGACGCCCGTCGCCGCGCACCCCGCGCCCTGCCGCCCACGCGGCCAGCGCCGGGTCCGGGGCGGTGTGGTCCCAGGGTGTCGTCACCTCGCCCCGGGCGGCCGCCGCGTACAGGTCCTCGAACCAGGCGGTGGGCTCGCCGCTGGCCAGCCGCTCGGTGGCGAGCCGGTCGGCCGCCTGCTGCCACCTCTCCGTGGTCACGACGGCCAGTCTGCCCAGCCCGCGCCACAATGGGCCAGTGCCCGACGACCCCGGAACCGACGACCGCCTCGACCCCGCGGTGGGCGAGCTGCTGCGCCGCAACGCCGACGGCCTGGTGCCCGCGGTGGTGCAGGAGGCCACCAGCGGCCGGGTGCTGATGCTGGCCTGGATGGACGAGGAGGCGCTGCACCGCACCCTCACCACGCGCCGCGGCACCTACTGGTCGCGCAGCCGTCAGGAGTACTGGGTCAAGGGCGAGACCAGCGGCCACGTCCAGCACGTCCGCACCGTCGAGCTCGACTGCGACGGCGACACCCTGCTGGTGCGGGTGGACCAGACCGGCCCGGCCTGCCACACCGGCGCCGCCTCCTGCTTCGACGTGCACCCGCTGCTCGCCGAGCCGCGCTGAGCCGTCGGGGGCGTCGGCACCGGTCGCCGGCCGCGGGCGTCCCCTACGCTGGGGCGGCAGATCCGGGCCAGGCGGGCCCGGCGAGGAGGAAGGCAGGCACGGGGTGCAGATCGAGCCCAGCGTCGAACGGTTCCGCGAGCTCGCCCGCGACACCCGGGTGATCAGCGTCTGGACCCGGCTGGTGGCCGACGCCGAGACCCCGGTCGGGCTGTACGCCAAGCTCGTCGGCACCGACGGGGTCTCCGGCGGTCCCGGCAGCTACCTGCTGGAGTCGGTCGGGCAGGGCGTGCGCTCGCGCTGGTCCTTCGTCGGGGTCTCCTCGGCCGCCACCCTCACCGAACGCGACGGGAAGGCCGTCTGGGCCGGGCACACCCCGGTCGGGCTGCCCAGCGGCGGCGACCCGCTGCAGACCCTCGGGGAGACGCTGAGCCAGCTGCAGGGCGTGCGCCAGGAAGGGCTGCCGCCGCTGCACTCGGGGATGGTCGGCTACATCGGCTACGACGCGGTCCGCCGGATCGAGACGCTGCCCGACAGCAACCCCGACGACCTCGGGCTGCCCGAGCTGCAGATGATGCTCATCACCGACCTGGCGGCGCTGGACCACCAGACCGGCGAGGTGTGGCTGATCGCCAACGCCCTCAACTTCGACGACACCGACGAGCGGGTGGACGAGGCGCGTGCCGACGCCGTCCACCGGATCGAGGCGATGGCCGAGCGGCTGGCCCGTCCCACGCCCGCCCTGGTGGCCGAGGCGGGGGAGGAGTCCGCGCTGCGGGTGCGTGACCAGCGGACCACCGCCGAGTACGCCGCCGCCGTCGAGGCCGCGGTCGAGGAGATCAAGGCCGGTGAGGCCTTCCAGGTGGTGGTCAGCCAGCGCTTCGACGTCACCACCGAGGTGGACGCCTTCGACGTCTACCGGGCGCTGCGGCTGAGCAACCCCAGCCCCTACCTCTACCTGGTGCGCTGCGACGGCTTCGACGTCATCGGCTCCAGCCCGGAGGCGCTGGTCACCGTCACCGACCGGCGCGCCACCACCCACCCGATCGCCGGCTCCCGTCCCCGCGGCCGGGACGCGGCCGAGGACCAGGCGCTGGAGGGCGAGCTGCTCGCCGACCCCAAGGAGCGCGCGGAGCACCTGATGCTGGTCGACCTCGCCCGCAACGACCTGGGACGGGTCTGCGAGCCCGGCACCGTGGCGGTGGGGGAGTTCATGCAGGTCCGCCGCTACAGCCACATCATGCACCTGGAGTCGTCGGTGGTCGGCCGCCTGCGCCCCGACCGCACCGCGCTCGACGCGGTGCTGGCCTGCTTCCCCGCCGGCACCCTCTCCGGGGCGCCGAAGGTGCGGGCGATGGAGATCATCGACGAGCTCGAGGTCTCCCGCCGCGGGCTCTACGGCGGGGTGGTGGGTTACCTCGACCTCGCCGGGGACGCCGACATGGCCATTGCCATCCGCACCGCCGTGCTGCGCGACGGGGTGGCCCACGTCCAGGCCGGCGGCGGGATCGTGGCCGACTCCCGGGCCGCCACCGAGGACGCCGAGTCGCGCAACAAGGCCGCTGCGGTGCTGCGCGCCATCGCCCGGGCCGAGCAGCTGCGCCCGCTCCGCCCGGCGGGGGACGGCGCGTCGTGACCGCGCCCGGGCGAG
>NZ_QPKK01000404.1 GCF_003344635.1 Desertihabitans aurantiacus
CGTCCGGCTGCTCGCCGCGGGAGCGGTAGGCCAGCACCGTCTGCTGCCACTCCCGGGCGGCGCTGGTGAAGGCGGTCTCGGGGCCGGCGAAGGGGTCGTGCGAGGCGCCCGGCGTGGGCAGCACACCCGTCTGCTCCCGCTCTCGGGCCTGGCGTTGTGGTCGACGGAAGCCGAAGTACCAGACGGCGACCACCACGACCGCGGGCATCAGCCCGAGCGGGGCGACCGAGCCGACGCTGAACGCCACCGCCACGGTGGCGATGATCACCGCGGCCAGCCAGAACTCCCGGCTCTGCCGGGCCAGACCCGGGGCGTAGCGCTGCACCGGCGACTCCTGCTCGTCCTCGCGCGGCAGCAGCGCCCAGGCGAAGAGGTAGAGGACGGCACCGGCGCCGGCGCTCAGGGCGAGCAGCACCGCGCCGACCCGCACCACGAGCGGGTCGACGTCCCACCGCGTGGCCAGCGCGCTGCACACGCCGGCGACCTTGCCGTCAGTCGCCCGGCGCAGGCTCCACAAGTCCTCCATGGCCCCCATCCTGCGCAGCCTCGCCGCCGCCCACCATCGGGGAAGGCACCCATTCGTGCCCCTCCGGCCCGGTCTGGCACCCGGTCCTCGCCCGGCCGACCTCAGGGGCGCGCACGGGCTTTCCCGCATGACGGCGGCGCCGCGACGTGTGAGGCTTGACGTCATCATGACCGACCTGCGTCCGCACACCGAACCGAAGCCGGTGCTGCCCGCCTCCACCGAGGAGGCGGGGGCGTCTGCGCCGCTGCAGCGGCCGTCCGGTGCGGACGAGGGGGAGGGGTCGAAGAAGGGCCGCCCCCGCGCTTCCCGCCAGCTCGAGGGACGGTGGGTCGGCGGTGTGTGCGCCGGGCTCGCCCAGCACCTCGGCTGGTCGGTGACCGTGCTGCGCTTCGGCTTCATCGCGCTGGCGCTGTCGCAGTTCGTCGGGGTCGTCGTCTACGCGGTGCTGTGGCTGATGCTGCCGCGGGCCGAGCCGAACCTCGCCCCCGGCCTGCAGGCCCACACCCGCCAGGGGCTGCGCAGCGACACGTCCGCGCGCACCCACCGGGACCGCGGCGTGCTGGTGGCGCTGATCGTGCTCGGCGCCGGGGTGGTCTGGTTCTTCCAGGTGACCGGGTTCGGCTTCTCCGGGCAGGTGTTCTGGCCGCTCGCCGTCGCCTGCATCGGGCTCGCCCTGATCTGGCGGCAGGCCGACTCCCCGGCCGAGACCAGCCGCTCCAGGCGCGACGACGCGCACCCGCTGGTGGCGCCCTTCCTGGCTCGCAGCGGGCGGACGGCCGTGCTCCGGCTGGTCATCGGCCTCGCCCTGGTGGCGGTCGCCTTCGGCCTGGTGCTGGCCTCCCAGATCGGCGTCAACCAGGTCCCGGCGGTGCTGCTGATGGTGGTGCTGGCGGTGGCCGGCGTCGTGGTGGCGGCCGCGCCGTGGATCTACCGCTCGCGGCAGGCGCTGAGCGAGGCGCGCGAGCAGCGGGTGCGCGCCGACGCCCGGGCCGACATGGCCGCCCACCTGCACGACTCGGTGCTGCAGACGCTGGCCCTGATCCAGCGCCAGGCCGACGACCCCCGGGCCGTGCACTCCCTCGCCCGCCGGCAGGAGCGCGAGCTGCGCGGCTGGCTCTACGGCGAGGAGCTGGACGAGACCACCCTGAAGGCGGCGCTGACGTCGGCCGCGGCCGAGGTCGAGGACGAGCGCGGCGTGCCGGTCGAGGTGGTGATGGTCGGCGACTGCGAGCTCGACACCGACCTGCGCGCGCTGGTGCAGGCTGCGCGGGAGGCGATGGTCAACGCCGCCAAGCACTCCGGAGCGGACCGCATCGACGTGTTCGGCGAGTGCGCCGACGGCCTGGTCGAGGTGTTCGTCCGCGACCGGGGCCGGGGCTTCGACCCCGACCAGGTCGCCGAGGACAGGATGGGCGTGCGGGGCAGCATCATCGACCGGATGCGCCGTCACGGCGGATCAGCGAGCATCACCTCCGCCCCCGGCGAGGGAACCGAAGTACGACTGGAGAGGCCACGATGACCCAACCACAGCACCCGCGACCCGTCGGCCCCGGCGGTCCCGGCGTCCCGCAGCGACCGGGGACGCCGGCGCCGCCTCCCGCAGCCGGGCGACCGGGGGCGGAGGGACCCACCGACCCGGCCCGGCGCGGCCCGCTGCGGGTGGTGCTGGTCGACGACCACGCCATGTTCCGCAGCGGGGTGCGCTCCGAGATCGGCCGCACGGTGCAGGTGGTGGGGGAGGGCGAGGACGTGCCGAGC
>NZ_QPKK01000405.1 GCF_003344635.1 Desertihabitans aurantiacus
GCCCGGGCGACCAGGACGGCACCGTGATCGCGGTCGGGCCCAGCGACGCCCGGGCGCTGCAGGCGCTGGTGCGGCTCGACCCCGGCGGCTTCGCGGCCCGGGAGCTGGCCGAGCGGGCCGAGGCGCACCTGGGGCCGGCGTGGCGCACCGTCACCGTCGAGGGCGGCGCGGAGGCCGTCCGGCAGCTGCAGTCGCTGCTGGAGGGCGACCGGCTCGAGGCGGCCGGGGTGGAGGTGCTCGGCCCGGTCGAGCTGGACGCCACCGCCGACGGGGAGCGGCACCGGCTGGTGCTGCGCTGCCCGCCACCCGGCGGGCCCGAGCTGGTCCGCCAGGTGCGCCAGGCCCAGTCGGTGCGCAGCGCACGCAAGAGCGAGGGGGCGCTGCGGGTCCGGGTCGACCCGGTGGTCTTCGGCTGAGCCGGCGCCCGCGGCTGGTCGGCGCCGGGCTCCGTCGGTGGTCGGGCCTACACTGCGGCAGGTGCGCCTGGTCTTCGCCGGCACGCCCGAGGTGGCGGTGCCCTCCCTCGACGCCCTGCTCGCCTCCTCCCACGAGGTGGTGGCGGTCGTCACCCGTCCCGACGCCCCCAGCGGCCGCGGCAAACGGCTCACCCCCAGCCCCGTCGCGCTGCGCGCCGAGGAGGCCGGGCTGCCGGTGCTCAAGCCGGCTCATCCCCGCGAGGAGGAGTTCGTCGACGCGCTGACCGCGCTGCGGCCCGACTGCTGCCCGGTGGTGGCCTACGGCGCGCTGGTGCCCCAGCGGGTGCTCGACATCCCGGCCCACGGCTGGGTCAACCTGCACTTCTCGCTGCTGCCCGCCTGGCGCGGTGCCGCCCCGGTGCAGCACGCCGTCCTCAACGGCGATCCCGAGACCGGCGCCACCACCTTCCGCCTGGTCCGCGAGATGGACGCCGGGCCGGTCTTCGGCGAGGTGCGCGACCGGATCGGCCCCACCGACACCTCCGGCGACCTGCTGACCCGGCTGTCCCGCTCCGGGGCGGAGCTGCTGGTGCGCACCCTGGACGAGATCGAGGCCGGCACCGCCACCCCGGTCGAGCAGCCGACCGAGGGCGTCTCGCTCGCGCCCAAGATCACCGTGGCCGACGCCGAGCTGGACTGGAGCCGGCCCGCCGAGGTGCTCGACCGCACCATCCGCGGCTGCTCCCCGGCGCCAGGTGCCTGGACCACCTTCCGCGGGGAGCGGTTCAAGATCGGCTCGGCCACCCTGACCGACGAGCAGCTGCCGCCGGGACGGATCGCGGTCACCAAGCGGGCGATGCGGGTCGGCACCGGCACGGTCGCCCTCGAGCTCGGGCAGGTGCAGCCGCCGGGCAAGAAGCCGATGGCCGCCGCCGACTGGGCCCGCGGCGTCCAGCTCGAGCCCGACGAGACCCTGGGGTGAGCCAGGCCCGAGGCCGCGCGCGGCGACGTCCCCGGGTGGACCAGGCCCGCCGGGTCGCCTACGACGCGCTGCGGGCCGTGCACGCCTCCGACGCCTACGCCAACCTCGTGCTGTCCGACCTGCTGGCCCAGCGCCGGCTGACCGGACGGGACGCCGCCTTCGCCACCGAGCTGCTGCACGGCACCTGCCGCGGCGAGGGCAGCTACGACCGGGTCGTGGCCGCCGCCTCCGGCCGCGCCGTCACCGACCTGCAGCCGGCGGTGCTCGACGTGCTGCGTCTGGGCACCCACCAGCTGCTGCGGATGGACGTCCCCGACCACGCCGCGGTCGCCACCTCCGTCGACCTCGCCCGCAGCGCCGTGGGCGAGCGGGTCGCCGGACTGGTCAACGCGGTGCTGCGCCGGGTGGGGGAGCGCAGCTGGGAGCAGTGGGTGGACCAGCTGGGCGCCGCGCTGCCCCCGCCGGAGCGGCTCGCGCTGGCGACCGCGCACCCGCGCTGGGTGGTGGACGCCTTCACCGACCTGCTCGGCGACGAGGCCGCCGACGCCCTCGCCGCCGACAACGTGACCCCGGTGACCACCCTGGTGCGGCGACCGGGGCTGGTCGAGCCCGAGGAGCTGGAGGCCGCCGGCGCCGAGCCGACCGGGCTGTCGCCCTTCGGCTGGCGGGTCACCGGCAACCCCGGGGAGCTGGCCGCGGTGCGCGAGGGCCGGGCCGGCGTCCAGGACGAGGGCTCCCAGCTGGTCGCGCTGGCGCTGGCCCGGGTCGAGGCACCCGAGGGGCCCTGGCTCGACCTGTGCGCCGGACCCGGCGGCAAGACCGCGCTGCTGGCCGCGCTGGCCGGCCCGGGCACCCGGCTGGTGGCCGCGGAGCGGCAGC
>NZ_QPKK01000406.1 GCF_003344635.1 Desertihabitans aurantiacus
GCGGCCGGGGCGCCGACCGTCCCCTCGCCGAGCACCAGACCGACCAGGCACAGGACCAGCGCTGCCGTCACGGACAGCTGGCGGACGCGGTCGATCGGTGTCGTCACCTCCGGGCGCTCCCCGCTCCCCCGGCGGCGGGCTCGCGCCCGGCCACCGCCTGCTGGGCGACCGCCCGCTGGCCCACCACCTGCGCGACCACCCGCAGCGGGGCCGACAGCACCCACCCGAGCTGCCCGGCCAGCCCGCGCGGCCGGTGCTCGGTGCGCAGGGTGAGCCGCGACCCGGCCGGGACGGGCTCGACCGTGGCGGTCAGCTGGGTGCGTCCGGTCAGCTCGCGGCGCGGGCGCAGCACGAGCCGGTGCGGCGGGGTGCTCTGCTGCTCCACCCACCAGCCGCGGGCCGCCGGATGCCCCAGCACCACCGCCCGCAGCGCCGCCCAGACGTCCTCGGGGGCGGCGGCGATGGTGGTGGTGTAGCGGTCGGTGTTGACGACCGGGCCGGCCCAGGAGGGGTCGGCGTCGCTGTGCCCGGCCGGGAAGCGCTCCGGGTCGGGCTCGGCCAGGGCGTCGGCGACGGCGCCGTCGAACCCGCGCAGCCCCTGCGGCGGGTCGGGGACGACCTCGGCGATGTCGTGCTCGCCGCAGACCACCTCGTGCACCAGGCTGCCGACCAGCGGTTGGGCCAGTCCGCTCGGCACCGGCGTCACCAGACCGACCCACTGGCTCGCCAGCCGGGGGATGAGGGCCGGCACCGTGCGGACCAGCCGCGGCGGGAGACCGGCCTGCCGGGCGTAGCGCTGGATCATCTGGCGGTAGGTGAGGACCTCGGGGCCGCCGATGTCGAAGGCGCGGTCGAGCCGTCCGGGCGCGGCAGCCACCCCGGTGAGGTAGCGCAGCACGTCGGCGATCGCGACCGGCTGGATGCGGTTGTCGAGCCAGGCCGGCCCGAGCACCACCGGGAGCCGCTCGGTGAGGTGGCGCAGCATCTCGAACGACGCCGAGCCGCTGCCGACGACCACCGCAGCCCGCAGCACCACCGCCGGCGTTCGGGCCGCCAGCACGATCTGCTCGACCTCGCGGCGGGAGGCCAGGTGCGGGGACAGCTCCTCCCCCTCGGGGTAGAGCCCGCCGAGGTAGACGATCCGGCCGACGCCGGCCCGGTCGCAGGCCTCGGCGAAGGAGCCGGTGAGCTCGCGGTCCCGGGCGGCGAAGTCGCCGTCACCGTCCATCGAGTGGATCAGCCAGAAAGCCACGTCCACCCCGGCCAGCGCCTCGTCCAGAGCGGCGCGGTCGTCGGCGCTGCCCTCCGCCACCTCGACCCGGTCGCCCCACCGGTGGCGCCGGAGCCGGTCGGCGGAGCGGGTGAGCACCCGGACCGTCCAGCCGTCGGCCAGCAGCGCCGGGACCAGCCGCGAGCCGATGTACCCGGTCGCCCCGGTCACCAGCGCGGTGCCCCGCCGCTGCCCGTCCTGCTGCCGCACTGCCCCTCCTCCGCCGGCTGCCGCCGACCCTAGTGGGCCGGCGCCCGGCTCATCCGGCCGCCAGCACCACCGGCCGGAGCAGGACCACCATCCCGGTGGACCAGACCACGTGCACCAGCACCGGCCCCAGCACCCCGCCGGTGGCCCGGCGGTGCAGCCCGCACAGGGTGCCGAGCAACGCCGCCGCCAGCACCAGCGCCACGTTGAGCGAGGCGGCCGTCACCACCGTGTAGACGACGGTGGTGGCCAGCACCGCGCGCCAGGGACGTCGGGGCTCGTCGACCGCGTCGTGCAGGGCGCCGCGGAAGAACAGCTCCTCGGCCACCGCGTTGACCAGCGCCGCGGCCACCACCAGCCCGAGCCCCGACCACTGCAGGTGCGACAGCACGGCCAGCACGGCGGCCTGCAGCACCTCGACCTGGGAGACCAGGAACCCGCCGGCGCAGAACAGGGCGACCGCCGACGCCCCGATTCCCAGCCCCGGCAGCACCGGCCGCACCACCCGTCCCGAGCCGGTCACCCACCGGCCCAGCGGCAGCGGGCCCGAGAGCAGCGCGCCGACCACCCAGACCGCGGCCAGGGCGAAGGTGGAGGTGACGAACCAGGGGTCGCCGGGCGGGCGGGTCAGCGACCAGCCGAGCAGCGCCGTCCCGACCACCAGCGTCCCCGCGACCACCACCCGACGGCGTCGACGCGCACCGGCCGGCACCGGACCGCGGTCGCCGTCGGCCGCCCGCTCCGGGTCGCCGGCCACCTGCAGCAGCGCACGGCCGACCAGGGCGGTCG
>NZ_QPKK01000407.1 GCF_003344635.1 Desertihabitans aurantiacus
CCCACCCCAACGCGCCCGACCCCACCCCAACGCCCTGAGCCGACCCCAACGCCCTGAGCCGACCCCGACGCCCTGAGCCGACCCCAACGCCCTGAGCCGACCCCAACGCCCTGAGCCGACCCCAACGCCCTGAGCCTGTCGAAGGGCGATCACCGGACCACCGGCGGACGTGGACGCGCCGACCCGGCCCGCCCGCCGTCGCTAGGCTGGCAGGCGGCCATCCGGCCGCACCCGCCCGCAGCAGTGAGGATGATGGAGATGGGCCTGGCAGAGCTCGACCCGCAACAGCTCGACACCCTGGTGGCCGAGACCACCGCGGCCTACCGGGAGCTGCTGGGACGGAAGCTCGCCCTCGACCTCACCCGCGGCAAGCCCTCGGCGGCCCAGCTCGACCTCGCCGACGAGCTGCTCGCCCTGCCCGGCGCGGGCCGGACCCGGTCGGCCGGCGGGGTGGACGTCCGCAACTACGGCGGCCAGCAGGGGCTGCCGGAGATCCGCGAGATCTTCGGCGAGCTGCTCGGCATCGGGGTCGACCAGCTGATCGCCCAGGACAACTCCAGCCTGTCGCTGATGCACGACAGCGTGGTCTGGGCGCTGCTGCACGGCGTCCCGGGCGGCGGGCGTCCCTGGTCCGGCCAGCCGGTGAAGTTCCTCTGCCCGGTGCCCGGCTACGACCGGCACTTCTCCATCTGCGCCCACCTCGGCATCGAGATGGTCCCGGTGGAGACCGGCCCGCACGGGCCCGACCCCGACGAGGTGGCCCGGCTGGTCGCCGCCGACGACTCGATCAAGGGCATCTGGGTGGTGCCCACCTACGCCAACCCGAGCGGCGCGGTCTACGACGAGGACGTCACCCGGGCGCTGGTCGCGATGCCGGCCGCCCCCGACTTCCGGATCTTCTGGGACAACGCCTACGCGCTGCACCACCTCACCGACACCGAGCACCCGCCGCTGGACGTCCTCGGGCTGGCCGCCGAGGCCGGGAACCCCGACCGGGTGCTGGTCTTCGCCTCCACCTCCAAGATCAGCTACGCCGGGTCCGGGGTCTCCTTCCTCGGCGCCAGCCCGGCCAACCTCGACTGGTTCCTCGGCCACGCCGCGAAGCGCTCGATCGGCCCGGACAAGGTCAACCACCTCCGCCACGCCCTCTACTTCGGCGACGCCGAGGGCGTGCGCCGGGTGATGCGCCGGCACCGTGAGCTGCTCGAGCCCAAGTTCGCGCTGGTCTCCGCGGTGCTGCAGCGCCGCCTGGGCGACCTCGGCATCGCCTCCTGGACGACACCGGAGGGCGGCTACTTCGTCAGCCTGGACGTCCTCGACGGCACCGCCTCCCGGGTGGTCGAGCTGGCCGGGGCGGCCGGGATCGCGCTCACCCCGGCGGGGGCGTCCTACCCCTACGGCCGCGACCCCCGCGACCGCAACATCCGGATCGCGCCCTCCTTCCCGCCCGAGCCCGAGCTCGCGGCCGCGATGGAGGGTCTGACCACCTGCGTGGTGCTGGCCGCGCTCGAGCAGCAGGGGGCCGTCCAGCCGTGAGCCGGGTCCGCGGGTTCGACTGATCGCGGATCGGTGCGTACACTCCATGTCTTGGCGATCCGCTGACTGTTCCGTCGCGCCCGCGCGTCGGGTGGATCGTCGAAGGGCAATAGCTCAACTGGCAGAGCATCGGTCTCCAAAACCGAAGGTTGGGGGTTCAAGTCCCTCTTGCCCTGCGGAGCAGGTCGCGTGTGTCGACCTGCAGCGCACCGTGCCGCGGCCGCCCCGCCGTGGACGGGATCGAGGTCGGGGCCCGCGCAGGTGGCGACCTGCCGGGGTGCGACCGGACCGACCGAGACGACAGATGGCGAGGACAGCTCGTGGCTGATGAGAAGGACGAGGACCAGACCCGCGGGTCGGATCCGTCTTCGCCGCGCGACCCCGCCGACGAGCGCGCCGACGGCGCTGGCGTCCCGGTCGAGGCCAACGCCGAGCTGAGCCCCGAGCCGGTCGGCGACGGCCAGCCCGGGCCGGTGGACGTCCCCGAGGACGCCGCCGAGGCTGGCGAGGACCCCGCGGAGGCCGGCGAGGAGCCCGAGACCGTCGACGAGCCCGCCCTGGTCGGGGCCCGCGGCTCCCGGCGCCCGGTCCGCCGGACGCCGGAGGGTGGCGAGACCGAGCGCAAGGGCCGGGCCACCCGGCGCCGGGGTGACGACGACGATGACACCGCGCGCCGCACCGGCCCGGTCACCTTCGTCAACGAGTCGGTGGGCGAGCTG
>NZ_QPKK01000408.1 GCF_003344635.1 Desertihabitans aurantiacus
CCAGCGCCGAGATCCGCGGCTCCCCCGGCTCGACCACCCACGCCAGCGCCATCCGGGCCCGGCGCTCGGCGTCCGGGGCCGAGGTCGGCCGCGGCACCAGCTGCTCCGTGCCGCTCACGGCGCCCGCCCCTCGAGCTGCTCCCCCCGCCGCATGGCCAGCGCGGCCAGCAGGTGGGAGCGGGCCGGCCGGGACGCCTGGGCCAGGTCGGCCAGGGTCCAGCTGATCCGCAGCACCTTGTCGACCCCGCGGGCGCTGATCCGCCCCCGCTGCAGCGCCTGGTCGAGGGCCTCGACGCCCTCGGGCAGCGGGAGCACCCGGCGCAGGTGGTGCCCGACCACCTCCGCGTTGGTCGACCAGCCGGTGCCGGCCAGCCGGCGCCGTTGCCGCTCGCGGGCCTCGAGCACCCGGGCGCCGACCACGGCGGTCGGCTCCCCCGGCTCCACCCCTCCCCGCAGGTAGGCCCGGCGCAGCGGGGCGAGGGTGGTGGAGATGTCGACCCGGTCCAGGATGGGGCCGGAGATCCGCTCGGCGTAGCGGCGCACCGCCATCGGGGTGCAGGTGCACTCCGCGCCCGGCGTGGCCGCCTGCCCGCACGGGCACGGGTTGGCGGCCAGCACCAGCTGGAAGCGGGCCGGGTAGCTGGCCTGCACCTCCGCCCGGCCCAGGGTCACCCGGCCGGACTCCAGCGGGGTGCGCAGCCCCTCGAGCACCTTGGACGGGAACTCCGGCGCCTCGTCGATGAACAGCACCCCGCGGTGGGCCAGCGAGATCGCACCCGGACGGGCCATCCGCGCCCCACCGCCGACCACGCTGGGCAGCGAGGCGGAGTGGTGCGGGTCGGCGAACGGAGGCCGGGTGATCAGCCCGTCGACACCGTGCCCGGCCAGGGAGTGGATGGCGGAGACCTCCAGCGCCTCCGACAGCGTGAGCTCGGGCAGCAGCCCCGGCAGCCGCTCGGCCAGCATCGTCTTGCCGACACCTGGCGGACCCTGCAGGAAGAGGTGGTGCCGGCCCGCGGCGGCCACCTCCAGCGCCCACTTCGCCTCGGGCTGGCCGACCACCTCGCAGACGTCCTTCGTCGCCGGCTGCTCGACCGGGTCGGGGACGGCCTGGGGTGGCGGTAGCACAGGGCGTCCGTGCAGGCAGTCGACCAGCTCGACCAGCGACCCCACCGAGTCGACCGTCAGGCCCTCCACCAGACCGGCCTCGGCCCGCTGGTGGTGCGGCACCACGACCCGCTCGAACCCGGCGTCGCGGGCCGCCAGCAGCGCGGGCAGCACACCCCGCACCCGTCGCACCCGGCCGTCCAGCCCGAGCTCGCCCAGCAGCACCCGGTCGCGCAGCGCGTCCCGCGGCACCACCTCGGCGGCGCCGAGCACCGCGGCCACGATGCTGAGGTCGTAGTGCGAGCCCGCCTTGGGCAGGTTGGCCGGGGTGAGGTTGATGGTGACGAGCTGGCTGGGCCAGCTGAACCCGGAGGTGGAGACCGCCGCCCGGCACCGGTCCCTCGCCTCGTACAGGGCGGTGTCGGCCAGGCCGACGAGCACGGTGCGCGGCAGCCCGCCGCCGATGGCGGCCTCCACCTCGACCATCTGCCCGTCCATCCCCAGCAGCGCCACCGACCAGGTCTGCGCCAGGCTCATCCGACGCCCCGCACGTGGCTGAGCAGCGGCATCTCGCCGGGGCGCAGCACCACCCCGACGGCGTCGATCCGGATCCGCTCGGGCCGGGGGTCGGCGCGGGAGGACCAGATCGCGGCCAGCTGGCGCAGCTTGCGCAGCTTGGCCCAGGTGATCGCCTCCAGCGGGTCGCCCCAGCCGAGGCCGCGGCGGCACTTCACCTCGCAGAAGACGTAGGTCGCCGTCGAGGGCTCCCTCGCCACGATGTCGATCTCACCCTCGCTGCAGCGCCAGTTGCGCTCCAGCACCTCACAACCCTGCTCCTCCAGCAGCCCGGCGGCGAGCGTCTCGCCCAGCCGTCCCAGCGCCTGTCGTGTGCCCATCGTCCCCACCTCCGCCCCCACCGTGGGCGGGCGCGGCCGCGGGTGCCGGGCGGGGCGAGGAGGTTGTGGACGGCGCTCGGGGGCTGTGCACAACGTCGGCGGAGGTAGCCCTTCGACAGGCTCAGGGCGCTGGGAGAGTCGGGTGTCGCCCTTCGACAGGCTCAGGGCGCTGGGAGAGTCGGGTGTCGCCCTTCGACAGGCTCAGGGCGCTGGGAGAGTCGGGTGTCGCCCTTCGACAGGCTCAGGG
>NZ_QPKK01000409.1 GCF_003344635.1 Desertihabitans aurantiacus
CGGGACGATCGGATCCAGGGCGGCCGTGGCGGCGACCGGGCCGGTGGCGGACGGTCCGAGGACGACCGGCGCCGTGAGCGCCGGGACCGCGACGACCGCGGTCGTGGCGCCGGACGGTGGGACGAGCGCGGGCGTGGCGCCGGCGACCGTGGCCGGGGCTCCGGGCCCGGTCGAGCAGGTCAGGACCGACGTGGCGGGCGAGGCGACGAGAGCAGATTCGAGCGGCGCGAGCCGGCGTCGGCCTCGCGGATGGTGCCGCACCGCCGCACCAGCCTCGAGCAGGACCCGGACCTGCCGAGCGGCATCGACCTCGGTGGGCTGCCGCGTGCGGTCCGCGCCGAGCTGAGGGGCCTCAGCCCGGAGAGCGCCGAGTTCGTCGGCGGGCACCTGGTGATGGCCGGCGAGCTCATCGACACCGATCCCCAGCTGGCGTTCGCGCACGCCGAGGCAGCGCGCCGCCGGGCGTCCCGGCTGCCGGTGGTGCGGGAGGCCTCGGCCGAGACCGCGTACGCGGCGGGGGAGTACGCCCATGCGCTCCGGGAGTACCGCGCCCTGCGCCGGATGACCGGCGGCGTGGAGTACCTGCCGGTGATGGCCGACTGCGAGCGGGCCCTGGGGCGTCACGACGACGCGCTCGCGCTGATCCGCGAGGCGGCCTCGAGCCCCGAGCTCGGCCCGGACTCCCGCGCGGAGGCCCTGATGGTCGAGGCCGGGGTGCGGGAGGACATGGGCCAGACCAAGGAGGCGGTCCGGCTGCTCAAGCAGGCCACCCGCACGCCCGCCCGCGGGCTGAGCCGCGACTCCGCGGCCCGGCTGACCTACGCCTACGCCGACCTGCTGCTGCGGACCGGTGACGAGGCCGGCGCGATCACCTGGTTCACCCGGACCGTCGATCTCGACCGCGGCCACGTCACCGACGCCGGCGACCGGCTCGCGACGCTGCAGGGCATGGTGCTCGAGGTGGACGAGGCCGGCATCGAGCCGTGGGCCCCCGAGGAGTCGGAGGACGCCGACGACGCGTCCGCCGACGAGGGGCAGGCCGGCCAGGCTGACGAGCGACCGCTGGACGAGAACGAGGACGTGCTGGCGGACGAGCAGGACGAGGACGCGGGCACCGCGGACGAGCGGCTCGACCAGCAGGGTGCCGGCGAGGAGGACGACGTCGCGGAGGACGAGGACGTCGTCGTCACCACCGGTGCCGGGAGCTCCTCGACGCTGGACGCGGGAGCACCGGTGGGCGACCGGGCGGAGATCGGCTCCGAGGCGGGCGCGGCGCCTGACGGCGACGCGCTGGTCGACAGCGAGCTGGCCGGTGACGAGCAGACCCTTGCGGAGCACGACCTCGGCGGTGAAGAGGAGGCGCTGGCGGACAGCGCGCTCGCCGGGGACGACCCTCAGGTGGGCGACGACCCCGCAGAGGACGAGGACGGTCCGGTGGAGGTTGAGCTCGGCGCTGACGAGGAGACGTTGGCCGACGACGAGCTCGCCGACGACGAGCTCGCCGGCGACGACGCGGACGCGCTGGTGGCGGACGAGAGCGACGAGCCGGTCGACGACCCGACGGTCGGGACCGCGGACGAGGACGCGGCTGCCGACGGGGACGACCGGTGACCCAGGCCACGGTGGCTGGCTCCCTCGCGAGCCGGCACGACGTCGTCCTGCTCGACCTCGACGGTGTGGTGTACCTGGGCCGGTCCCCGGTCCCGCACGCGGCCGACGGCCTGCACCGGCTCCGGGAGCAGGGGGTCGGCGTCGGGTTCGTCACCAACAACGCCGCCCGCACCCCCGAGGAGGTCGCCGCCCATCTGGTCGAGCTCGGTGTCGAGGCCGCCCCGGAGGACGTCATCACCTCCGCACAGGCCGGCGCCCGGCTGCTGGCCGAGCAGCTGGCGCCGGGTTCGACCGTGCTGGTGCTCGGCACCGCCGCGCTGCACCGTGAGGTCGAGGCGCTCGGGCTGCGGGTGGTCGACTCCGCCGACGACGCACCGGCCGGGGTGATCCAGGGCTACGACCCGCAGCTGGCGTGGCCGCGGCTCAACGAGGCCGCCCACGCGGTCCAGCGCGGCGCGGTCTGGGTGGCCACCAACACCGACACCAACCGGCCGACCGACCGGGGGCTCGTCCCCGGGCACGGGACGGCCGTGGCCGCGGTGCGCGCGGCCGTCGACGTGGACCCGCTGGTAGCGGGCAAGCCGTCCCCG
>NZ_QPKK01000041.1 GCF_003344635.1 Desertihabitans aurantiacus
CGGGAGGCGGTGGCGGCCGAGCTCGCGGCGGCGGCCGCAGCCCGGGCGTCCCGGCAGGCCTCGCCGCTGGTCCGCCGGGCCGACGTCCGCGACCGGGTGGCCGCGGTGACCGAGGCCGACACCCGCCGCGACAGCCCTTCCGACGTCCGGCTGGCCGCCCAGCAGGAGCACCTCGGGCTGCCGCTGCTGCCGACCACGACGATCGGCTCGTTCCCCCAGACCACCGGGCTGCGGACCGCCCGCGCCGCGCTGCGCCGTGGCGAGCTCGACCAGGCCGGCTACGACGCCGCGATGCGCACCGAGATCGACCGGGTGATCGCGCTGCAGACCGACCTCCGGCTGGACGTGCTGGTGCACGGTGAACCCGAGCGCAACGACATGGTCCAGTACTTCGCCGAGCTGCTCGACGGGTTCCTTCCCACCGAGCAGGGGTGGGTGCAGTCCTACGGCAGCCGCTACGTGCGTCCGCCGATCGTGGTGGGTGACGTGACCCGTCCGGCCCCGATGACGGTGGGCTGGAGCAGCTACGCCCGTGAGGCCGCCGGCGGACGTCCGGTCAAGGGGATGCTCACCGGGCCGGTGACCATGCTGGCCTGGTCGTTCGGGCGCGACGACCTCGGCGCCGAGGAGACCGCGACCCAGATCGCGCTGGCGCTGCGGGACGAGGTGGCCGACCTCGAGCGGGCCGGGATCGACATCATCCAGGTGGACGAGCCGGCGCTGCGCGAGACGCTGCCGCTGCGGGCCGCCGACCGTCCGGCCTACCTGGACTGGGCGGTGCGGGCCTTCCAGCTGACCACCGCCGGGGTGGCCGACCGCACCCAGGTGCACACCCACATGTGCTACGCCGAGTTCGGCGAGATCCTCGGCGCGATCACCGCGATGGACGCCGACGTGATCAGCCTGGAGGCGGCCCGTTCGCGGATGGAGGTCGTGGGCGACCTGGCCGCGGCGCACTACCCCAACGCGGTCGGCCCGGGGGTGTGGGACATCCACTCCCCGCGGGTGCCGTCGGTGGCCGAGGTGGTGGAGTCGCTCACCCTCGCCCTGGACGGCGGCATCCCCGCCGAACGGCTCTGGGTCAACCCCGACTGCGGGTTGAAGACCCGCCGCTACGCCGAGGTGGAGCCGTCCCTGCGCCACCTGGTCGAGGCCGCCCGCGCCGTCCGGGACCGCCTCGCCACCTGACCCCCGCCCCCGCCCCGCCCCTGCCCCTGCCGCGAGTGTGGTCAACCCGTCGTTCTCCCTGACCGCGGAACGACGATCCGGCCACACTCGCGGCCGGAGGGCCGGGAGGCCCGGGCTGGGAGGCCCGGGCCGGGAGGCGTCGGGAGGTTCAGAGCCAGTCGACGTGGGGCGCGACCAGGGTGTAGCCGACGAAGGCGGCGACGTCGAGCAGGGTGTGGGCGACCACCAGCGGCCAGACCCGGCGCCAGCGCAGGAACACCAGGCCGAGGATGAGCCCCATCAGGACGTTGCCGGCGAAACCGCCGAACCCCTGGTACAGGTGGTAGCTGCCGCGCACCAGCGCCGAGGTGAGCAGCACCGCGACCCACGACCAGCCCTTCTCCCGCAGCCGGCCGAAGAGGTAGCCGACCACCACCACCTCCTCGAGCAGGCCGTTGGCGAAGGCGGCCAGCACCAGCACCGGCACCGTCCACCAGGCGGCGGTGAGGTTGGCCGGCGCGACGGTGGTGTTGAACCCGAGCTCGCGGGCGAGCAGGTAGAAGCCCAGCCCGGGGATGCCGATGCCGGCCGCGAGCCCGAGCCCGACCACCGCGTCCCGCAGCGGGTGGCGGCGGTCCAGCCCCATCCCCGACCAGCCCCAGCGCCCCGGGCGGACCCACAGCAGGTAGAGCGCCAGGGCGACCGGCACCGCGAGGAAGACGTTGTTGGCCAGCTGGTAGGCCAGGTCGAGCCAGGGCCGGTCCGGGACGGCGGAGGTGTTCATCGACGTCGTCTGCTGGTTGAGCGGTTCGGGACGGGTCAGCTTCTCGGTCAGGCTGAGCACCGAGTACACCGCCGACTGCCCCAGCGAGAGCGCGAGCACGACCAGCACCTCCAGCCCCCAGCGCGGTCGGGTGGAGGACACGGGCGTCTCGAGCACGTCGTCGTTCTACCACCCGCGCACCACCGCGCCGGTCCGCGAAGGGCAGCCTCTCCGTAGAAGTGTTCGGCCAGGCTCAGCACGCTGGCAGGCCGCGCGCGGCGCCCACTAGCGTCCTCGCCATGACCTCCTCACGCTTCGTCGAGCAGCTGAACGAGCAGATCGGCCACGAGTTCGGCGCCTCCCAGCAGTACGTCGCCTGCGCCGTCCACTACGCCGCCCAGACGATGCCGCAGATGGCTGGCTTCTTCTACCGCCAGGCGATGGAGGAGCGCGAGCACGCCATGATGATGGTGCAGTTCCTGCTCGACACCGGCGCCCCGGTGCGCATCCCCGGTGCGGAGACCCCGCAGACGACCTTCGCCGACGTCACCGAGCCGGTCGCGCTGGCGCTGGCGCAGGAGAAGCGGGTCACCGAGCAGATCCACGCCCTCACCCGCACCGCGCGGGAGGAGCAGGACCTCGCCGCCGAGCAGTTCATGCAGTGGTTCATCAAGGAGCAGGTGGAGGAGGTCTCCACCATGGGTGCCCTGCTGGCGGTGACCACCCGCGCCACCGACGTCGACACGGTCGAGGAGTGGGTGGCCCGCGAGCACTCCGGGGAGCACCACGACCCCACCGCTCCCCCGGTCGCCGGCGAGTGAGCGCCGGGCCCGGGGCGACGTCCGGCGGCCGGGCGCCGCGATACCCGGTCGTGCTGTTCGACTTCGACGGCACCCTCGGCGACAGCATCGAGCTGATCGTCGCCTCCACCCGGCACGCGCTGTCCACCGTGGTGGGCATCGAGGTCGACGACCGCGCCGCCCGGGCCTGGATCGGACGTCCGCTGCGGGAGGTGCTCGAGGAGCAGCACCCCGAGCGCGCCGAGGAGATCCTCGCCGCCTACCTGGAGTGGAACCTGGCCCACCATGACGAGCTGATCCGGGAGGTGCCGGGCGTGCCGGAGCTGCTGGACGCGCTGCACGCCGCCGGGGTGCGGACCGCGGTGGTGTCGTCCAAGCGGATCGAGACGGTCCGGCTCGGGCTGGACGTCCTGGGCCTGTCCGGGCGCCTCCCCGACGTGGTCGGCCAGGAGGACACCACCGTCCACAAGCCGGGCCCGGACCCGCTGCTGCTGGCCGCCTCCCGGATGGGCGTCGACCCGTCCGAGTGCGTCTACGTCGGCGACGCGGTGGTGGACGTCGCCGCCGCCCGCGCCGCCCAGATGGCCGCCGTCGCCGTCACCTGGGGCGCCGGGACGCCCGAGGACCTGCGCGCCGCCGGTGCGGACGAGCTCGTCGACGACGTCCCCGCCCTGGCTCGCGTGCTGGGCGTCGCGCTGCCTGGCTGAGCGCCGCGTCCGGCCGGTCTGCGACGATCGCGGGGTGGCGGTGCTGTTCCTCGTGGTGGGGCTGCCGGGTGCGGGCAAGACCACCCGGGCCCGCGAGCTCGCGGCGGCGCACCGCGCGCTGCGGTTCACCCCCGACACCTGGATGATCCCGCTGTTCGGCGGGTCCGAGGCCGGCGGCAAGCGCGACGTGCTGGAGGGACGTCTGGTCGCGACCGCGCTGGACGCGCTGCGCGTCGGCACCAGCGTCGTCCTCGACTTCGGCTTCTGGGGACGTGAGGAGCGTGCGGCCCTGCACTGGCTCGCCCGCTCGCTGGGGGCCCGCTGCGAGACGGTCTACCTCCCCGTCGACCGCGAGACCCAGCGGCAGCGCATCCGCCACCGCTGGGAGCAGACACCGCACGACACCTACCCGATCAGCGACGACGAGCTCGACCGCTGGCGGGCCCAGTTCGAGCCGCCGGACGAGGCCGAGCTCGCCGGCCGCCTGCCCGACACCCCACCCCCGCCGTGGGGGTCCTGGTCGGAGTGGACCGCTTCGCGGTGGCCCACGTCGCTGGGCTGAGTCGGACCGGGCGCGGGCTCCGACCACCGTGGTGTCGGAGCCCGCGCCAGCCCCTCACCTCTACTCGACGGCGAGAGCCGCCTCGGCCGGTCGGCCACGTGTCACACGCCACGCGGGGAGGAGCATGGCAGCGAGCGTCAGCACGATGGTCCATGCGGTGATGCCCACGAACATCGCCGGGGAGCCCGCCGGCACCACCGAGTCGAGGCGCTTGAGACTCACCGGTACCAGGATCGCCAGCGCAGCAGCGGTGCCCAGGGCGATACCGCTCACAGAGACGAGCGCGCCCTCCAGGCCGACCATCCGCATCACCTGGACCCGGGTCGCCCCGGCGAGACGTTGCAACCCGAACTCCCGCCGACGCGCTGTCATGCTCGACGCCAAGGTGTTGACCACCGTGATCGCCGCGTAGCCGGCGATCATGAGCACCATGACGTAGATGGCGAAGGAGGCGGTCCGCTTCTGCTCGTCGTACTCGGCGAACAGGACGTCACGACCCTCGACAGCCAGCCCCTCCCCGGCCGGGATCATCGCCGCCAGGTTCGACACCAGCTGCTCGGAGGTGGTGCCGGGATCCCCGGTGACCAGGATGCGCGTCGAGACGCCCTCGGTCGTGCGGGCAGCGAGCGTGTCGACCGGGAGCAGCAGCGTGTCGTCGTCCTCCTGCGCGGAGAACAGCGCCGCCACCCGCAGGTCGAGCGTGGTGCCGTCCCCCATCCGCAGCGTGACCACGTCCCCGACGCCGACACCCAGCCGGGCGGCGTGCTGGTCGCCGAGGGCCAGCGTGTCGCCGTGGAGCGTGCTGAGGCTGCCTGCCGTGACGTCGACGGGCGTGGTGGCCTCAGCGCCCTCGGCCGTGACGCCCTGCAGGGTCCAGCCCTCGTTCGCCGGCGAGCTGTCCGCGGGGGCCTCGATGAAGCCGGTGCTGCTGGCGTAGGCAGAGGCGCCTGCCACGCCCGGTACGGTGCTGACCGCTCGGACCAGGCCCGGGTCGACTCCGGTCGGGACGCTGACCACGGCGTCGGCGAGGAGGTTGTCGGTGAAGCCGCGCCGGTCGGCGACGTCGTTGGTCGTCTGCATGTACAGCATCCCGGTGGACACGGCGGTCAGCAGGATGACCGGCGCCAGCGCTGCCGCCATCCTCCCGCCGCGGCCCCGTGCGTTGAGCACCGCCAGCTCTCCGGTCACACCACCCAGAGCCCGCACCGGCCACTGCACCAGGAAGGTGGCGCCCTTCATCAGCACCGGTGCCAGCAGGGAGGCACCGATGGCGAGGAGGATGACGGCCGGTGCCCCCGTGGCCGGCGTGAGCGGTCCGCTCATCACCGAGGTGGTGACCACGGTCAGCGCGATCCCGGCGACGAGGACCACCCCGGCCAGCAGCAGCCGTCCGCGGCCGATCAGCCGGCCGTCGACGGAGACCTCCGTCAGCGCCTGCGCGGGCTTGATCTGCGCGGCCCTCCTCCCGGCTCCGAGGGCACCGGCCAGGGCCGCGACGACGGCCACCGCCATCGCGGCCACGGTGGGGACCCAGCCCTGGCGGAAGGCGAGGCCCTCCGCGGCGATCCCCTGGTCAGCCAGCAGGTCGAACACGAGCCGACCCACGAGCTGTCCCGGGACGACGGCGGCGGCGGTGGCGACCAGGGAGAGCAGCAGCGTCTCCCTCGAGATCAGCCGCCGGATCTGACGGGGGGTCGCCCCCACCGCCCTCAGCAGCCCCAGGTCCTGCTGGCGCTGGGTGATGGAGAGCGCCAGCATGGACGCCACCCCGAAGACCGACACCAGGATGGCGAAGGCGGTGAACACCCCGGCCAGGGCCATCACGGTGACGCCGCTGGCCTGCGCCCCACGCAGCTCGGCCTGCCCCCGTTCGTCACCGACCAGGGTGACGGCGCCCGCGTCCAGCTCGGCGTCGATCCGCTGCTCGAGCCCGGCGAGGTCGACCCCCGGCTCGGCCACCACGCCCACGGCGTCGATCTTGCCCGCGGGAGGGGCACCCTCGAAGACGAACCCCTCGGTCTCGCGGACCCCCGGAAGTGCAGCGATCGTGTCCACCAGAGCGGCATCGACCCGGACCCGCTCCGGCAGGATCGGAGGCTCGTCGGGGTCGCCCCCGGCGTCGTGGTACTGCTGGTCACCGGCCACGACGACGTCGGCGGAGGCGGTCTGCAACGGTGGGACGGCGGTGCGGACACCCGTCTCGATCAGCCCACCGCAGGCCATCATGATGATGGCTGCGAAGAACATCGCGAGGAACGCCGCAGCGAACATCCCTGCGCGATGGCGCAGGGTGCGAAGAGCGAGCTGCACCATCAGCTCTGCCCCCCTCGAGCAGCGCCCACCCGCGGAAGCAGCTGCTCGTCGGCGAATGCACCCAGCCGGGTCATCCGCTCGGCCACGGACTCAGCCGTCGGCGAGTGCAGCTCACCGGCCAGCCGCCCGTCGGCGAGGAAGAGGACCCGGTCGGCGTAGGACGCAGCGACCGGGTCGTGGGTCACCATCACGATGGTCTGGCCGGTCGCCGCCGAGTCCTGCAGCAGCGTGAGGACGTCCCGCGCGCTCCGGGTGTCCAGCGAACCGGTCGGCTCGTCGGCGAAGATGACGGCGGGGTCGCTGATCAACGCCCGGGCGATGGCCACCCGCTGCTGCTGCCCGCCGGACAGCTCCGCCGGGCGGTGGTTGGTCCGCTGTGCCAGGCCGACCTGCGTGAGGACCTGCGTCACCCGGGCCCGGGACACCTTCCGCCCGCCGAGACGGAGCGGGAGCGTCACGTTCTGCCTCACGGTCAGCACCGGCAGCAGGTTGAACGACTGGAACACGAAGCCGACCCGGTCCCGCCGCAGCACCGTCAGCTCCGTCTCATCCATCGTGCTGAGCTCCTGGTCCTCCAGCAGCACCGAACCGGACGTCGGCTGGTCCAGTCCCGCCGCGCACTGCAGCAGCGTGCTCTTCCCCGATCCGGACGGCCCCATGATGGCCGTGAACGTCCCGCGCCCGAACCGGGTCGTCACCTCCTCCAGCGCCACCACCTGGTTGGCCCGTCGGCCATAGACCTTGCTGACCTCTGTCAGCCGAACTGCATCGGTGTTCCCGACTTCCCTCAACGTCTCGTCCCTACCGCTGTGCCGTCCCACCCGGTGCGGGACGATCCAGCCACCAATCTGTCCTCCGGGGCGCCGCCGGCACATCGTCAGCCGGGACCGTCCTCGCCTGGTGCAGACGCACCATGTCGGCCCCGCTCCTGGTGCAGACGCACGACGACGCGTGCCCCACGGCACGCCAGACCCGTCTCGTAACCTGAGCCCGTGCTGCGCCGGGGTTCGCGAGGGATGACATGAGCGCGTCCCGGCCCAGCGCGGGCGAGCCCTCGACCGCCGGCTCTCCTCGTCCGGACGCAGGGGCGACCGTCCGCCCGCGGGTCCCCACCACCCCGCGAGAGCGGCGGGTGGTGCTCGAGGGAGCAGTCGTCGCGGCGGCGTTCGTGCTCTGCCTGCTCGGTGGCCTGCTGCACGCCGACGACACACTGGCAGCGCCGCCGCCCCAGACCTACCTCCTGGCGGCTGCCTCCTCAGCGGTGCTGCCGGCGCGGCGCCGCGCTCCCGTCGCGACGATGTTCCTGACGACCGCGTTCGGCATGCTCGCGGCCCCGATCGGGTTGCTGCCCACCCCTCTGCTGCTCGCCCCCACCGCCATCAGCGCCTATGCGCTCGCCGTCCGCAGCGAGGGACGGGCGGCGGCTGCGGTCCTGTTCTCCTCGGCAGCGCTCCTGGTGGCCGTCACCCCCTTCTTCGAGGCCCACTTCTCCTGGGAGGACACCGGTCGCCTGCTCACCGTGGGCGCATCGCCGCTCGTGGCAGCCGCCTTCGGGCGCTCCGCGCGGCACCGGCGCGCCTACGTCGCGGTGATGGCGGAGCGGGCGCGCCGGGCCGAGGAGACCAGGGAGAGCGAGGCGCGCCAGCGGGTCGTCGAGGAGCGCATCCGCATCGCCCGTGAGCTGCACGACCTGGTCGCCCACCAGATCACCCTGGCCAACGCGCAGGCTGTGGTGGCCGCCCACCTCTTCGACACCCGTCCGGAGCAGACCCGGACCAGCCTGGAGGAGCTGGTGAGGACCACCCGCCACGCCCTCGACGAGCTCCGAGCCGCAGTCGGCCTGCTCCGTCAGCCCGACGACGCGCCCACACCCACCGACCCGGCTCCGGGGCTGGCCCAGGTGCCCGCCCTGCTGCAGTCCTTCCGACGTGCGGGCCTCCGTGTCCCGGTGCGCGAGGACGGTACGGCGACGCCCCTCCCACCGGCCACGGACCTGACCGCCTACCGCGTCATCCAGGAGGCCCTCACCAACGTGACCAAGCACGCCGCCGTCGGCAGCGCCGAGGTGCACCTCACCTGGAGCGGCGACCAGCTCACCATCACCGTCACCGATGCCGGTCGCGGCTCCCTGGAGCGGCCAGGCCACGCGCCCGGCTACGGTCTGATCGGGATGCGCGAGCGGGTCACCGCGGTCGGCGGCAGCCTCGTCGCGACCAGTCCGCCGGAGGGCGGCTTCCTGGTCTCCGCCCAGCTGCCTCTGCCCGGAGCGACCCCGAGCACCGCCGGAGCGACCGGCAGCGAGAACCACCGACCGACAGCGAGCACCGATGACTGACCACCCGACCGGCGAGCGGCACAGCACCGACGGAGGGGAACCGGGCGCCCTGCGGGTGCTCCTCGCCGACGACCAGACGCTGCTGCGCGGCGCCTTCCGCACCCTCCTCGACAGCGCTGACGACATCACCGTCATCGGCGAGGCCGGCAACGGCCGCGAGGCGGTGCGCCTGACCCGCGAGCTCCACCCGGATGTGGTGATCATGGACATCCAGATGCCGGACGTGGACGGTCTCACCGCCACCGCGGAGATCTGCGCCGATCCGGCGCTGCATGCCAGCCGGGTGCTGATCCTGACCACCTACGAGACCGATGAGTACATCGCCCAGGCGCTGCGGGCAGGGGCCAGCGGCTTCATCGGCAAGGGCATGCAGGCCGAGGACCTGATCGAGGCCGTGCGCACCATCGCCGCCGGCGAGGCGCTCCTCTCCCCGACCGCGACCCGCTCCCTGGTGACCCAGTTCCTCGCCGCACCGACCAGCCCGCCACCACGCCAGCCGCAACAGCTGGCGGCGCTCACCCCGCGGGAGCGCGAGATGGTCGGCCTGGTCGCCACCGGCCTGTCCAACCTGGAGATCGCCGACCGGATGTACCTCAGCCCCTTCACCGTCCGAGCCCACGTCCAGCGCGCGATGACGAAGCTGGAGGCCCGCGACCGTGCCCAGCTCGTCGTCATCGCCTACCAGACCGGCCTCGCCCGCCCCGCGTGACCGGGGCCGGGATGGGTCGGGGCCCGGGGTGACGGATCTCGACGGTCGGTCGGTGCGGCTCAGCGCTTGCTGACCAGCCCCCGCAGGAAGAGCGCGAGGTTGGACGGCTTCTCCGCCATGCGGCGCACCATGTAGCCGTACCAGTCCGTCCCGTACGGCAGGTAGACCCGCACCGGGTGCCCCGCGGCGACCAGCCGGCGCTGCTCCTCGGGGCGGATGCCGTGCAGCATCTGGTACTCCCAGGAGTCCTGCGCGCGGTGGTTGCGGGTGGCGAGGTCGGCGGCGATGGCGATCAGCCGTGGGTCGTGGGTGGCGACCATCGGACGTCCCGCGCCCTCCATCAGCACCCGCAGGCAGCGCACGTAGGAGCGGTCGACGTCGTGGCCCTGGTAGGCCACCGACTCCGGCTCGGAGTAGGCGCCCTTGCACAGCCGCACCCGCGAGCCGCTGCCGGCCAGCCGCTCGCAGTCGGCCTCGCTGCGGTGCAGGTAGGACTGGATGACGCAGCCGGTGCTGGGGTGGGTGCGGCGCAGCTCGGCGACGATGGCCAGCGTCGAGTCGGTGGTGGTGTGGTCCTCCATGTCGATGGTGACGTCGGAGCCGACGGCCCGGGCGGCGGCGCAGATCGTCGACGCGTGCTCCAGCGCCAGCTGCTCGCCGCTGCCGGGCAGCAGCTGCCCGATCGCGCTGAGCTTGACCGACACCTCCACCGAGGACGCCAGCCCAGTCTCCGACAGCCGGGAGAGCAGGTCGAGGTAGGCCAGCGCCACCTGCTCGGCCTGGTCCGCGGCCCGGGTGTCCTCACCGAGGTGGTCGACGCTGACCTGCAGGCCCTGCCCGACGAGGGTGCGGCTGACCCGCAGCGCGTCCTCGGCGTCCTCCCCGGCGATGAACCGCTCGACCACCCCGCGGGTCACCCCGACCCGGAGCGCGGCGTCCTTGATCGCCTCGTTCCGGGCCGCCTTCAGCAGCAGCGTCCGCACCATCGCGTCCTCCTGTCGTCTCCTCGACCGGGGTTCAGTCCTGTCCCAGGTGGGTCCGGATGAAGGCCAGCGACTCGGCCAGGTCGAGCTCGCGCTGGGCCCGCGACCCGGACGAGCGGGAGTTGATCTCGAGCACCACGTGCCCGTCGTAGCCGGAGCTCGCCAGGTACTGCAGCAGCTCACCGGCGCGCTGGTCGCCGTAGCCGGGCTTGAGGTGCTCGTCCTTGAACGACCCCTTGCCGTCGGTGACGTGCACGTGGCGCAGCCGGTTGCCCCAGCTCTTGGCCACGTCCAGCGACTGGGTCTGGGCGGTGGAGGCGTGGGAGAGGTCGAGGGTGAGGTACTCGTAGTCGAGCTCGGTGGGGTCCCAACCGGGCATGTAGGCCTTGAACTCACCGCGCGGGGTCCGCCAGGGGTACATGTTCTCCACGCAGAACTTCACCCCGGTCTCCTCGTTCAGCCGGCGCACCCCCGCCTCGAAACCCGAGGCGTAGCCGCGCTGCCAGCGGAACGGCGGGTGCACGACGACCACGTCGGCGCCGAGCTGGACGGCCGCGCGGGCGGAGCGCTCGAGCTTCTCCCACGGGTCGGAGCCCCAGGTGCGCTGGGTGACCAGCAGGGTGGGCGCGTGGATGGAGACCACCGGCACCTGGTGGAAGTCGCGCAGCTTCTCGACCTTGTCGACGTCGGAGGCGACCGGGTCGATGCCGACCATCACCTCCACACCGTCGTAGCCCAGCCGTCCGGCCAGCTCGAACCCGCTGGCGGTGGACTCGGGGTAGACCGAGGACGTCGACAGCGCGACCGTGGGACGGCGGGCCGGGGAAGCAGGGGCGCTCACCCGCGAGACGATAGCGCCAGCGCAGGCGCACGCATCACCGCGCGTCGCCGTCCAGGTGGTCGAGGTAGTTGAGGATGATGCCCTCGCGCAGCGCCCACGGGCAGATGTCGATGACGTCGAAGCCGGCCAGCTCCATCGCCGCCTCGGCCACCACCGCGCCGGCGAGGATCTGGTGCGAGCGGCCCTCGGAGACCCCGGGCAGGTCGGCCCGCTTCTCCGGCTTCATCGTGGCCAGCCGGTCCACCCAGTCGGAGACGTCGGCCAGGGTCAGCCGCCGTGGCACGTAGGGCCCCTCGGATCGCGGGGCGGCGCCGGCGATCCGCGCCAGCGAGCGGAACGTCTTGGACGTCCCCACCGCGCGTTCGAAGGGACCGACCCGCAGCAGCTCACCGACCACCGCACCGACCTCGGCGCGCACGTGCACCCGCATCTTGTCCACCTGCTTGGCGGTGAACCGGCGCGACGTCCGTCCCGCACCGACGGCCACCGAGAGCGCCACGTCGGGGTACTCGTCGCGTCCGGCGGCCAGCTCCAGCGAGCCGCCGCCGATGTCGAGCACCGCGAGGCTGCCGGCCGACCAGCCGAGCCAGCGGCGGACCGCGAGGAAGGTCCAGCGGGCCTCGTCCTCCCCCGACAGCACCTCCAGCCGCACCCCGGTCTCGGCCAGCACCCGCTCGATCACCTCGTCGCAGTTGTCGGCGTCGCGCAGCGCGCTGGTGACGAAGGGCAGCAGCCGGGAGCAGCCGGTCCGGTCGGCGATCTGCTGGGAGTCGCGCACCATCGCGACCAGCGACTCGATCCCGTCGTCGGAGAGCGAGCCGCCGTCGAGGTGCTCGGCCATCCGCAGCTGGCGGGAGTGGGAGGTGGCCGGCACCGGCGCGCCGCCGGAGCGGGCGTCGACCACCAGGAGGTGGACGGTGTTCGAACCGACGTCGAGCACTCCCAGGCGCATGGGCCCCAACGTAGTGGCGCCCGGACGCCGGCCCGCCCGCTCAGCCCCCGGTGGACCGCTCCGGCGGGTTGCCGGTGACGCAGAACACCATCCCGGCCGGGTCGCGCAGCGCGACGAACCCGTCCCCTGGCCACAGCCGCCGCGCCCCGGCCCGCTCCAGCCGGGCGACCTCGGCATCCAGGTCGTCGGTGCCGAGATCGATGTGGGCGCGGGTGGCGTGGCCGGTCTCGTCCTCGCCCAGGCGCTGCAGCAGCAGCTGCACCGGTGAGGACGGGTCGGGGAAGAGCTTGCCGGTGAACTCGGAGTCCGCGCCGCCCCCGTCCCAGCGCCAGCCGGTGGCCTGGCGCCAGAACGCCGTCTCCGCGTCGTGGTGGTCCGGCGGGCAGTCGATGCACACCTGCACCAACCGGGTGCGGTGGCCGTCCGGCCACGTCGTCACCGCCGGGCGCGCCCCCGGCTCCGGCGCACCTGCGCCGACCAGGCAGAACTCCATCCCACCGGGCGAGCGCATCGTCAGCCAGTGCTCGGTCTGCCGGACCACGGTGGCGCCGAGATCGCCGAGCCGGGCCCCTTCGGCGGTCATCTCGTCCACCATCAGGTCGATGTGGATCCGGGCGCCGGCGTCGATCTCCTGCAGGTGCACCCAGCTGGGCGCGCCGCCTGGCGGCTCCAGGCTGCAGAACTCCGGATGGTCGGGCCAGGGCTCCCCGACGGCCCAGCCGAGGGCGCCGGACCAGAAGGCCCGGCCGGCTTCGGCCACCTCGGGCCCGAGGTCGACGATGACGTGCGCGGCTCGCATCCCTGCACGCTAGCCCTCCGGTGCGCCCTATCGTGGGCGGGTGCCCGAGGTGCTGCTGCCGTTCCCGCGGGCGTGGGTGGAGCTGGTCGACCCCGCCGACGCCGACCAGGTCTTCCGCTGCGACCTCACCTGGCTCACCTCGCGCTGGACCTGCCTGTTCGGCTCCACCGCGGGCGGGACGCCGACCGGCGGCTGCCCCGGGATCTACGCCGACCGTCCCGACGACGGCTGCTGCACGCTCGGCGCCCACTTCTCCGCCGACGACGACGAGCGCCGGGTCGCCCAGGCGGTGGCCGCCCTCACCCCCGAGCTGTGGCAGCACGCCCGCCCGGACTGGGTGGAGACCGAGGACGGCGAGCGCAAGACCGCGGTCGTCGACGGCGCCTGCGTGTTCCTCAACCGGCCCGGCTTCCCCGCCGGGGCCGGCTGCGCGCTGCACCTGCTGGCGCTGCGCACCCAGACGCCGGTCACCGAGACCAAGCCCGACGTCTGCTGGCAGCTGCCGATCCGGCGCACCTACCGCGACGTCACCCGCGCCGACGGCACGGAGTACCTCGAGGTGACCATCGGGGAGTACGTCCGCGAGGCGTGGGGGCCGGGCGGGCACGAGCTGGACTGGTACTGCACGTCCAACACCGAGGCCCACGTCGGCACCGAGCCGGTCTACCGCTCCGCCGAGGCCGAGCTGACCGAGCTGATGGGACGTCCGGCCTACGAGGAGCTGGTCGTGCTGTGCGAGCAGGCCGAGGGGTTCCTGCCCCACCCGGCCAGCAGGTGAGGCGCACCTAAGCGACCGGTAGGCACCGGGTCTCGCCACAATGACGGCCATGCACGTCGACCATCTCTCCTTCGCCTGCGGACCCGACGGGCTCTCGGCCACCGCCGACCGGCTCTCCGAGCAGCTGGGGGTGGCCTCCGTCGACGGCGGCTTCCACCCACGGTTCGGCACCCGCAACCGGATCATCCCGCTCAGGGGCCCGCTCTACCTGGAGGTGGTGGAGGTCCTCGACCACCCCGCCTCGGAGAAGGCGCCGTTCGGCCAGGCCGTGCGCGCCCGGTCCGAGCAGGGCGGCGGCTGGCTGGGCTGGGTGGTCCACCTCGACGAGGAGCGGCTCCCGCAGTTCGAGCAGCGGCTGGGACGCGCCGCGGTGGAGGGCCGGCGGGTGCAGCCGGACGGGACGGTGCTGCTGTGGCACCAGCTCGGCGTCAAGGGTCTGCAGAGCGACCCTCAGCTGCCCTTCTTCGTCCACTGGCTCAGCCCCGAGTCCGAGCGGCCGGCGGCGCTGCAGTCCGACGTCGAGCTGGTCGGCATCGAGCTCGCCGGCAGCCCCGAGCGGCTGACCGAGTGGCTCGGCGGCCCGGCCGAGCAGCTGATGCCCGGGATACCGCTGAGCTGGCACCACCCCTCGGGTCAGCCCGGGCTCGCCTCGGCCACCTTCGCCACCCCGACCGGTCTGGTCACCATCTGATGAGCGGCCCGGACGCCCGCGGGGCCCGCTGATGCCGGTGCGGATCCGGCCCGACGTGGCCGCGCTGCCCGTCTACCGCGCCGGACGGCCGCCGCAGGCCGCGCCCGGGCTGACGCCGTACAAGCTGTCGAGCAACGAGAACCCCTACCCGCCGCTTCCCGGGGTGATGGCGGCGGTGCAGGCGGCGGCCGGGGCGATGAACCGCTACCCCGACGCCGGCAACACCGCGATCACCGCCGCGCTGGCCTCCCGGCTGGGGGTCGACGACGAGCAGATCGCCTTCGGCACCGGGTCGGTGGCCGTCCTCTACCAGCTGCTGCAGGCCGTGTGCGGCCCGGGTGATGAGGTGGTGCACGCCTGGCGCTCCTTCGAGGCGTACCCGATCGCGATCCGGCTGCCCGGGGCGGTCGGCGTCGGCGTCCCGCTCACCGACCGGGCCGAGCACGACCTGGAGGCGATGGCCGCCGCGGTCACCGAGCGCACCCGGGCCGTCCTGGTGTGCACGCCGAACAACCCGACCGGGCCGGTGGTGCGCCACGACGAGCTGGTCCGCTTCTGCGAGCGGGTGCCGCGCGACGTCATGGTGGTGGTGGACGAGGCCTACGTGGAGTTCGTCCGCGACCCCGACGCCGCCCGCGGGCTGGACCTGCTGGCCGACTTCGACAACGTGGTCGTGCTGCGGACCTTCTCCAAGGCCTACGGGCTGGCCGGCTTCCGGGTCGGCTACTCCGTCTGCGAGCCCGGGCTGGCTGCGGCCGTCCGGGCGGTGACGCTGCCCTTCGGGGTGTCCTCGGTGGCCCAGTCGGCGGTGCTGGCCTCGCTGGAGGCGGAGGCGGCGCTGCTGGAGCGGGTGGACACCCTGGTGGCGGCCCGGACGTCCCTGCTCGCCGGCCTGCGGGGGCTCGGGCTGGACGTCCCCCACAGCGAGGGCAACTTCGTCTGGCTGCCCGCCGGGGTCCGGACCGCGGAGTGGGCCGCCGAGCTGGAGCGGGCCGCGCTGACCGTCCGACCGTTCCCGCCGACCGGGGACGACCCGGTCGCGCTGGCGGCGGCCGGGCTGCGGGTCACCGTCGGCGAGGACGAGGCCAACGCCCGCGTGCTCGAGGTGGCCGCCCGCTTCGTCTGAGCTCGGTGCGGCTGCAGATCGCGTCCTCGCGCCAGACCCGACCCGAACGCCCTGAGCCTGTCGAAGCGCCGTCCTGGGCCTGTCGACGGGGGCGAGCACGCGACCACCCGCTGCGTGCCCGCCCCCCGACCCGTTCTCAGGCGGCCAGCAGCTCCCGCACCCGCGGGATGACCTGCGTCCCGTAGAGCTCGATGGCGCGGGTGAGCTGCTCGTGCGGCATCGGGCCGTTGCTGTACTTGAGGTCGAACCGGCTGAGCCCCAGCGTCCGGGCCACCCGGGCGATCTTCTGCGCCACCGTCTCGGGCGAGCCGACGAAGACCGCGCCGTCGTCGGCCTCGGCCTCGAACTGGGCCCGGCTGGTCGGGCCCCAGCCGCGTTCGCGGCCGACCCGGTCGCGGTTGGCCTTGAAGTGCGGGAACATCAGCTCCCGCGCCTCCTCGTCGGTGTCGGCCACGAAACCGGGCGAGTGCACGCCCAGCGGCAGCTCCGGACGTCCCAGCTCCCCCAGCGCCCGCCGGTACAGGTCGGCGTAGGGCACGAACCGCTCGGGCTGGCCGCCGATGATGGCCAGCATCATCGGGATGCCGTAGTTGGCGGCGCGGACCACCGACTCCGGCGAGCCGCCGACGCCGATCCAGGCCGGCAGCGTCCCCCGCTCGGTCTTGGGGAACACCTCGGCGTCCAGCGGCGGGCGGAAGGTGCCCTCCCAGCGCACCCGCTCCTCGCTGCGCAGCGCGGCGAACAGGTCGAGCTTCTCGCTGAACAGCGTCTCGTAGTCGGCCAGGTCGTGGCCGAACAGCGGGAACGACTCGGTGAACGAGCCGCGGCCCAGGGTGATCTCGGCCCGGCCGCGGGCGACGGCGTCCAGGGTGGCGAAGCGCTCGTAGACGCGCACCGGGTCGTCGGAGCTGAGCACGGTGACCGCGGTGCCGAGGGTGATCCGCTCGGTCCGGGCGGCGATGGCGGTCAGCACGATGTCGGGCGCGGAGACGGCGTAGTCGTCGCGGTGGTGCTCGCCCACGCCGAAGGCGTCGACGCCGACGCGGTCGGCCAGCACCCCCTGCTCGACCACGTCGCGGATCACCTGCGGGTGCGGCAGCGGACGGCCCTCGGCGTCGACGGTGACGTCGCCGAAGGTGTCGAGACCGAGCTGCAGGTCGGACGGCTGGCTCATGGTGCTCCTCCTGGTCAATGGTTGACCGTTCAACCATATCGGTGCCCCGGTCATTCCGCCGCTGTGCCCAGACCGTCGCTCTGGGACCCGCCGGACCGACGGATCGGCCACCGTCGGCGGTCTCACGTGCCGAGCGGGTTGTGGACGGCGGCGCGGGCGGGCCGCGGGTGTCGGTGGGGCGCTCTACTGTCGGGGCCATGGCGAAGGCGGCGAGGGCGGGGTTCACCTGCAGCGAGTGCGGGTGGAGCAGCGTGCGCTGGGTCGGGCGGTGCGGGGAGTGCCAGACCTGGGGCTCGATGGTCGAGCAGGGCGCACCGAGGCTGAAGGCGGTGCAGAGCGCGGTGCCGACCGCCAAGGCCGTCCCGATCTCCGACGTCGCCGCGGACGCCGCCAGCCGGACGCTGACCGGCATCGGCGAGCTCGACCGGGTGCTCGGCGGCGGGCTGGTGCCCGGGGCGGTGCTGCTGCTGGCCGGGGAGCCCGGGGTCGGCAAGTCCACCCTGCTGCTCGAGGTGGCGGCCCGCTGGGCCGGGGCGGGCCGGCGCACCCTCTACGTCACCGGTGAGGAGTCCGCGGCCCAGGTGCGGCTCCGGGCCGGGCGCACCGGGGCGGTCGTCGACGAGCTCTACCTCGCCGCCGAGACCGACCTGGGCACCGTCCTCGGCCACATCGAGGAGGTCTCGCCCTCGCTGATGGTGCTCGACTCGGTGCAGACCGTCGGGGCCGCGGAGGCGGAGGGCTCCCCGGGCGGGGTCACCCAGATCCGCGAGGTCACCGGCGCGCTGGTGCGGGTCGCGAAACGGCGCGGGATGGCGGTGGTGATCGTCGGCCACGTCACCAAGGACGGCACCATCGCCGGTCCGCGGCTGCTGGAGCACCTGGTCGACGTGGTGCTGGCCTTCGAGGGCGACCGGCACTCCGGTTTCCGGATGGTGCGGGCCACCAAGAACCGCTTCGGCCCCGCCGACGAGGTGGGCTGCTTCGAGATGGCCGAGCAGGGCATCGTCGAGGTGCCCGACCCCTCGGGGCTGTTCACCTCCCAGCACGCCGACCCGGTGCCCGGCACCTGCATCAGCGTGACGATGGAGGGACGCCGCCCGCTGCTGGCCGAGATCCAGGCCCTGGTCGCGCCCTCGGCGCTGCAGGTGCCGCGGCGCACCACGCACGGGCTGGAGAGCGCCCGGGTGTCGATGATCCTGGCCGTGCTGGAGCGCCGCTGCGGTATCCGGCTGAGCAACCGCGACGTCTACGTCTCCACCGTCGGCGGGGCCAAGGTGTCCGACCCGGCGACCGACCTCGCGGTGGCGCTGGCGCTGGCCTCGGCGGCCACCGACCGGCCGGTGCCCACCGGGCTGGTGGCCCTCGGCGAGGTGGGTCTGGCCGGTGAGCTGCGGCGTATCCCCTCGGCCGACCGGCGGGTCGCCGAGGCGGCCCGGCTGGGGTTCACCGCGGCGGTGCTGCCGCCCTCGGGCCGCACCGACGGACGCCCGGCCGCGGGCCGCGCGGAGCCG
>NZ_QPKK01000410.1 GCF_003344635.1 Desertihabitans aurantiacus
GGCTGGGCCGGCGCCTGGCCGGCCGTCCCCGGACGTCCCTCCGCGGCGGGCTGGGCCGCGCCGAGCCCGGGTGGCGGGCCGGCCGGCCGGGGGTCGGGGATCGGCGGCGGGGCGAGCCCGCGGTCCATCTGCTCCAGGTGCTCCCGGATCACCTTGAGCGGCAGGTAGTGGTCCTTCTGCACCCGCAGGATGTAGCGCAGCCGCTCGATGTCGGCCTCGGAGTACTTGCGGTAGCCCGAGGGGGCGCGCTCCGGGGCCACCAGACCCTCCGACTCCAGGAAGCGGATCTTGGAGATGGAGACGTCGGGGAACTGGCTCTTGAGCACGGCGAGCACCTGGCCGATGCTGCGTTGGGCGGCCATCAGTCCGTGGCCTCGGGCACGGTCAGGAGAGCCCCCGGGGGCTGACGTGGTAGACCATCCGGAACTTGCCGATCTGCAGGACGTCGCCGGGGTTGAGCGGGGTCGGGCCCTCGATCAGCCGGCGGTTGACGTAGGTGCCGTTGAGGCTGCCCTGGTCGGTCACCACCACCCGGCCCTCCGAGCGCTGCAGGGTGACGTGGTGGCGGGAGACGGTGATGTCGTCGAGGAAGACGTCGGAGCGCGGGTGGCGTCCGATGGTCTGGGTGTCGGAGTCGATGAGGTAGCGCGACCCGGCCCCCGGCCCCCACTGCACGATGAGCAGCGCCGAGCCCTGCGGCAGCGCCTGCAGGGCGGCCTGCTGGTCGGGGTCGAGCTCGGGCGCGTCCGGGTCCTCGCCGACCATGCCGATGACGGTGGTGGTGTCGCCGTCCACCGGCGACTCCCGGCCGGGCGCCGGCTCGGGGTCGAGCTTGCTCAGCCGCTCGCCGCACCGGGCGCAGAAGTTCGCGTCGCGCGGGTTGGGGTGTCCGCAGTGGTGGCAGTAGACCATCGGGTCAGGCCCCCGTCTCGGCGGCGTACCCGTCGGCGTCCAGCAGCGTGTCGAGGTCGGCGTCCGCGTCGAGCTCGAGCTCGAACAGCCACCCGTCGCCGTAGGGGTCGTTGCCGACCGTCTCGGGCGCCTCGTCGAGCTGGGAGTTGACCGCCGAGACGACCCCGGGCAGCGGGGCGAAGACGTCGGACACACTCTTGGTCGACTCGAGCTCGCCGACCGCGTCGCCGACCGCGACCGCCTCCCCCACCTCGGGCAGGGAGATGTAGACGATGTCCCCGAGCTGCTCGGCCGCGTAGCTGGTGATGCCCACCCGGACGACACCGGCGTTGCCGGTGCGCACCCACTCGTGCTCGGCGGTGTACTTCAGGTCCTCGGGGAAGCCGGGCATCTGGCGCTCCTTCGGTCGGCGGTCGCCGTGGCCGACCCCCGCTCCGGGGGCGGAGCCACGTTCACCGATCACCCTAACCGTCACGTCGAGGTCGAAGCCACCGACCACGCCGCGCCGCGAGGCCGGCCGGGACCGGGCGTCGGGACGGGCTCAGCGCGGTGGCTCGACCGGTTCGGCGTGCTGGAAGTCCTCGGCCGGCCGGACGCTGTCGATCTCCAGCAGGTCGGACTGGGTGACCCGGACGTCGCCGCCCACCTGCGGGCCGCTGATCTGGCTGACCAGCCCGCCGCGGAAGCGGACCGCTCCCTCCAGGGCGACGGGGTCGCCGACCACCTCCACGGTGATCGGGGTGGTGACCACCTGGCCGTCGACCAGCAGGCCGTCCGGGCCGTCGGCGAACCAGGTGGAGCCGCCGACGCGGATCGAGTCGTTGATCTCGATCACCTCCGCGCCGCCGTCGCGCAGCTCCTCCACCGCGTTCAGCATCACCTGGGAGCCGACCCTGCCCTCGGGGTCGGTGATCCGCAGCCGGATGCCCGGCCCCTCGGCCGGCGCGGTGCCGGCCAGGATGGCCAGCTCGTCGCGCCGCCGGGTGGCCTCCTCGCGGGCCGCCTGCTCGGCCCCGGCGCCGGACTCCAGCTCTCGGCGGGTGCTCTCCAGCGTGCTGAGCTCGTCCTCCAGCCGCCGGGTCTCGGCCGACAGCCCGTCGAGCAGCTGGATGAGGTCGGCGCGGCGGGCGCTGGCGAAGCCCTGCTGCTCGCCCTGGGCCCGCAGCTGCATGACCACGCCCATCGCCACCAGCCCGAGCACGACGCCCAGCACGAGCTGGTGCCGGGTGGGGCGCAGCAGCGCGGTCAGCGACCCCCTCAGCCGGCCGGCGCG
>NZ_QPKK01000411.1 GCF_003344635.1 Desertihabitans aurantiacus
AGCACCCGACCGGCCAGGTGGCCGTGCCCGGCCCCGATCCCCGACCAGCGGGAGCGGACCACCCGGAGCCGGGCGTCGGCCCGCGGCCAGTCGCCGAGGGCGATCAGCACCGCCCCGCGCTGGCGCAGCCGGGCGGTGAGCCGGGCGGCGTCGTGCTGACCCACCGCGGCCGGCGGGCGGGTGACCACCACCGGTAGCACCTCGGCCAGGGTCGCCACCACGTTCAGCCAGGCCGCTCCGGGGTCGGGCACCAGCACCGTGCGCTCCAGCGCCACCCCGAGGGCGGCCGCGGCCTCGATGCCGAGCTCGGGGAGCCCGACCACGGCCGACCACCAACCGGCCGCCGAGGGCCCGGCCATCAGCGCCATCGCCAGGGCCGGGGAGTCCACCGCGTAGCTGGCGCCGGTGCGGAGGGTGAGCAGCGGCTGCAGGGCGGGCAGGGTGGGCACCGGCTGGGAGAGCGCGGTCCCCTGCATCTGGTGCACGCGTTGCTGCAGCTCGGCGATCCGGTCGGCACGGACCGACCCGGTCAGCGAAGAAGCAGCGGCACCCACCTCCTCATAATCGAACACCTGTGCGACTGCGTCAACCGGGCCCCGGCGCGTCCACGCGGTCGGTGGTTCCGCATGCGCGGCCCCAGGAGATGCAGCAAGGACCGCGCCGTGCCAGCACGAACGGCGCCGAGCCCCGACGTCGGCACAGCCAGTGGGCCGCTCGTGCGTTCGTCCGGGAACGGCGGCAGGGGTGCCGGTCACGCGGTTCGCGTGTCCGGCACCCCTGCAGTTGGGTGCTAGCGGGTCAGGGTCACAGACCCGTTGCCCGGCGGCGGCGGATCACCAGCGTCGTGCCGGCTCCGGCCAGGGCCAGTCCGGCCAGCAGCGGCAGCAGCACTGCCGGTGCACCGGTATCGGGCAGCTGACCACCCGGCGCGGACCCATCCTGCGGGCCCTCGTCGCTGTCGGGCAGCTCCTCACCGCCGAGGTCGCCCACGGTGATGTCGACCGCGTCCCAGCCATCGCTGGGGTCGGTGTTGCGGCCCTCACGCTGACCGTCGTCGGCGACCTCCTCACCGTTGGCCGACAGCTGGGCCACGTTGGTGACGATCTCCCCCGCCGCGACATCATCGACCGTCACATCGATCACCAGCGTGACCACCTCACCCGCGGCCAGATCACCGATGGTCCAGGTGCTGCCGTCGTACTCACCACGGCTCGCCTCGTAGTCACCGGCGTAGGCGACCCCGACCGGGAGCACGTCCTCGACCGCGACATCGACCGCAGGGTCGGTGTCGTGACCCTTGACCACGATCCCGTACTGGATCTCATCACCGACCTGCACCTGACGCGGCTGCGGGTTCCCGTTCTCGTCGTAGAGGGTGTCGGTCACCTCACCGGCATCATCGAGGCTCTCCCCGGGCAGCAGCACCTTCTTGTCCAGCGTCGGAGCACCGGCGCGGACGGTGATGTCGACCTCGTCATAGCCATCATCGGGGCTGGTGTTACGACCACCATCGCGACCCGGGTTCTTCGGGTCATCGGCGATCTCCCGACCGTTCCCGGACAGCTGGGCCACGTTCGTGATGACCGTGCCCTCCTCGGCCGGCTCGACCGTCACATCGATCACCAAGGTGACCGTCTCACCGGCGGCCAGGTCACCGATGGTCCAGGTGGTGCCGTCGTACTCACCACGGCTGGCGACGTAGTCACCGGCGTAGGTGATCCCAGCCGGCAGCGCGTCCTCCACGAACACCTCGCTGGCAGGGAACTCCTCGTGACCCTTCACGACGATCCCGTACTGGATCACCTCACCGGCCGACACCTCACGAGGCTGCGGGTTCCCGTCCTCGTCATACAGGGTGTCGCTGACCTCACCGGCATCATCGAGGCTCTCCCCCGGCAGCAGCACCTTCTTGTCCAGCACCGGATCCCCGGAGCGGACGGTGATGTCGACCTCGTCATAGCCATCATCGGGGCTGGTGTTACGACCACCATCCTTGCCCGGGTTCTTCGGGTCATCGGCGATCTCCCGACCATTGCCCGACAGCTGGGCCACGTTGGTCACGATGGTCCCATCGGCCGCAGGCTCCACCGTCACATCGATCACCAGCGTCACGACCTCACCAGCGGCCAGCTCACCGATGGTCCAGGTGGTGCCGTCGTAGTCACCACGGCTGGCGA
>NZ_QPKK01000412.1 GCF_003344635.1 Desertihabitans aurantiacus
CCGTAAAGGTCTACACGTATCAGGTCCCCCTTATCCCGAAGTTACGGGGGCATTTTGCCGAGTTCCTTAACCACGATGATCTCGATCGCCTTGGTATTCTCTACCTAACCACCTGTGTCGGTTTAGGGTACGGGCGGCTCACAACTCGCTCACGAAGCTTTTCTCGGCAGCATAGGATCACCCACTCCACCACTGACGTGGCAGAGCCATCCCCTCTCAGGCTGTATGGGGTGCGGATTTCCCTGCACCCCGCCCTACAGGCTTAGCCCGGGACTACCACCACCCGGGATGGGCTACCTTCCTGCGTCCCTCCGCAGCTTGCCTACTACACGATCGGGTCGAAGAGTCACCCACACATCACCCGAAGGATCCGTGCAGACTTCCGTTCTTAGCATCACGCGCCTCGGCAGGATCGTTGTTACACCGGCTACGGGAATATCAACCCGTTGTCCATCGACTACGCCTGTCGGCCTCGCCTTAGGTCCCGGCTGACCCAGGGCAGATGAGCTTGACCCTGGAACCCTTGGTTATTCGGCGGACGGGTTTCTCACCCGTCATTCGCTACTCATGCCTGCATTCTCACTCGTGTGCACTCCACGCCCGGGTCACCCCGACGCTTCTTCGCACACACGACGCTCCCCTACCCATCCACACACCTGGAACCAAAGTTCAGGTACACGCGTGAATGCCACAGCTTCGGCGGATAACTTGAGCCCCGCTAAATTGTCGGCGCAGAATCACTTGACCAGTGAGCTATTACGCACTCTTTCAAGGGTGGCTGCTTCCAAGCCAACCTCCTGGTTGTCTCCGCAACTCCACATCCTTTTCCACTTAGTTACCGCTTAGGGGCCTTAGCTGGTGATCTGGGCTGTTTCCCTCTCGACTATGAAGCTTATCCCCCACAGTCTCACTGCCGCGCTCTCACTTACCGGCATTCGGAGTTTGGCTAATTTCGGTAAGCTGTTGGGCCCCCTAGACTATCCAGTGCTCTACCTCCGGCAAGAAACACACGACGCTGCACCTAAATGCATTTCGGGGAGAACCAGCTATCACGGAGTTTGATTGGCCTTTCACCCCTATCCACAGCTCATCCCCCAGGTTTTCAACCCTGGTGGGTTCGGTCCTCCACGACGTCTTACCGACGCTTCAACCTGGCCATGGATAGATCACTCCGCTTCGGGTCTAGAGCACGCGACTCAAACGCCCTATTCGGACTCGCTTTCGCTACGGCTTCCCCACACGGGTTAACCTCGCCACGTACCACTAACTCGCAGGCTCATTCTTCAAAAGGCACGCCGTCACCCCACAAGGAGGCTCCGACGGATTGTAGGCAGTCGGTTTCAGGTACTATTTCACTCCCCTCCCGGGGTACTTTTCACCTTTCCCTCACGGTACTTGTCCGCTATCGGTCACCAAGGAGTATTTAGGCTTAGCGGGTGGTCCCGCCAGATTCACACCCAATTCCAGGAGTTGGGTGCTACTTGGGGTGACATCCAGGAGAGATCGTCTTACGCCTACGGGGGTATTACCCGCTATGCCGTGCCTTCCCAGAACACTTCAACTTCAACGATCCTGCTCCTCGACCGGTCAACAGCCCGATCAAGATGGCCCCACTACCCCGCACATGCAACGCCTGTCAGCTCTCACACACATACGGTTTGGCCTCTTCCGCGTTCGCTCGCCACTACTGACGGAATCACTGTTGTTTTCTCTTCCTGCGGGTACTGAGATGTTTCACTTCCCCGCGTTCCCTCCCACTGCCCTATACATTCAGGCAGGGGTCGCCGGACATGACTCCGGTTCCCTTCGAGGTTTCCCCATTCGGACATCCCCGGATCAACGCTCGTTTACCAACTCCCCGGGGCTTATCGCAGGTTCCCACGTCCTTCATCGGCTCTTGGTGCCAAGGCATCCACCGACTGCCCTTAGTAGCTTGTCAACACACACAACACCACTACAAGACAAATCTGATACACCTACAAAGATGCTCGCGCCCACTGTGAAGTTCTCAACACACCAGCAGCCACCCCCCACCCCACCCCCACACGGGAGCAGACCAAGAAGCCCGCCTTGAAGCAACCACCCACACCACCACGGTGCAGCTGATCCCTCAGGACCCAACAGTGTGCCCAGCCCACCCCCACGACACCCACCGATCTTCCACACCCACCC
>NZ_QPKK01000413.1 GCF_003344635.1 Desertihabitans aurantiacus
ATGATGCCCAAGCAGTCCTCCGGACAGCTCGGTGCGCCGGCCCAGCGCGGTCGTGGCGGCCCCGGTGCCGGTCGCGGTCGCGGCGGCCCCGGTGGTGGTGGCGGTCGTGGCCCCGGTGGCTTCGGCGGTCCGCCGATGGGCGGTGGCGGCCCCCGCGGTCGCGGTGGTCGCAGCGGTGGTGGCACCCAGGGCGCCTTCGGGCGTCCCGGTGGTCCGTCGCGCCGCGGTCGGAAGTCGAAGAAGCAGCGTCGTCAAGAGTTCGACCAGATGGAGGCGCCGAGCTTCGGCGGCGTGAGCGTCCGCAAGGGCGACGGCTCCACCATCCGGCTCGCCCGCGGCGCCTCGCTGACCGACCTCGCCGAGAAGATCGGTGCCGAGCCGGCGTCGCTGGTGCAGGCCCTGTTCCACCTCGGTGAGATGGTCACCGCCACCCAGTCGGTGAACGACGAGACCCTGCAGCTGCTGGGCTCGGAGCTCAACTACGACATCCAGGTCGTCTCCCCCGAGGACGAGGACCGGGAGCTGCTGGAGAGCTTCGACATCGAGTTCGGCGAGGACGAGGGCGACGAGTCCGACCTGGCGGCCCGTCCGCCGGTCGTCACCGTGATGGGTCACGTCGACCACGGAAAGACGAAGCTGCTGGACGCGCTCCGGCGCTCCAACGTGGTGGCCGGCGAGGCCGGTGGCATCACCCAGCACATCGGCGCCTACCAGATCGAGACCGAGGTCGACGAGGTCGAGCGCAAGATCACCTTCATCGACACCCCGGGTCACGAGGCGTTCACCGCCATGCGTGCCCGTGGTGCGAAGGCGACCGACATCGCCGTGCTGGTGGTCGCCGCCGACGACGGTGTGATGCCGCAGACCATCGAGGCCCTCAACCACGCCACGGCGGCCGACGTGCCGGTCGTGGTCGCGGTGAACAAGGTCGACAAGGAGGGCGTGGACCCGTCCAAGGTCCGCGGCCAGCTCACCGAGTACGGCCTGGTCCCCGAGGAGTACGGCGGCGAGACGATGTTCGTCGACGTCTCCGCGGTCACCGGTCAGGGTCTGGACGAGCTGCAGGAGGCGATCGTGCTGACCGCCGACGCCGCGCTCGACCTGCGGGCCAACCCCGACATGGACGCCCAGGGCGTGGCGGTCGAGGCGCACCTCGACAAGGGCCGTGGCCCGGTGGCCACGGTGCTGGTCCAGCGGGGCACCCTGCGGGTCGGCGACTCCATCGTCTGCGGTCCGGCCCACGGCCGGGTCCGGGCGCTGATCGACGACAACGGCAACACCCTCGACGAGGCGCTGCCGTCGACGCCGGTGCAGGTGCTCGGTCTGACCGCCGTCCCCGGCGCGGGCGACAGCTTCATCGTCGTCAACGACGACCGGATGGCCCGGCAGATCGCCGAGCGTCGCGAGGCCCGGCTCCGGATGGCCGCCCAGGCCGCCGGTGCCCGCCGCAAGACGCTCGACCAGCTGTTCGAGCAGATGGAGAAGGGCGAGACCAGCGAGCTGCTGCTCATCCTCAAGGGTGACGGCTCGGGCTCGGTGGAGGCCCTGGAGGACGCGCTGAGCAAGATCGACGTCGGCGAGGAGGTCTCGCTGCGGGTGATCGACCGCGGGGTCGGTGCCATCACCGAGACCAACGTCTCGCTGGCGGCCGCCTCCGGTGCGGTGGTCATCGGCTTCAACGTCCGGGCGCAGGGCAAGGCCACCGAGATGGCGGACCGCGAGAACGTGGACATCCGCTACTACTCGGTGATCTACGACGCCATCGACGAGATCGAGGCCGCGCTGAAGGGGATGCTCAAGCCGATCTACGAGGAGGCCCAGCTGGGCACCGCGGAGATCCGCGAGATCTTCCGCTCCTCGCGTGCCGGCATCATCGCCGGGTGCATGGTCACCGGCGGCATCATGCGCCGGAACGCCTCGGCCCGTCTGCTCCGTGACGGGGTGGTCGTGCACGAGTCGTCCATCGCCTCGCTGCGGCGGGAGAAGGACGACGTCACCGAGGTCCGCGAGGGCTTCGAGTGCGGTCTGACCATCGCCAACTACTCCGACATCCGGATCGGCGACATCATCGAGACCTACGAGATGCGCGAGAAGCCCCGCGACTGACCGAGGTCCCCGAGCGACGACGGCGCACCCCCACCCGGGGGTGCGCCGTCGGCGTCTCCG
>NZ_QPKK01000414.1 GCF_003344635.1 Desertihabitans aurantiacus
CCGGTCGGCGGCGTGCACGACGAGGGTGTGGGGGGCCGCGGCGTCCCGGGCGGCCGAGGGCACCGACCCCGCCACCCGGACGTCCACGCCCTCGGCCTCGACCAGCCGGCGCAGCGCCGACGCGCCCTGGTCCCGGTCCGAGCCCGGGTCGCCCGGGACGCCGCGCAGCACGTCGACCAGCCAGCCGGTGCCGAGCAGCACCAGCAGCGCCGCCGCCAGCAGCAGCACCGGCCGGCGCCACCGGCGTCGGGTCCGCGCCGCGCTCATCCGGGCACCCGGCTGAGGTCGGCCCGTCCGGCGGCTCCCAGCACCGCCTCGGACAGGGTGCGCAGCTGCTGCCAGCGCTCGGGGCTGGGGGCCCGGCGTCCGTAGGCCACCTCGTTGAACAGCGTGGCTGCCGAGCGCAGGTCCGCCTCGGCCTCCGGGACGGCCTCGGCGGCCCGCCAGGCCACCTCCAGCGCGGTGCGGCTGGGCCGCGGGTCGATCACCGTCAGCTCCTCCAGCCCGCGCACCATCGCGCGGAACTCCTCCAGCACCGCGGTCAGCAGGTCGCCGCGGGCGGCGGCCCGCTCGGCCAGCGAGCGGTACTCCTGCGGGCTGACCCCGGCCTCGGTGCGCACCTCCGCATCACCCACCGTGCGGTTCAGCCGGGGCAGCCCGACCCGCCACACCAGCAGCGCCAGCCCGGCCACGCCGAGCACCACCAGCACGGTGGGCCACAGCCCGCCGCCGGCGTCCCCGCCCGCGCCGGGGGAGAGGTCGGTGAGCCGGCGCACCACCTCACCCAGCCAGCGCAGCACCCGCTCGACCAGCGCGGCGGACCGGTCGGCGAGGTCCTCGGCCACCAGCACCAGCCGCTCCACGAGCCGGTCCAGCCAGCCCGGCTCGGCCGGCTGGTCGAGGGGCACCCCGAGCTCCTCGGCCGCGCGCCGGCGCGCCTCCTCGCGCCCGATGGCGATCGGGACGTCGAGGGGTGGCAGCAGGCGCGGGACGCTCACGGGCGTCCCTGCGGCTGCGGCGGGTCGAGGCAGTCGAAGCGCAGCGCGAGGTCGAGGCCCTCGCTGCGCATCCGCAGGTCGAGGTAGAGCACGGTCTGGAAGGCCGCCCCGAAGGGCAGCGCGGCGACCAGCGTCATCAGGTAGCCGCCCGCCAGCACGTACCAGGTGCCCGGACGCTCGACCAGGAACAGCGCCGTGTCGAGGTCGAGCCCCAGCACCGGGCCGTAGACGCCGGTGGCCGAGACCAGCGCCACGAGGGCCAGCCCGCCGACCAGCCCGACCAGTCCGACGCCGGCCGCGGTGACCGCCGTCGCGCGGAGCGCCTGCCGGATACCGACCAGCTGGACGGCCCGTCCGAACGCCCCGGGCACCGAGGTCGGGCGGTGCGGACGTCCGACCCAGTCCGGCGCGGTGGCACCCTCCAGCGCGTAGCAGGGCACCGCCAGCACCAGGTAGGACACCGCCCAGCAGCTCAGCGCGGCCATCAGGACCGCCGCCACCACCGAGCCCACCCCGGCCCAGAGCGGGTCCTCGACCAGGGCGAACGGCACGACCACCAGCTGCACCAGCGACAGCACCCAGCCCAGCGCCGCCGACAGCGGCACCGCCAGCAGAGCCAGCCCGGTCGCGGGCAGCAGCAGCCGACGGCTGGAGCGCCAGGTGACCGGGGTGGTGGCCGGTGCGAACCCCTCCCCGAGGACGGTGCGCAGGCAGACCCGGCTGACCACCGCCGCCACCCAGACCGCCAGCAGGTAGCCGACGACCACCCCCAGCAGCCCGAGCAGCACGACCACCACCCAGGCCAGCACGTCGGAGGTGCTGGCCAGCGCGTGCCACAGCAGCCACAGCCCACCCAGCTCCACCCCGAGCAGCACCGCCAGCCCGAGCGGCGGGGCGAGCACCGTGGTGACATCGCGCTGCACCACCGCGAAGGCGGCGTCGAGCACCTCCCCGACGGTCAGCGGTCGCAGCGGCAGCAGCGCCTGCTCCGCGGCGCGGGCGACCTCCGGCCGGGCGGTCCGGCGTGCCGGGCCGTGCGGTGCGGGGGTCACGGCCGGCAGTCTCGCACGCGGGGGGTCGCGCACCGGGGCACCGGGGCGAGCGGTGGCGGCCCGCCGCGTCCCGCGGCGGGCG
>NZ_QPKK01000415.1 GCF_003344635.1 Desertihabitans aurantiacus
CGCCCTGGTCCGAGCCCGGCTCGAGTCGGCCGCAGCCCGCGCGAGCGCGGAGCTCACCGCCGACGATGTCGTCTCGGTGCCGTTCCGCTCCGGGACCGACGGCTACCACACCTTCCGCATCCCGGCCCTGCTCCGCACCCCGGCCGGCACGCTGCTCGCCTTCGCCGAGGGACGCGTGGCCGGTGGCGCCGACGCCGGGGAGATCGACGTGGTGCTGCGCCGCTCGGCCGACGGCGGACGCAGCTGGGGACCGCTGCTGGTCGTCCGCCGCGGCGAGGGGCACACCGTTGGCAACCCGTGCCCGGTGGTCGACCCGACCAGCGGCGACGTCGTGCTGCTCACCTGCGCCAACGCCGGCGACGCCGAGGAGGAGGCCATCCTCACCGGTCACGCCGCCCCGCGCACCGTCCACGTGCAGCGCAGCAGCGACGACGGGCTGGGTTGGACGGCACCCACCGAGATCACCGACCAGGTGCGCCGCGAGGGCTGGCGCTGGTACGCCACCGGTCCCGGCCACGCGATCGCGCTGCGCTCCGGCCCGCACCGCGGCCGGCTGGTGGTGCCCGCCAACCACAGCGCCTCCCCCGCCCCCGGCTCCGACGACACCGGCGCGGAGCAGCACCACTACGGCGGCCACCTGATGTGCTCCGACGACGGCGGCCGCAGCTGGCACGTCGGGCTGGTCGACCCCGGCGCCGACGGCGCCAACCCGAACGAGAGCCAGGTGGTCGAGCTCGACGACGGCACCCTCTACCTGACCAGTCGCGACCAGCGCGGCGACGGCCCGGGGAACCGGCTGCAGATGTGGTCCGACGACGGCGGCGAGACCGCCCGGACGCCCTACACCCGCCAACCCGACCTCGACGACCTCCCGGTGGTGCAGGCCGCCGTGGTCGCCGTCGACGGTCTGCTGGTGCTGTCGGGGCCGTCCGACCCGCGCGCCCGACGCGCGATGGCGCTGTGGGTGAGCGCGGACGGCGGGCGCCGCTTCACCCGGGCGCTCACCCTCTCCCCCGACCCGGCCGGCTACTCCGACCTGGTGGCCCTGGACGCCGCGGTCGGCCTGCTCTGCGAGACCGGCCCGGAGCGTCCGTCCCAGACGCTGACGTTCCGCACCGTCCCCCTCGACCGGCTGCGCTGAGGGCTCCCGCGCGGGGTGGCCCCGCCGGCAGGAGGACCACCGGTGGACCGCCGCTGGACGGGGCCTGGCATCCTGGAGGGCTGAAAGGAGCTCGATGACTGCCAACGACCCCCTGTCCGACTACGTCCGCCAGTACGCCGACCGCGCCCTGGAGGGTCTCGCCCAGCTGGAGGAGAGCGCCAGCGTCGAGGTCATCCACGAGACCCGCACCTCGCTGCGCCGGCTGCGCGCCACCCTGCGCACCTTCGCCGGCTCGTTCCCGGGCACCGAGGGCCTCGACGACGACCTGCGCTTCGTCGCCGTCGCGCTCGGCCACGTCCGGGACGCCGACGTGCTGCTGGACCGTCTGCTGACCGAGATCGACTCCCTGCCCGAGACGCTGGTGCTCGGCCCGGTCCGCCGGGAGGTGCAGGAGGAGCTCGGTGTCCGCCGCCGCCAGGCCCTGGACGCCGTCGCCGAGGCCCGCCAGGACGAGCGCTGGGGCCGGGCCGTGGCCCAGCTGACCCGCTGGCGCACGGAGCCGCCGACGCTGGATGGCTCGGACCCCGCCACCGTGCTGAAGAAGGCCCGTCGCCGCGTCCGGCGCCGGATCGAGGCCGCCGAGGCGCACCCCGACTCGCTGCACTCGGCCCGCAAGGCGGCCAAGCGGTGGCGCTACGCCGCCGAGCTGCTGGCCGACCTCGGATCGGCCGACAAGCACCGCAAGAGCGCCAAGAAGGCCCAGGAGGTGCTGGGCGCGGTGCAGGACGACGTCGTCGTCACCGAGTTCCTGCGCGAGCACGCCGCCCTGGGGGCCCGCAGCGGCCACAACGCGTTCACCACCGGTCTGCTGTACGCCCGCGCGCAGCAGCGGATCGATGAGGCCGCCGCCCGCGCCGTCACCCTGGCCTGAGCCGCACCGCCCGCACCCGACCCCGGTCCCGCCCCGCGCGGGGCCGGGGTCGCGTCGTCCCCGGGCGCGGGCTCAGACCGCCGCGGCC
>NZ_QPKK01000416.1 GCF_003344635.1 Desertihabitans aurantiacus
GAGCACTGTTTGGACGAGGGGCCCTTCTCGGGTTACCGAATTCAGACAAACTCCGAATGCCAATCAATTTAACTTGGGAGTCAGAACATGGGTGATAAGGTCCGTGTTCGAAAGGGAAACAGCCCAGACCACCAGCTAAGGTCCCAAAATATATGTTAAGTGGAAAAGGATGTGGCGTTGCCCAGACAACTAGGATGTTGGCTTAGAAGCAGCCATCATTTAAAGAGTGCGTAATAGCTCACTAGTCGAGTGACACTGCGCCGAAAATGTACCGGGGCTAAACATATTACCGAAGCTGTGGATTGTCCGTAGGACAATGGTAGGAGAGCGTTCTAAGGGCGTCGAAGCATGATCGCAAGGACATGTGGAGCGCTTAGAAGTGAGAATGCCGGTGTGAGTAGCGAAAGACGGGTGAGAATCCCGTCCACCGATTGACTAAGGTTTCCAGAGGAAGGCTCGTCCGCTCTGGGTTAGTCGGGTCCTAAGCTGAGGCCGACAGGCGTAGGCGATGGATAACAGGTTGATATTCCTGTACCACCTAGTATCGTTTTAATCGATGGGGGGACGCAGTAGGATAGGCGAAGCGTGCTATTGGATTGCACGTCCAAGCAGTAAGACTGAGTGTTAGGCAAATCCGGCACTCATAAGGTCAAGCTGTGATGGGGAGAGGAAATTGTTTCCTCGAGTCGTTGATTTCACACTGCCAAGAAAAGCCTCTAGATAGATAACAGGTGCCCGTACCGCAAACCGACACAGGTAGTCAAGATGAGAATTCTAAGGTGAGCGAGCGAACTCTCGTTAAGGAACTCGGCAAAATGACCCCGTAACTTCGGGAGAAGGGGTGCTCTTTAGGGTTAACGCCCAGAAGAGCCGCAGTGAATAGGCCCAAGCGACTGTTTATCAAAAACACAGGTCTCTGCTAAACCGTAAGGTGATGTATAGGGGCTGACGCCTGCCCGGTGCTGGAAGGTTAAGAGGAGTAGTTAGCTTCTGCGAAGCTACGAATCGAAGCCCCAGTAAACGGCGGCCGTAACTATAACGGTCCTAAGGTAGCGAAATTCCTTGTCGGGTAAGTTCCGACCCGCACGAAAGGCGTAACGATTTGGGCACTGTCTCAACGAGAGACTCGGTGAAATCATAGTACCTGTGAAGATGCAGGTTACCCGCGACAGGACGGAAAGACCCCGTGGAGCTTTACTGTAGCCTGATATTGAAATTCGGCACAGCTTGTACAGGATAGGTAGGAGCCTTTGAAACGTGAGCGCTAGCTTACGTGGAGGCATTGGTGGGATACTACCCTAGCTGTGTTGGCTTTCTAACCCGCACCACTTATCGTGGTGGGAGACAGTGTCAGGTGGGCAGTTTGACTGGGGCGGTCGCCTCCTAAAAGGTAACGGAGGCGCTCAAAGGTTCCCTCAGAATGGTTGGAAATCATTCATAGAGTGTAAAGGCATAAGGGAGCTTGACTGCGAGACTTACAAGTCGAGCAGGGTCGAAAGACGGACTTAGTGATCCGGTGGTTCCGCATGGAAGGGCCATCGCTCAACGGATAAAAGCTACCCCGGGGATAACAGGCTTATCTCCCCCAAGAGTTCACATCGACGGGGAGGTTTGGCACCTCGATGTCGGCTCATCGCATCCTGGGGCTGTAGTCGGTCCCAAGGGTTGGGCTGTTCGCCCATTAAAGCGGTACGCGAGCTGGGTTCAGAACGTCGTGAGACAGTTCGGTCCCTATCCGTCGTGGGCGTAGGAAATTTGAGAGGAGCTGTCCTTAGTACGAGAGGACCGGGATGGACATACCTCTGGTGTACCAGTTGTCGTGCCAACGGCATAGCTGGGTAGCTATGTATGGACGGGATAAGTGCTGAAAGCATCTAAGCATGAAGCCCCCCTCAAGATGAGATTTCCCAACTTCGGTTATAAGATCCCTCAAAGATGATGAGGTTAATAGGTTCGAGGTGGAAGCGTGGTGACACGTGGAGCTGACGAATACTAATCGATCGAAGACTTAATCAAAATTTATGTTTTGCGACGCAAAATCATTTTACTTACTATCTAGTTTTGAATGTATAATACATTCCATTTGTCTGGTGACAATGGCAAGGAGGTCACACCTGT
>NZ_QPKK01000417.1 GCF_003344635.1 Desertihabitans aurantiacus
CTGAACGCCGACGCCAGCGCCGCCTCGACGGCGACCGCCGACGACGACAACGACGCCGCTGCCCAGGCCGCGGCCTCGGTGGCCGCGGACGCCACCTCGTCCTCTGACGCCTCGGCCGAGGCCAGCGCATCCGACGATGCGGACGCCACCACCGACGCCGATGTCGAGGGTGACCTCAACGCCAGCGCCGCGGCCGCGGCCTCCGCCGAGGCCGATGCCGACAACGACCCGGCCGCCCAGGCCGCCGCGGAGGCCGCAGCGCTCGCCGACGCGACGACCACGGCGAGCGCGGCTGCTGATGCCGATGCCACCGCGGCCGCTGAGGCGGCAGCCACCGACGACGCCTCCAGCGACGCCTCGGCCGATGTGGAGGCCGACCCGAACGCGGCGGCCCAGGCTGCGGCGACCTCGACCAGTGAGGCCGAGGCGGTCGCGAACGCCGACGCCACCAACGCCAGCTCGGCCGATGCGGACGCCGACAACGCCTCGGCGGCCGAGGCCGCTGCTGCGGTCGCCGCGGACGCGTCATCGAGCGAGGACGCCTCGGCCGATGCCAGTGTGGAGGGTGCGGCCGACGCCGACCCCGACGCGGGTGCCGATCCGGATCCGGGTGCCGACCCCGGCGTGGCGGCTGACTCGGACGCCGATGCGGACGTGAACGCGAGCGCTTCGGCGAGTGCGTCGGCGGATGCCGATGCCGACAACGACCCGGCGGCTGAGGCGGCGGCGGAGGCGGCGGCGCTGGCCGACGCCACGACCACCGCCAGCGCCGAGGCCGATGTCGACGCCGCCGCAGCCGCCCAGGCGGCAGCCGACGAGGATGCCTCGACGGATGCCTCGGCCGACGTGGACGCCGATCCGAACGCGGCCTCGGTGGCTGCGGCGACCTCGACCTCGGATGCCGACGCGACCGCGAACGCCGACACCAACGCGGCGGCGACGGCCACGGCCGACGACGACAACGACGCAGCGGCCCAGGCCGCGGCCTCGGTGGCCGCCGATGCCACGTCATCGGTCGACGCCTCCGCGGCCGCCAGCGCCTCCGACGACGCCGACGCCAGCAGTGATGCCGATGTCGAGGGTGATCTGAACGCCAGCGCGTCGGCGGCGGCTTCGGCCACTGCGGATGCCGACAACGACCCCTCCGCGCAGGCGGCGGCTGATGCTGCGGCCCTGGCCGATGCGACGACCACCGCGAGTGCGGCGGCCGATGTCGATGCCACCGCGGCCGCTGAGGCGGCGGCGACCGAGGACGCCTCCAGCGACGCCTCGGCTGACGTGGAGGCCGACCCGAACGCGGCGGCCCAGGCTGCGGCGACCTCGACCAGTGAGGCCGAGGCGGTCGCGAACGCCGACGCCACCAGCGCCAGCTCGGCTGATGCGGACGCCGACGACGCCTCGGCGGCCGAGGCCGCTGCTGCGGTCGCCGCGGACGCGTCCTCGACCGACGACGCCTCGGCCGACGCGAGCGTCGAGGGTGCGGCCGACGCCGACCCCGACGCGGGTGCCGATCCCGATGCGGCGGCCGACCCCGACGCCGATGTGAACGCGAGCGCCTCGGCGAGTGCCTCGGCGACCTCGGACGCCGACAACGACCCGGCGGCCCAGGCGGCGGCAGAGGCGGCGGCCCTGGCCGACGCCACCACCGACTCGAGCGCGGCCGCTGATGTCGATGCGACCGCGGCCGCTTCCGCGGCGGCGACCGAGGACGCCTCCAGCGACGCCTCGGCTGACGTCGAGGCCGACCCGAACGCGGCTTCGGTCGCGGCGGCCCAGTCGACCTCCGAGGCCGACGCCACCGCGGACGCCGATGCGACGGCGAGCGCTGCGGCGACCGCTGACGACGACAACGACGCGGCGGCGGAGGCGGCGGCGGCGGCCACGGCCGAGTCCGACTCGTCCTCGGCGGCCTCGGCCGATGCCAGCGCCTCGAACGACGCCGACGGCAGCAACGAGGACGAGACGGACGCCGACCTGAACGCGAGCGCCTCGGCGAGCGCGTCTGCGGAGGCCGACGCGGACAACGACCCGGCGGCCCAGGCGGCGGCGGAGGCGTCGGCCCTGGCCGACGCCACCACCACGGCCAGCGCCGAGGCCGACGTCGACGCC
>NZ_QPKK01000418.1 GCF_003344635.1 Desertihabitans aurantiacus
GCAGTGATGTATCTAATCAAAAAGAAGTTAAATTTGGGGAAATGATGAACAAAGGTAAGAGAGTAAGTTTTGTATTAAAAAATAAAGATGAAGAATCAACGCCTGATAAAGATAATCCAATCGTTGCATACATATTTACAAATAATGGTAAATCAACGACATACGACGCACAAGGTGGAAAATATGATTTGGGAGATATGAAAGATAAATCTCAAGATGAAATTTTAAAAATAGCCAAAAAACAGGATAAAGAAAATATTAAAAAGCAAAGAAAAGAATATTTAGGCGATGCGAGAAATGACAAAGATGTACAAAAAACAAATTATGAAGAATCAATCAAATTACGCGGCAAAGATTCATCGATAACTAAACAAGAAAAAAGAATGCTTGAAAGTGATGAAAAAATATATGATGATTTGAAAAATTTAAAGTATACAGAGCCTAAAGAACGTGATTTGAAAATTGAAGTAGAAGAGGATGGTACAGGTAATGATACTGAAAAAGAAAGATTCTATGCGTTTCCAAGATATGTAGATGCTGATTCATATGAATTTGTAACAGATACTAAAACAATAAATCATTACATGTATGAGATGAATGAAGCTAATAAAAATATGACTGTTTATGATGATAAATATGCTTATTTAAGTAGTAGCGATACAGGGAAAGATAGATATTATCTAGCTACTAAAGTTGGCAAGAAATCAGAAAAAAGTGCTTTAGATAAACCAGATAGTAAATATGTTAAAAGAGAAGATTAAGTTTAAAATAACCACCTAAACATTTTTTGTTAGGTGGTTTTATTTATTATGAAGATGGTTTTAGATACGTCTGTATAGCTTGCAAAACGACGTTTTTTAAGTTGTCTTGTAATTCGTCTTTATAATTATGCTCGCGCTCATTGAGGTCTAATGCACGTATCTGCAACGTGTCTATAACGCCTGTGACTAACCCTTTTTTGGTTTTCACTTCAATATCCAATGGATAACGCTTTTCTCGATTTGTAATTGGTAAAGCCCAAACAAAATTTGTGCCATCTATTGTCATTTGATTATTTACGATTAGACATGGTCTGATTTTTTGTTTTTCACGACCTCTAGTTGGGTCTAGGTCGATATAGTAGATATCAAACTGTTTGATGCTCATATTTCACGACCTACACTCTCTCCAAAGTCAATTTCGGGTTCAGTGTATTTACCACCATTTTTGAAGAAGTTTGTGATTTCATCTTCAACCGATTGTTCTTTTTTAGTGATGAATAAACCGCCATCTACTTGTTGTACTTCGACTTTATCCCCTACCTCAAAATCAGTGAGTTGAATTGTTTGTTTGCCCAAGCTAATTGCTTTGCTGTTACCACTTTTGAAGATACGTTCAGATGTTTTGTTCATATCGTTTAATGTTTTGACCATTTATCTCATCTCCTTGATAACATTAGTTTAACATTTTGTACTTACGTATGTAAATACATATAGTTGTTAATAACCTTACATCCATAAATTGTATTGTTGGTTATAGCACCTTTTTTATAACTATATTTTATGAGACCAATAATTTAATGAACAAAATCCTACCATAAATACTAAAATGGCTATAACAATTAAATGATTATAACTAAATAACAGTAATACTAATGTCATTAAAGCCATTGAAATCAAATCTATAAAGTATTTCATTGTTCTCTTTAAACGTAAAAAATTTTTAGGTACATCTTCCTCAAAATTAACAAAGTTATCAAATAGAAATTCATACATAGATTTCATAGGTTGACCAAAGAATAAAGTTAATACAATACCAATATATAAAGAAGGCTCATTTTTATCTTGAGTATATAGATAAAATAATATCAATATGTAAACAATAAAAATTAATAATATAAAACCAGAAGATACTCTAACCAATTTTTGATAATTATACATCATTAATCTCCTAAAAGTTTTTCTATCTCTACTTTTATGCGTAAGTGTGTGCTATTTGCTACCAAACAACTTACTGAAGAAACCCTTTTCTTTTTTACTATCATTTATATCTATTGTATTTTGTTGCTTATATTCTGTCTCTGAATGACCTTCTTGAGTGTTGTTTTCTTCTTGTTTTTTATTC
>NZ_QPKK01000419.1 GCF_003344635.1 Desertihabitans aurantiacus
GGGCCCGCTGCCGGGCCCGGCGACCCTCGCGGGCGTCGGCCGCGACCTGCTCGGAGGAGCGCACCCGCGCCACCGGTGCGCCGTTCATCCGCCGACCGCCTGCCCACCGGCCCGTGGGGGTGCCGGTTGCGAGGTCCCGGCGGTCCGTCCCAGGGCTCCGGGCACGGCATCGGAGGCCGCGGCGCCGGTGAGGACGCGGAGCCGGTCGATGCCGACGTGCGCGCCGAAGGCGTCCTGCCCGGGCTCGAGCCGGGCGCCGGCTGCGAGGTCGCCGATGGGCAGCGGGTCGAAGCCGAGCGCGTCGACCAGCTGCGCGACCACGGCGACGTCGTGGGGGGAGTCCCCGGCGAGGGCGATCGCCTTGCGCCCGGGATGACCGGCCGGGCGGGCCCCGTCCTCGAGGTCGTGGTAGCCCGTGTGGTTGAGGGCCTTGACGACGCGCGATCCCGCGAGGAAGCGCTGCACCGCCTCGCTCGACGTGGTGCCGGGCGGGACGACGCGCTCCCGGGGGCCGTCGACCTCCCACCAGTGGTTCATGGCGTCGACGACCAGCGTGCCGTCCAGCTCCCGCACCGGCAGCTGCCGGTACCGGCCGAGGGGCAGGGCGAGCACCACCACGTCCGCGGCCGCCGCGGCTTCTGCCGGCCACACCGCCGTGGCGCCCGGGGTGAGGACGTCCACGACCAGCTCGATCCGCGCGGGGTCACCCGATCCCGCGACGAGGACCCGGTACCCGGCCGCGACGGCCAGCCGCGCCACGACGGTGCCGAGCTTGCCGGCACCCAGGACGGCGACGGTGGTGACCGGTGCGGTCATCGCGCCGCTCCCACGGCGACGGGCTCCTCGGCGAGCAGCTCGCGGACCCGGGGGATGACCTGGGTGCCGTAGAGCTCGACGGACCGCAGCCGGGCGTCGGCCGAGACGGTGCCGGCGGCCGAGTAGATCAGGTCGAACCTGCCGGCACCCACCACCCGGATGGCCTCGGCGATCCGGGTGGCGACGGTCTCGGCCGACCCGACGTACAGCGAGCCGCGCGTCACCTCGGACTCGAACTCCTCCCGGCTCAGCGGCGGCCAGCCGCGCAACGCCCCGATGCGGTCGCGGATCTCCTTGTACCCCGGGTGGAACAGCTCCCTGGCCTCCTCGTCGGTGGCGGCGACGAAGCCCGGCGAGTGCATGCCCACCGGCTGCGCGGTGGTGCCGAGCTGGCGGCTCGCCCGCCGGTACAGGTCGACGTAGGAGGCGAACCGCTGCGCCGGCCCGCCGATGATGGCCAGCATCAGCCGGAACCCGTGGCGGGCGGTCCGGATCACCGACTGCGGTGACCCGCCGACCCCCACCCAGGTGGGCAGGCGTCCGGACTCGGTCTTCGGGTACACGTCGGCCCCGTGCAGTGCGGCGCGGGTGGTGCCCTCCCAGGTGACCGGCGTCTCGTCCAGCAGCCGGTGGAACAGGTCGATCTTCTCCTCGAACAGCACGTCGTAGTCCGCGAGGTCGTACCCGAACAGGGGGAACGACTCGGTGAAGGACCCCCGTCCGAGGATCACCTCGGCCCGGCCGCCGGAGAGCGCGTCGACCGTGGCGAAGCGTTGGAACACCCGGACCGGGTCGTCGGACGACAGCACCGTCACCCCGGAGGCCAGCCGGATGCGGCTCGTGGCGGTGGCGATCCCGGCCAGCACCGTCTCCGGGCTGGAGATGGCGTACTCGGGGCGGTGGTGCTCCCCCAGCGCGACGACGTCGATGCCGACCTGGTCAGCCAGCACCGCCTCCCGCACCGTGGCACGGATCGCCTCCGCGTGCGTGACGACCTCTCCCCGGTGGTCTCGTGGGCGGTCTCCGAAGCTGTCGACGCCGAACTCGATCTGCGAGACATCCATCCGTGCAACTCCTCCAGTAGCTCGCTGCGCCCGGATGGCGTCGCGAAGGGTGTGGTGCGGGGTGAGGGCGGGTGGGTCCCTGCGTCGTCCGCGCCACGCACCCGCCGGCGGGGCGGCGCGGGATCATGCCGCGGGCACGGCGGATGGACGGCCCTCCGGTGCGACGCGGGCGGTCGGCCGCCCAGCCCCCGGGCCGGTCGGCACCCGCCCCGTCTGCCT
>NZ_QPKK01000042.1 GCF_003344635.1 Desertihabitans aurantiacus
GGGGACGACCGCCAGCCCGGCCGGGTCGTCGGCGGCGGTCGGCGCCAGCAGGTCCGGACGCCGCGCGGCGGTGCGCTCCAGCCGCTGCTGGTGCCGCCAGCGCGCGATGGCGGCGTGGTCGCCGGACAGCAGCACCTCCGGGACGTCCAGCCCGCGCCAGCTCGCCGGCTTGGTGTAGACGGGGTACTCCAGCAGCCCGTCCTCGTGGGACTCCTCCACCAGCGACTCCGCGTTGCCGACCACCCCGGGCAGCAGCCGGGCGACCGCCTCGGTGATCGCCAGCACCGCCACCTCCCCGCCGTTGAGGACGTAGTCGCCCAGCGAGACCGGGGTGACCTCGAAGCGCTGCGCGGCGTCGAGGAGCACCCGCTCGTCGATGCCCTCGTAGCGTCCGCAGGCGAAGACCAGCCACGGCTCGGTGGCCAGCTCGCGGGCCATCGCCTGGTCGAGCACCCGCCCGCCGGGGCTGGGCACCAGCAGCCGCGGGCGCCCGACGTCCGCCGGCCCGCCGTCGAGCACCGCGTCCAGCGCGCGGCCCCACGGCTCGGGTTTCATCACCATCCCCGCGCCGCCGCCGTACGGGGTGTCGTCGACGGTGCGGTGGCGGTCGGTGGTGGCCTCGCGTAGGTCGTGCACGACGACGTCGAGCAGGCCGGCCCGGCGCGCCCGGCCGATCAGCGAGAGCTCGAGCGGGGCCAGGTAGTCGGGGAAGATGGTCACCACGTCGATCCGCACCGGCTCATGGTGCCACCGCCGGGCCCTAGGGTGACGGCGCACGAGGCAGAGCAGACGAGCTGGAGGTGACGTGGCGACCACGTTCGACACGAGGGCCCTGACCCGGCCGGTGACGCCGGAGGAGGTGTCGGCCTTCCGCCGGGCGAAGCTCGCCAGCGGGGACCCCCGGTGGCGCGACCCGCGGTGGGTCGGCGTGCTGGCGCTGGTGGTCTTCTCGATCGTCTTCCCCCTGGTGATCGGGGCCAACGTCGGCGCCACCGCCGGCAGCTGGACCGTCGGCCTGGTGACCGGCGTCGTGGTGCTCGTCGTCGTCGTGGTGGTCGGGGTGGTGCTGCTCACCCGCGGCAGCCCAGCGCGCTGGGAGCGCCTGCTGCGCGCCGAGGAGCTCGCCCGGGCCAACGGGATGGAGTTCTCGCCGCGGTCGGGGACCCCGCCCTACCAGGGCGCCATCTTCGGGATCGGCTCCGACCGCAAGGTGGTCGAGCACGTGTGGTCGACGCGGGGCCCGGTGGCCGACGTCGGCACCTACCGCTACACCACCGGCAGCGGGAAGAACCGCAGCACCCACACCTGGCGGTTCGCCGCCATCCGGCTGGACGGCCACCTGCCGCACCTGCTGCTCGACGCCAAGGTGAACAACACCTTCCTCGGCTCCAACCTGCCGACCCTGTTCGCCAAGGAGCAGAGGCTCGGCCTGGGCGGGGAGTTCGACCGTCACTTCGACCTCTACTCCCCCGAGCAGTACGGCCACGACGCCTTCTACATCTTCACCCCCGACCTGATGGCCCACCTCATCGACGAGACCGCCGCCTTCGACGTCGAGGTGGTCGACGACTGGATGTTCCTCTACACCCGGAACCAGCTGCGGATCACCGACCCCGCCACGTGGCAGCGGCTGGCCCGGATCAGCGACACCGTCTCGGCACGGATGCGCGACCGCTCCCGCAGCTACCGCGACGACCGCGTCCCCCCGCCGCCCGGCGTGGCCGGGGCGTCCGGACGCATCCGCGGGCCGCAGGCGATCGCCCCGCAGGGTCGCCGGCTCAAGCGCCGGGTGGCCTGGGTCCCGGTCGTGCTGGTCGCGGGCTACATGGTCCTGCGGTTCGTGATGGACGCCTTCGATCTCCGACTGACCGACCTCTTCCCGGGCTGACCCGCCTCGGCGGCCCGGCCGGGAGGACCTAGGCTCGCCGGAGACGTCGGAGCAGGCACCGACACACCCTCGAGCGAGGAAGGCCCACCCATGTCGCTGACCATCGGCTACGCCGCGATGCTGGAGCAGTTCCACCCCACCGAGGCGGTGGAGCTGAGCGCCTACGCGGAGTCCAAGGGCTTCTCCGGCGTGATGGCGGCCGACCACTTCCAGCCGTGGGTGCCGAGCCAGGGCCAGTCGGCCTTCGTCTGGAACGTGCTCACCGCACTCGGCGAGCGGACCTCCGGCGACTTCGGCCCCGGTGTGGTCGCCCCGCACTTCCGCTACCACCCGGCCGTGGTGGCGCAGGCCTCGGCCACGCTCGCCGCGATGTATCCCGGCCGGCACTGGCTGGGGGTGGGCGCCGGGGAGGCTCTCAACGAGCACGTCATCGCCGGCTACTGGCCCGAGGCCGGCGAGCGGTCGCGGCGGATGTTCGAGGCGATCGAGATCATCAACAAGCTGTTCACCGGCAAGGACGTCAAGCACAGCGGTGAGTTCTTCAAGATGGAGACCGCCCGGCTGTGGACGATGCCGGAGACCCCGCCGGAGATCCTCGTCGCCACCGCCGGGCCGCTGAACGCCAAGCGCACCGGCCGGCACGCCGACGGGATGATCACCGTCGGCGCCCCGCTGGAGAAGATCTCGGGGCTGTTCGACAAGTTCGCCGAGGGCGCTCGCTCGGTCGGCAAGGACCCCGACACCATGCCGAAGGTGCTCCAGCTGCACCTGTCCTGGGCGCCCACCGACGAGGAGGCCCGGCAGAACGCGCTGACCGAGTGGCCCAACGGCGGGATGAAGTTCCCCAAGGCCGACATCCGCAACCCGCAGGACTTCGCCGAGATGGCCAAGCTGGTGCGGATCGAGGACTTCGAGGGCCGGATGATCATGTCCAGCGACCCCGACGAGCACCGGGCCTACATCCAGCGCTTCGTCGACCTCGGCTTCGACCGGGTCTACCTCCACAACGTGGGCCGCAACCAGCGGGAGTGGATCGACGTCTTCGCCGAGCAGGTGCTGCCCAAGCTGATCCGCTGAGGCGCAGTAGGGTCCGGTCATGGCACGACCACGGGTGACCGTCTACAACGAGGTGAGCGTCGACGGCAGGATCCAGGGCTTCGTCGGCGACCCGTCCCGCTACTACCGCCGGGGTTTCGCCCTCGACTACGACGCGGTCCTCATGGGCAGCGTCACCGCCCAGTCCTTCGGACCGGCCGAGACCGACGACGAGCGGGCCGGTCAGGGCCCGACCGTGGCCGCGCAGCCGGTGCCGGAGGGTTTCGACGAGCTGGTCACCGGACCACGGCCGAGGCTGGTGGTGGTGGACGGGCGCGGTGTCGTCCGCAACTGGCGCCACGCCCAGGCCCAGCCGTGGTACGGCGGGTTCGTCTCGCTGGTCAGCGCACACACCCCGCACGAGCACGTCGAGCACCTGCGTCGCCGCGAGGTGGAGGTCGTCACCGCCGGCGACCGGCACGTCGACCTGGCCGCGGCGTTGGAGCAGCTGGCCCGCCGCCACGGCGTGCGGTCGCTGCGCACCGACAGCGGTGGCCGGCTGGCAGGTGCGCTGCTGGCCGCCGGCCTGGTCGACGAGCTGGTGCTGCTGGTGGTGCCGAAGCTGTCCGGACGCCACCACGGCCTGTCGGTGGTCGAGCTGCCGCACCCGATGGACGAGCACGGCCTCGACCTCGAGCTCACCGAGCTGGAGCGGCTCGACGACGGCACCCTCTGGTCGCGCTACCGGGTCCGCTACTGAGCGGGGCGGGCCGCCACCGTCGGTCCCGGCCCCTAGGCTGACGCCGCTATGGACGAGACCCTCCCCGACGGCGACCGCACGCTCCTGCACCGGCTGTTCCGGCGGGGAGAGCTCCAGGTCAGCCAGCGGGCCCTGGTCGACCTCGCGACCTCGGCGGTGGCGGCGGTGCGCATCCTCACCCACGGCCCCCTCTCCCACGACTCCGTCGAGCACGGCAGCCCCGGCCCGGCCGAGGTGCGCCGGCTGATCGGCAGCGCCCCCGACCCCGCCACCCTGGACGCCGCGGTCCGGGCCCGCGCGCTGGCGGCCTCCGATGCCGACCCGCTGGTCCCCGGTGCGACCAGGGTGACGACCGCCCACTCGGCGCACTCATCCGGTCACGCTGTGCCTGTGAGCGCGAGGACCGCCCACTCGGCGCACTCGTCCGGTCGGTCAACCCCTGCCGGCGCGAGCATCGCCCACTCGACGCGCTCGTCGGCCGATCACCCGTGCCGACCTGATGACCGCCCACTCGACGCACTCGTCCGGTCGCTCGGTCCCTGCCAGCCTGAGCGCCGCCCACTCGACGCATTCATCGGGGTCGGACCCGGGCAGCGGCGCCACGCCCGGCACAGCGCGGACCGGCGATCAGGAGTTGAAGCGGTTCTGCGCCGCGACCAGGCCCTCGGTGAGCAGCAGCTCGACGGCGTCCGCGGCCCGTGACACCTCGAGCTCGACGTCGGTGCGCTCGGTGGCGCTGAAGTCGGAGAGCACGAAGGCGTGCACCTCCATCCGACCCGGTGGACGCCCGATCCCGAAACGGACGCGGGCGAAGTCCCCGGTGTGCAGGTGGGCCCGCAGCGAGCGCAACCCGTTGTGGCCGTTGTCGCCGCCGCCGACCTTGAGCCGCAGCCGGCCGAGGTCGAGGTCGAGCTCGTCGTGCACGGCGACCACGTGCGCCGGGTCGACCTTGTGGAAGGCGGCCAGCTTGCCGACCGCGATCCCGGAGTCGTTCATGTAGGTGCGGGGCTTGACCAGCAGCACCTTGTCGGTACCGCCGAACCCGCCCAGCCCGGACGTCCCCAGCCGGGCCTCGGCGACCTCGGCGCGCATCCCGCGGGGGGCGCCGAAGCGGGCGTCGGCCCGGCGGGCCAGCTCGTCGGCCACCCGGAACCCGACGTTGTGCCGGTGCGCGGCGTAGGTGGGGCCCGGGTTGCCGAGCCCCACCACCAGCCACGTCGTCATCGCGGTGCCGAGCCGGGTCGGCTCAGGACTCCTGGGAGGACCCGCCCTCGGCGGTGGCCCCGGCGGTCTCGGCCTCCTCGCCCACGGTCGGCTCGATGCCGGCGTCGGCCTCGGCGTCGGCCAGCTCGGCCTCGACCTGCGCGGTGGTCGGGGCACCGGTGACGTTGACGATGAGCAGGTCGGCGTCGACGTCCAGCGTGACGTCACCGGGCAGGGTGAGGTCGGAGGCGAGCACCTGGGTGCCGGCCGCCAGGCCCTCGACCGAGACCTCGACGGCGTCGGGGATGTGGGTGGCCGGGGCCTGCACACCGATCACGGTGGTGTCCAGCACCACCAGGGTGTCCGGGCCGGCCTCGCCGACGACCTGCACCGGCACCTCGACCGACACCTTCTCGCCGCGGCGCACGACCACCAGGTCGACGTGCTCGAGGAAGCCCTTGATCGGGTCGCGCTGGACCTGCTTGGGCAGCACCAGCTCGGTGCGGCCCTCGATGTCGACCGACAGCAGGGCGTTGGCGTTGCGCAGCGCCAGCAGGGTCTCGTGACCGGGCAGCGAGATGTGGACGGGGTCGGTGCCGTGGCCGTAGATGACGGCGGGAACGCGGTCGGCGCGGCGGACGCGGCGGGCCGCGCCCTTGCCGAACTCGGTGCGCAGCTCGGCCTGCAGCTTGATCTCTGACATCGGTGGTGCTCCTCAACCGTGGACTCGGACGGGCGAGGCCAGGGAGATGTCTCTCACCCTGTCGATCACGGGGACGGCGGTCCCCCTCGCCATGGTTCAGCCCGGATGCTAGCCCACCGGTGCGGGCAGGGAGAAATCGGCGGCCGGGCTCAGCTCTGGCCGTTGAACAGCTTGGTCACCGAGCCGTCGGTGAACACCTGCTGGATGGCCTCGGAGATCAGTGGCGAGATGCTCAGCACGGTGAGCTTCTCGATCGGCTCGGGGGTCTCGATCGGCAGCGTGTTGGTGACGATGACCTCCTCGAAGGCCGAGGCGTTGAGCCGCTGCGCCGCCGGGCCGGAGAGCACCGCGTGGGTGGTGGCCGCGATCACGGACTTCGCCCCGCGGGCCTTGAGCGCCTCGGCGGCCTGGCAGATGGTGCCGGCGGTGTCGATCATGTCGTCGACCAGCAGGCAGACCTTGCCCTCCACCTCGCCGACCACCTCGTGCACGGCGACGGTGTTGGCGACGTCGGGGTCGCGGCGCTTGTGGATGATGGCCAGCTCGGCATTCAGCCGGTCGGTCCACATGTCGGCCAGCCGGACACGTCCGGCATCGGGCGAGACGACGGTCATCTCGGAGGTGTCGTACTTGTTCTGCACGTAGTCGGCCAGCACCGGCAACGCCCACAGGTGGTCGACCGGGCCGTCGAAGAAGCCCTGGATCTGCGCGGCGTGCAGGTCGACCGACATGATCCGGTCCGCGCCGGCGGTCTTGAACAGGTCGGCCACCAGCCGGGCCGAGATCGGCTCACGGCCGGCGTGCTTCTTGTCCTGCCGCGCGTAGGGGTAGAACGGTGCCACCACGGTGATCCGCTTGGCCGAGGCCCGCTTGAGGGCGTCCACCATGATGAGCTGCTCCATCAGCCACTCGTTGACCGGGGCGCAGTGGCTCTGCACGACGAAGGCGTCGCACCCGCGCACCGACTCCTCGAACCGCACGTAGATCTCGGAGTTCGCATAGCTCAGCGCCCGCATCGGCACGACGCCCACACCCATCAGGTCGGCGATCTCGTTGGCGAGCTCGGGGTAGGCACGCCCGCTGAACAGCATCAGGTGCTTCTCGGTGGACTTCTTCAATCCGGTCACTCAGCGTCTCCCCGGTGGGCGTCGAAGGTCGGTGATGAAACCTACTACTGCCCACCCCGGCTGTCGCCTCCGGCGATGTGGCCCTCGCCACTCGACGCCCCGGCGGTGCCGTCGGCGGCGGCCAGCCGGGACCGGCGCCGGTCGGCCCAGCCCTCGACGTTGCGCTGGCGTCCGCGGGCGACCGCCAGGTCGCTACCCTGCACCGGCTCGGTGACGGTGGACCCGGCGGCCACATAGGCCCCGCTCTCCAGCGCGGCCGGAGCGACCAGCACGGTGCCGGAGCCGACGAAGACGTCGTCGCCGACCTCGCTGCGGTGCTTGTCGCGCCCGTCGTAGTTGGCGAAGATCGTGCCGGCCCCGATGTTGGTGCCGACGCCGATCGTCGCGTCACCGACGTAGGACAGGTGCGGCACCTTCGAGCCCTCGCCGATGACGGCCTTCTTGGTCTCGACGAACCCGCCGATCTTGCCGCCGCGGCCCAGCTGGGTGCCCGGCCGCAGGTAGGACCACGGCCCCACCGTCGCGCCGGCGCCGACCACGGCCAGGTGCGCCTCGGTGCGCACCAGCGAGGCGCCCGCACCGACCTCGCAGTCGCGCAGCCGGGTGTCGGGGCCGAGCTCGGCGCCCTCCCCCACCGTGGTGGCCCCGGCGAGGATGGTGCCGGGGTGGATGAGGACGTCCCGGCCCAGGTCGACGTCGGCCTCGATCCAGGTGGTCGCCGGGTCGACGACGGTGACCCCGGCCCGCATCCAGCGCTCGACGGTGCGGCGGTTGAGCTCGGCGTTGAGCCGGGCCAGCTGCACCCGGTCGTTGACGCCCTCGGTCTGCCAGGCGTCCTCGGTCACCAGGGCGCCGACCCGTCCGCCGTCGGCGCGGGCGGTAGCGAGCACGTCGGTGAGGTAGAGCTCGCCCTGGGCGTTGTCGCTGTCCAGCCGGCCCAGCCCGGCGGTCAGCGTGGCGGCGGCGAAGACGTAGATGCCGGAGTTGATCTCGCGCACCGCCCGCTCGGTGTCGTCGGCGTCGCGGTGCTCGACGACGCGCAGCACGCCGCCCTCGGCGTCGCGGATGACCCGGCCGTAGCCGGTGGGGTCGTCGACCTCGGCGGTGAGCACGGTGACGGCGTTACCGGCGCGGCGGTGCTCGGCCACCAGGTCCGTGAGCGTCTCGCCGGTGAGCAGCGGTACGTCGCCGTAGGTGACCAGCACCTCACCCTCCAGCGGCGGCAGCACCGCGAGCCCGCACAGCACCGCGTGCCCGGTGCCCAGCTGCTGCTCCTGGACGGCGGTGACGGCCTGCGGCGCCACCTCGGCCACGTGCGGCTCCACCTGGTCGCGGGCGTGGCCGACCACCACCACCAGGTGCTCGGGCTGCACCTCGGCGGCGGCCCGCAGCGCCGAGCTCAGCATCGAGCGGCCACCCACCTCGTGCAGCAGCTTGGAGCGCGACGACCTCATCCGCGTCCCGCCACCGGCGGCGAGCACCACCACCGCCGACACCCCGGAGGGCTGCGCGGTCTGGTCGTCTCGGGAGGGCTGGCCGGGCGGGACGGTCGTCATCGGCACTCCAGGGGTGGGACGGCGGCAGGGACGCGGTCAGCGTAACGGCTCCCCGGTCGCCGGCAGCCGATGAGTTCTCCGCCTTCCGCCGGTCGACCCCTCGACCGACACCGAAGAAGGGACAACGTCATGGCCGAGCTCCTCGTCGACTTCATCACCTCGCTGGACGGCTACGCCTCGGGTGAGGGCTGGCCGGGGTTCTGGGGGCTGGAGAGCCCGGACTACCTCGCCTGGCTGGGCGAGCAGCCCCAGGTCACCTACCTGATGGGGGCGACCACCTACCGTCTGATGTCGGGCTTCAGCACCGGCGACGTCCCGGGCAGCCCGGACGGGCTCCGACCCGAGGAGGAGGCGTCGGTGGACGAGCTCGCCCAGGCCCCCAAGGTGGTGTTCTCCTCCTCCCTGGAGGAGCCGTTGACCTGGTCCAACGCCACGCTCGTCCGCGGGGACGCCGCGGCGGCGGTCCGGACGATGAAGGCGGAGCGGACGGGACTGCTCACCACGATCGGCAGCCTCAGCCTGTCCCGCTCGCTGCTCCGCGCCGGGCTGGTCGACCGATTCCGCGTCGTGCTGTTCCCGGTGATCACCGGGGCCACGGGGGCGGAGCGCATCTACGACGGCTACCCCGACGTGGCTCTCGAGATGACCGACCACCGCACCTTCGACGGCGGCATCCAGCTGGTCGAGTACCGGCCGCGGGTGCTCGAGCACCCGCCGCTGGGCGCCCCGGCCTGAGCGGCCCGGAGACAGCGCCACGTCCTCGGCTCCCCGGGCAGGAGTCGAACCTGCGTCGCTAGATCCTGATTCAAAGTCAGGCGGGCCCTGCCGGCAGACCAACCGGGGATCGGTGGGGTCCGGCGCCGGTCCTGGCCACGCGCGACGACCACCGGGGTCAGCATAACCACGGGGACGGGCCGCTCCCATCCGTCACACTGGGTGCCGTGCCAGTCCCCAGCGACCCCGCGTCTCCCTCCCCCAGCCGCTCCGGGCGCACCCGGATGACCGGCGCCCAGCGCCGTGAGCAGCTGATCCGGGTGGCCCGCCACTCCTTCGCCGAGCGCGGGTTCGAGGGGACGTCGGTGGAGGAGATCGCCGGACGGGCCGAGGTCAGCAAGCCGGTGGTCTACGAGCACTTCGGCGGCAAGGAGGGGCTGTACGCGGTCGTCGTCGACCGGGAGGTGCGCACCCTGCTGGACGCCATCCGCGGGGCCCTGGAGACGCCGGGCAGCAGCCGGGCGCTGATCGAGCGGGCCACCCTGGCGCTGCTGGACTACATCGAGACCAACCCCGACGGGTTCCGGATCGTGGCCCGGGACTCCTCGCTGGAGAGCACCGGCAGCTCGTTCGCGAGCATCCTGTCCGACGTGGCCTCGCAGGTGGAGGACATCCTCGCCGCCGCCTTCAAGGTGCAGCGGATCAACCCGAAGGTGGCGCCGATGTACGCCCAGATGCTGGTGGGGATGATCGCCTACACCGGCCAGTGGTGGCTGGACACCCGGCGGCCGAAGAAGCCCGAGCTGGCTGCCCACCTGGTCAACCTGGCCTGGAACGGGTTGCGGGGCCTGGAGGCCTCGCCGCGGCTGCGGGCCGGCTGAGTCAGGCCGCGAGGTCGGTGAAGGACAGCCCCAGGGAGCGCAGCAGCCCGGCGAGCTGGGCCTGCTCGTCCTCGCTCAGCCCCGACAGCAGCCGGCGCTCGGCGTCCAGCAGGCTGCCCAGCGCGCCGTCCACGGCGTCACGTCCCTCCGGGGTCAGCGTGACCAGCACGCCGCGGCGGTCGCTGGGGTCGGCGCTGCGGGTGACCAGACCGCGGTGCACCAGCCGGTCGACGCGGTTGGTCATGGTGCCACTGGTGACCATCGTCTCGCGGATCAGCGACCCCGGGGAGAGCGTGTAGGGCGGCCCGGCCCGGCGCAGGGCAGCCAGCACGTCGAACTCCCAGGCGACCACGCGGTGGGCGCTGAAGGCCTCCTTGCGGGCGCGGTCCAGGTGCAGCGCGAGCCGGCTCACCCGGCTCAGCACCTGCATCGCGGACAGGTCGAGGTCGGGACGCTCCCGCGCCCAGCTCGCCACCAGGGCGTCGACCTCGTCTCGCACGGATCGAGCATAACGCCGAGAGATTCTTGATATCGAGACTCTGTGAGGCGTACCTCAGCTGATCAGCCTAGCGCCCTCGACCGGGCCGTGCACCCGGCGGACGGCGTGCACGGCCGGTTCGCGGCCGAGCTTGGTGCTGACGTCGATCGCCGCGGACTCCTCGGCGCAGAGGAAGGCGCACGTCGGCCCGGAGCCGGAGACCAGGGCGGCCAGCGCACCCAGCCGCCGGCCCCGCTCCAGGACGTCGGCCAGGTCGGGGCGCAGATCGAGGGCGGCCGCCTGCAGGTCGTTGCCGACGACCCCGGCCAGCGCGTCGGCCCGTCCGGTGCGCAGCGCCTCCATCAGGGCGTCGGGCACCTCCAGCGGCTCCTCGGCCGGGGTGCTCAGCTCGTCGAAGCGGGCGAACACCCGCGGCGTGGACAGGCCCTGGGCGGAGAGCGCGAGCACCCAGTGGAAGGTGCCGCGGCTGAGCACCGGGGCGAGGACGTCGCCGCGGCCGGTACCGATCGCGGTGCCGCCGAGGAGGGCGAAGGGGACGTCGGCCCCGAGCCGGGCGGCCAGCGCGGTCAGCTGGTCGGGCTGGACGTCGAGGTCCCACAGCACCGAGCAGGCCAGCAGCGCCCCGGCGGCGTCGGCGGAGCCGCCGGCCATCCCGCCGGCCACCGGGATCGTCTTGCGCAGGGTGAGCCGCACACCCAGACCGGGGTCTCCGTGCTCGGCGGCCAGCAGCCGGGCCGCGCGGACGGCGAGGTTGTCCTCGTCCGCCGGCACCCCGGGCTGCTCCCCCACCAGCTGCAGACCGACCTCGCCGGCGGGCGCGGTCTCGGCGGTGACGTCGTCGAACAGCGAGACCGCTTGGAAGACGTTGACCAGCGGGTGGTAGCCGTCCTCGGAGCGCGGACCGACCCGCAGCGCGAGGTTGATCTTGGCCGGGACCCGGACGCGGACCAGCTCGGGCTCGGGCTCGGCGTCGGCACTCACGCGAAGCGAGGCTAGCGCCCGGCCCCCGACTGGCCCTCGCGGCCCGCCAGCTGCTCGGCCACGCGGGCGAAGTCCTCCACGGTGAGCGTCTCCCCGCGGGCCTGCGGGTCCACCCCGGCGGCCTCGAGGACGGCGCTGGCGGCCATGGACGAGCCGATCAGCGGGGCGAGCGCGGCGCGGAGCATCTTGCGGCGCTGGGCGAAGGCGGCGTCCACCACGGCGAACACCTGCGCGCGGCTGGCGGTGGTGGGAGGCGGCGGGCGCCTGGTCAGCCGGACCAGTCCGGAGTCCACGTTGGGCACCGGCCAGAACACTCCCGGCGGGACGGTGCCGACCCGGACCGCCTCGGCGTACCAGGCCATCTTCACCGAGGGCACCCCGTAGGTGCGGGAGCCCGGACCGGCCACCAGCCGGTCGGCCACCTCGAGCTGGACCATCACCAGGCCGCGGGACCAGTGCTGGTCGATCGCGAGCAGGTGCAGCAGCACCGGCACCGACACGTTGTAGGGCAGGTTGGCCACCACCACGGTCGGGTGCGGCTCGGGCAGCGCCGGCACGGCCAGGGCGTCCGCCTCGAGCACGGTGAGCCGGTCGGCCGCGCCGGGCATCCGGGTCGCGACGGTGTCGGCCAGCTGCCCGGCCAGCAGCGGGTCGATCTCGATCGCCAGCACGTGGCGGGCCTGCTCGAGCAGGCCGAGGGTGAGCGAGCCCAGCCCGGGGCCGATCTCGCACACCACGTCGTCGGGCCCGAGCCCGGCCAGCGCCACCAGCCGCCGGATGGTGTTGGCGTCGGTGACGAAGTTCTGCCCGCGCTGCTTGGTGGGCCGCAGCCCGAGCCGGGTGGCCAGGGCGCGCACGGAGCTGGGGTCGAGCAGACCCGTCGTGGTCGTCAGCGGACCGGGCTCAGCGCAGGCCGAGCTTGGCCGAGCAGTGCGGCCACTGGCCCCAGCCCGCAGCGGCCTGCAGCTTCTTGGCGATCCGGATCTGCTCGGCCTTGCTGTTCTCGTGCGGCAGGCCCTTGCCGCCGTAGGCCTTCCAGGTCTGGGCGCTGAACTGCACGCCGCCGTAGTAGCCGTTGCCGGTGTTGATCGACCAGTTGCCCCCGGACTCGCACTTGGCCAGCCGGTCCCAGACGCCGTCGGAGGAGCCGGAGGAGCTGCCGCCGGAGGAGCCGGAGGAGCTGTCGTCATCGTCGTCGTCGGAGGACGAACCGCCCGAGGAGCCGCCGGAGGACGAGCCACCGGAGGAGGATCCACCCGAGGAGGAGCCGCCGGTGGAGCGCTTGGGCTCCGGCTCGGGCTCACGGGTGCCGACCAGGACGACCTCGTCGACCGGCTCGCGGGTCACCTCGTCGGACTTCTTCTCCTCCTTGACGACCTTGCCGTTCTCCTTGGTGACGGTGGTGACGATGGTGCGCTCGCCGGCCACCCCCTCGGTCTCGGTCTCGGTGGTGCCCTGGAGCAGCTCCGAGGTCTCCTTGCGGACGGTCTTGAAGTCGACCGGCTGCTTGGCCGTCTCGTCCTTCACCTCGACCGCGACCACGGTGATCCTGGTGCCGTCGACGGCGGCCTCGGCCGGGGTCGGGGTCACCTTGTCGTCCTCGTCGTAGGCGACCTCGGCCTCGGCCAGCACGTCACCGACGGTGCTCGCGGTGGTCTCGTGGGAGGAGGTCTTGCCCGCGACGTCCAGCTCGAGCCGCTTGAGGGTGTCGACGCTGAACTCCAGGCCCTCGCGCCCGATGGCAGCGGAGCGGCTGGTGGAGATGTCGGCGCCCTCAGCCTTGATCTGCAGCACCGCGAGCGCCTCGCCGACGGTGGTGGCGGTGGTCCAGTGGGTGGCCGTCTGACCGTCCACCTCGATGGTCACCTCGCGGCCGTAGCGGACCGCGATCCGGCTGCCGTCCTCGATCTCGGTGGTCGCGGAGGGAGCGACCAGGTCGCGCTCGCCGACGGTGATGCCCTGCTGCTCCAGCACATCGCCGACGTCGGAGCCGAAGCTGGTGACGGTGGTGGGCACACCGTCGACGGAGACCTCGACGGTCTTGTCGGCCACCTGGTAGCCGACGATCCCGCCGGTCACGGCGAGGGCCGCGGCGGCGGCGATCGAGACAGGGACGAGCTTGCGCACGGGACGACTCCACGAGTAAGAGGTGAGGCGGCCCGCACCCCGAGGCGGACCCGTTCGGGAGGCACCTTAACCTTCGGAGGGCTCGATTCCCAAGCCGCGGGTGAGAATTCTCAGCGAACCGGCGTGTCGGCTGGACGCCGATGGCGAGACGAAGCGCAGCCAGACCGACCGGGCGTGCTCGTCGTCCTGACGACGGCAGGAGCGGTCAATGGGCGACGGGGCTCCAGTCATCGGACCAGCCGGCGGCCGCCAGGACCGCGTCCGCGACCGCCGGTGGGTCCAGCTCGGTGACGTCGACCACCCCGTCGTCGACCTCAGCGCGGTCCAGGATGCGCTCGAGCTCCAGCACCCGTTCCAGGTGCCAGGCCAACGCTCCCCCGTCGTCGTGGTCGCTCTGGTGCCTGGCAGTCAGCCTGAGACGGATCAGGTCGGGATCGGCCCGCAGCCGCACGACGGTTATGGGCAGCTGGAGAGCCTCCTGCTGCCGGTCGCGCTGGGCGCGGTCCTCGAGCACGTCGGCCACCACCAGCCGGCGAGCGCCGACCCGCACGCCGTTGGCGACCACCGCCGCCAGGTTGGCCAGACCGAGCCGCGCGTTGAACGGGTCGTCGGCCGGCGCCGGCCAGGCCCGCCGCAGCTCGTCCACGTCGACCACCGCGCCGGGTAGCCCGGAGTCGCGCCAGCGGCGCGCCACCATCTCCGCCGTCGTGCTCTTGCCGACACCGACCGTGCCGTTGATGACCAGCACCCTCGCATCCGTCACCGGCCGCCCTCCCCTCGCCCGCACGCAGCATGCCTCAGGGCAGTGCGGATCGCCGACCCCCATGCCCGGTCAGGGGCGCTGCGGATCTGGGGATGGACGGGTGGCAGTGGCCAGGCGGTCGGCGATGGTGTGCAGGGCCTCGAGGAGCTCAGGTGGGGCGTCGAGGGTGAAGGGAGCGTCGAGGGCGACGAGGTCTGCGGCGATCGTCTCGGGCGAGTCGGCTCCGAGGGTGACGGTGCAGCGGTGGTCGTCGAGGGGTTGCACCCGGCCGGGGATCGAGGTGGTCAGGCGGGCGGCGATCACCTCGGCAGGTGCGCGGACGGTGGCTCGGGCTGTGTGTCGGTAAGGGGCCGTGCGGATGCTGTTGGCCACGTAGGTGACCGGATCCGGCCCGGGGAGCTCACGGGGGAGGAAGCGCTGTCGCAGGGGTGTGGCCGCGACGATGCGGTCGACGCGGAAGATGCGCCAGTCGGAGCGGTCGAGGTCGTAGGCGAGCAGGTACCAGCGGCCGTGCGCGGTGACGATGGTGTAGGGCTCGACCCGCCGGGTGCTCGTGACGGCCGTCCGGGAGTGGTGGCCGAAGGACAGCAGGTCGTGGTCGCGGCAGGCGAGGGCGATGGTCGCCAGCGTCTTCGGGTCGACGCGGGGAACGGGGTGCTGGCGGCCGGCGTCGGTCGCGTCGGTGAGTGCGGAGACGCGCCGACTCAGCGGGGCGGGCAGGATCTGTTCGAGCTTGGCCAGGACCCGGAGGACGACGTCTGGGCTGCCGGTGACGCCGCTGCCTGCCAGCGTCAGCAGCGCGGCTGCCACGGCGATGGCCTCGTCGTCGTGCAGCAGCAGCGGAGGCAGCTGTTGCCCGGAAGCCAGCCGGTAGCCGCCGGCGATGCCGGTGGTGGCCTCGACGCGGTAGCCGAGCTCGCGGAGCCGGTCGATATCGCGGCGGACGGTGCGGCCGGTGACGCCGAGCCGTTCGGCGAGCTCGGCACCGAACCACTCTCGTCGCGTCTGCAGCAGCGACAGCAGGCGCAGCATCCGCGCCGGCATGTCGTTCGTCATGGGAACCAGGATGTCAGACCTTGCGGACATGTCCGGTCCTAAAGCTCTTCTAACGTCGAGCACGCGCGTCCGCAGGGGACGCCAACGACGCAGGAGGAGCCGAGATGACGGACAGGGTGACCACGGAAGGGCAGGCCGCGGCGATGGCACAGCTGGCCGAGCGGGTGCGAGGCCAGGTGTTCTTCTCGGGCGACCCCGGATACGACGGCGAGCGGGCTGGTTTCCAGCTGTCGGGCGCTCATCGTCCAGAGGTGGTCGTCGGGGCCGCATCGGCCGCTGACGTACAGGTGGCGGTCGAGTTCGCGGCCGGACGCGGGTGGCCGGTGTCGGTGCAGGCGACTGGGCACGGGTTTGCCAGACCGGTGACGGCGGGAGTCTTGATCAGCACCCGCCGGATGTCCGATGTACGTGTCGACCCCGGTGCCCGTACCGCGTGGGTCGGAGCAGGTGTGCGCTGGCAGCAGGTGATCGACGCGGCGGCCGTTCACGGTCTGGCCCCGTTGAGCGGTTCGCTACCGGAGGTCGGCGCGGTGTCCTACAGCCTCGGCGGCGGGATCGGGCTGCTGGCCAGGAGGTACGGCTACGCCGCCGATCAGGTGCGTCGCCTCGAGCTCGTCACTGCCGACGGCCGGCTGCGCACGGTGACGCCCGAATCCGAACCGGATCTGTTCTGGGCGTTGCGTGGCGGTGGCGGGAACTTCGGTGTGGTGACCGGTATGGAGGTCGGTCTGGTTCCGGTGGCGCGCCTCTACGGTGGCGGGCTGTACTTCGACGCCGACCCGGCGATCCTGGACGGGTGGCTCCGCTGGACGACCTCCGTACCGGAGGAGATGACCTCGGCGGTGCTGCTGATCCCGTTCCCCGACGTCCCGGAGGTCCCCGACCCGCTGCGAGGGCGCCGGATCGCCCATGTCCAGCTCGCCTACGCAGGAGACGCCGACGCGGGCGAGGAGGTGATCGCGCCGCTCCGTGATCTCGGCGTCTGCTTGATGGACACCGTGCGCGACATGGCGTACGCGGAGTCGGCGGCCGTGTTCGACGACCCCTCCGACCCACACTCCTACCAGGGAACCAACGCCTTCCTGCGCGAGGCCGCCGGGGCAGCGGAGACCATCGTGGCGCAGCTCCGCTCGGAGCTGCCGCTCATCGTCGGCCTGCGCCATCTCGGTGGTGCGTTGTCCAGGCCGCCGCAGGTGCCCAGCGCGGTCGGCCACCGCGATGCCCGGTACCTGCTCAGCGTGCTGTCCCCCGCGGACGGTCTCGACCCCGACCTCCTGCGCACGGCGCATGACGGTGTTCTCGACGCGATGCGGGCCTGGGCGACCGGCGGCATGTCGCTGAACTTCCAGTTCGGGCCCGCCGGTCCCGCACGCATACCGTCCGGATACGCGCCAGGCGACTACGAGCGGCTCGTCGAGCTGAAGAAGCAGGTGGATCCGGCGTGCCTGTTCCGCGGCAGCAACACCATCCCCGACACCGCCCTCGGCACCGCCCCGGCTCTCGTCTCCGCCGCCGAGGAGCAGGAATGACCGAGAACCGGACACGCGCGGCAGACGAGAGGGCGCTCGCCGAGCTGGAGCAACGCCAGTGGCAGGCATGGGAACGCGGTGACGGCCCAGCGTTCGCCGAGACCTTCACCGAGGACGCTGATTTCGTCGCCGTCAACGGCGAGCACATCCACACCCGGGCCGCGATCGCCGAGAGCATGCAGCAGGGGTTCGACACCTTCATGGCGGACACCCGGATCTTCCCCGCCGAGCGGCGTACGGTCCGGTTCCTGTCCCCCGACACCGCGATCGTGATCTCCAGCGGGGTCTGCGTGTTGCGCGACGGCGCCACCGAATGCCGCCCACAGGACCGCTCCATCCAGACGCGCACTGCGGTCAAGCGAGACGGGCGGTGGCTCATCACCGCGTTCCAGAACGGACGGATGGTCCCGCCCCCGGCATGAGCACCACACGGGGTCGAGCACGTACTCGGCATGGTCGCTCCGGGCGTGCCCCCTCATCTGACAGGAAGGTCAGGGTCGGGCCGGCGCCCTTGCGCGCCGCGGCGGCCGCGTCGTTGGGCGTGAGTCTGGCGATCGTGGTCGGCGGAGGGGTCGTGCGAGTCACGGGCTCCGGACTGGGGTGCCCGGAATGGCCCACCTGCGCGGACGGTTCCCTGGCACCGGCTCCCGAGATGGGAGTGCACGCGGTCATCGAGTTCGCCAACCGGCTCCTCACCGGCGTGGTGGTCGTGGTGGTCGCGGTCCTGGTCGCGCTCGCCGGTCTCCAGCGGGAACCGCGACCGCAGGTCACCCGGTGGGCGTGGGCGCAGCTCTGGGTCGTCGGGCTCAATGCCGTCGTGGGCGGTGTGACCGTCCTCGCGGAGCTGAATCCCTACCTCGTCGCCGGGCACTTCCTCGCCGCGGTCCTGCTGCTGGCGGCAGCGGCGGTCACCTGGGACACCCTCGACCGGGACCGGTCGGGCCGGGTCCATCCCGGCCCGACCGGCCTGAACGGCTGGGCGCGGGTCCTGCTCGTCGCCGCTGTGCTGGTGCTGATCTCAGGAACTGTGGTCACCGGTAGCGG
>NZ_QPKK01000420.1 GCF_003344635.1 Desertihabitans aurantiacus
GCCGCGGCGGCGCGCGCTGCCCCGGGACGCGCACGGGCCCCGCCCCACCCGGAGGTGGCGACGGGGCCCGTGGCGTCGGACCGGTGGGTCAGATCGAGCTGTCGTGGGCCTCCGTGGTGCCCTGGCCGCCGGCCGGGACGTCCCCGCGCCAGGCGCCGGTCTCGCTCGGGCGCGACTCGATGAAGGACTTGAAGCGCTTCAGGTCGGCCTTCACCTGGCGGTCGTCGACACCGACCGCCGCGCCGACCTTCTCGACGAGACCCTCGGGGTTCCAGTCCATCTGGACCGTCACCCGGGTCTGGTTGTCACCGAGCCGGTGGAAGGTGACGACACCGGCGTGGCCGACGTCGCCGTCCACGCTCTTCCACGCCACCCGCTCGTCGGGGTGCTGCTCGGCGATCTCGGTGTCGAACTCGCGGGTCTGGCCGCCGACCGTGACGACCCAGTGGTTCCGGGTCTCACCCACCTGCGTGATCGAGTCGACCCCGTTCATGAACTCGGGGAAGGACTCGAACTGCGTCCACTGGTTGTAGGCCTGGCTGACCGGCACGTCGACGTCGATGGACTCCTGGACCTGGCTCATGCTGCCTCCTCACTCGTGGGGCGGCCGGGTTCCCCGGCCTCACGAGTGCACTACCCAGCCCTCCGGAGGGCATTCAGGCCCGTTGGGCCCCGGGCGTGTCGTCCTGCCGGACGCCCGGCGCCGTGGGCCGGCGCGACCACCACGCCGCCAGCACCGACCCCGACACGTTGTGCCAGACCGAGAACAGGGCCGCCGGCAGCGCGGACTCCGGCGTGAAGTGGGTCCGGGCCAGACCGGCCGCGAGCCCGGAGTTCTGCATCCCGACCTCGACCGCCACCGCACGGCGCGACGACTCGTCCAGCCCGACCACGCGGGCGGCGAGGTAGCCCAGCCCGTAGCCGCAGACGTTGTGCAGCACGACGACGAGGGCCACCAGCAGACCGGTGCTGAGGATGGCCGCGGCGCTGCCGGCCACCACCGCCAGCACCACCAGGGTGATGCCGAGCACCGACACCAGCGGCATCCACGGCAGCACCTGCGCCACCAGGCCCGGCAGGAAGCGGCGCAGCAGCAGCCCGACCACGATCGGGGCGATGACGATCTGCACGATCGAGACGAACAGCCCGCCCGCGTCGACCGGCAGCAGGTTGCCGGCCAGCAGCAGCACCAGCAGCGGGGTGAGCAGCGGGGCCAGCAGGGTGGAGACGGTGGTCATCGCCACCGACAGCGCGGTGTCGCCCCTGGCCAGGTAGACCATCACGTTGGACGCCGTCCCGCCCGGCGCCGAGCCGACCAGCACCACGCCGACCGCCAGCGCCGGCGGCAGCTGGAGCAGCGTGGCCAGCCCCAGCCCGAGCAGCGGCATCACCACGAACTGGGCCACCACCCCGATCGCCAGCGCCCACGGCCGGCGCGCCACCACGGTGAAGTCGCCGGTGCGCAGGGTCATACCCATCCCGAGCATGATGAGGGCGAGCAGCCAGTTCACGGCCGGGCCGAGCAGCAGGAACGGTGCCGGCACCGCCACCGCCACCGCGCCGGCCACCAGCACCACCAGCGGGAACCAGGTGCCGGCCAGCCGGCTGACCCGGGCGCCGGTGCTGTCGGACCCCGCAGGGGCCGGTGTGGATCGGTGCTCGTCGCTGCTGCTCATACCCTCGGTCCTGCTCGTCGGCTGCGGTCACCGGCCCGTCGCGGTGACCGGCTCACGCTAGCGGTGGGTGGGGACCGCCTCGGTCGGCGACCACGCTGCGACCAGCGCCGGCGGTCCGGTGCGATGATCGGGCGGGTGAGCCCCGACCTCGACCCGGTGCCCGGGCTGGACCCCGTCAGCCGTCTCGTGCTCGACGAGGCCGGCGTCGGCACCGGCGGACCGCCCGGGGACGTGCTGGTCGTCGACGACGTCGGAGGCGCGCTCTGCCGGGGCGTGCTCGCCGCGGGCGGACGTCCGCGGGCGTGGGTGGACGACCTGCGCGAGGCCCGCGCCGCCGCCGCGGCCGGGGCCGAGCTGGTGGGAGGTCCCGAGCCGGCGGCCCTCGTGCTCGGACGCCTCCCGACCGCGCTGTCGG
>NZ_QPKK01000421.1 GCF_003344635.1 Desertihabitans aurantiacus
ACCTCCAGCTCCTCCGGCGCCGCCCCCGGGCCGCTGATCCGCACCCGGGCCGGCTCGGCGCCGGCGTTGGCCAGCACCAGCTCGCCCTCGGCGTCGGGGACCGTGCCCACCACGCCGGCGGCCGTGCCGGTCAGCGGGTCGCGGGCCGGCACCAGCGCGAGGTCGCCGTCGGGGTCCTCGGCCTCGACGGTGGCGGCCACGGGCTGGCTGGCGGTCAGCCGGAGCGCGGTGGCCTCGTCGCTGAACCCCTCGTCCAGCTCGACCACCGCCGTCCCGGCCGGCGGGACGTCCACCTGGCCCTGCACGCCGGCCGGCACGTAGGGCCCGTCGCCGAGCGCCTCGACACCCACCTGGGCGCGGCGGTCACCGGGGTTGAACAGCACCAGCCGGCGGGCGCCGTCCCCGCCGGGCAGGGCGGGCAGCACCTGGCTGGTGGCCGGCTGGGCGCCGGGGTCGAGCCACTCCGAGCTGCGGGGCCGGCTGTCGGTGTAGCCGCGCTGGCGGCCGACGGCGGTGACCCGTCCGGTGGTGGTCTCCACCTGCACCGCCAGCGCGCCGGTGGGACGGACCAGCGGGCCCAGCTCGACCACCACGCTCCGGCGTCCCGGCACCGCGATGTCACGCGAACCGGGCGCGGCCAGCAGCCCGGTCTCGTCGTGCAGCTCGAGGTTGACCACGGCCTGGCGGTCGTCGGGGTTGGTCAGCACCACCGCGGCCCGGGCGTCGCCGCCCTCACGCAGCCCGACCAGCCACTGCCCGGAGCCGGCACCGCGGCAGGCCACCTGGCTGAGCCCGGGGTCCTCCCCCTCGGCGGCGGCGCGGGTGGTGGTGGCGACGACCTGCCCGGAGGCCTCGTCGCGGGCGGTCAGCAGGGCGGTGCCGTCGACGTCGGCGGTGAGCACCCCGTCGGTGACGGTGCTCTCCAGCGGCGCCTGGTCGAGGGTCTGCAGCTCGAGCAGGGACGCCTCGCCGCCGGGGACGCCGGCCCGCACCGAGGCCGTCTCGTCCGCGGGCACCGGGCACACCAGCCGGGACACCCCGGCCACCGGGACGGGTGCGGGCTGTGGCAGCGGACGCGCGGGCAGCAGCGTCCCACCGACGACCACCGCCGCCACCGCGAGCGCGACCAGCAGCAACCGCGCCCAGACCGGACGCCAGACGACCCCGAGGGCCCGACCGACCGCGCTCACCGACCCGCCTCCTGCTCCATCACCGCGCGGCCGCGTCGGGCCACCGGTTCGTCCTCCTCCTCGCGCCGCAGCGCCGGCGCCGCCATCACCACGACACCGAGCAGCAGCACCAGCTGGGCCACCGCCAGCGCGCGCAGCACGGGGTTCGGCGCGGGCGCCGGGAGCGCGGGTGCCTCGGCGGTGACGGTCCAGACCCGTCCGCCGGGGCTGTCGCTGCCGACCTGGAGTCCCGGTGTGGAGCCGATCGTCGTCACCTCGACCGGCTCGGCGCCGCGTACCCAGACGAAGCCGACCTGCAGCTCGGCCAGCCGGCGGGTGGCCTCGTCGTCGCCGCCGGTGGCGACCAGCCGGGTGACCAGCGCCCCCAGCTCCGCGCGCTCGGCGGCGCCGACCGGCAGCCCGCGTTCGGCGTCCCCGAGCCGGGGGCCGTCGGCGGTGAGCAGGTTCCAGCGGGTCTGCTCCCCGGTGAGGTCGACCGCGAGTGTGCGCACCGGCTGGTCGGCCATCGCCGAGGTGATGAACGGCGGCAGCTGGCTGGCGCGGCGCCCGGCCGGACCGGTGACGCCGTCGAAGACCCACCAGGCGGTGCCGACCGTCAGCAGGACCAGCACCAGCAGCACCGACACCGCCTTGCGCAGCGCGGCGGGCAGCCGGGAGGCGGGCAGCGCGCGGGCGCCTGCGACGAGCAGGGCGCCGAGGGCGAGCAGCAGCCAACCCGAGGTCTCGGGCCGGACCGCCTCGCCGTAGGGCGGCACCGCCACCACCATCCGGCTGGCCAGCACCGCGGCGGCCAGCCCGAGGACGGCGACCAGCCAGGCGTTGCGGACGACCGGCTGCCGGCCGCGGCGGACCAGCCCGAGGACGCCGAGCGCCAGGCACCCCAGCACCACCGGC
>NZ_QPKK01000422.1 GCF_003344635.1 Desertihabitans aurantiacus
GGGCACGGCCCGGCGGCCGCGACGCCGGCTGCCGCCCTGCCGGCGGGCGGCGCCGCGCAGCACCCGGACCGCCAGCACCACGCCGACGACGCTCCACAGCGTGAGCACCGCGGCCGTCTCGGGCAGCCGCCAGGACTGGCCGATCTCCGAGGCCAGCACCTGGTCGCCGAGCATGGTGCTGCGCAGGCCGAGACCCATCCAGTACAGCGGTGTGCTCTGACCGACCACCTGCACCCACTCCGGCATCCGCGCCAGCGGGTAGAACACCCCCGAGACGCTGACCACGCCCATCAGCACCAGCGACATGAAGCTGAGGTGGCGGGGGTTGGAGATCAGCGCGCCGAGCAGCGCCCCGAACGGCAGGGTGGCGAGCAGGGCCAGCGGCAGGATCCACGCCAGGTGCACCAGGTTCGCGACCTCGACCGAGAGCGAGCCGCGGAACAGCAGGGCCGCCTCGACCAGCACCACGGCCATCGTGGCCACGATCAGCACCACCTGGGTGGTGACCTTGCCGAGCAGGTAGCTGTGGATGCCGTTGGGCACCGAGCGGGCGCGCAGCAGCGTCCCGTCCTCGCGTTCGGTGATGAGGGTGGTGGCCAGCCCCATCAGCCCGGTGAAGAGCACGTTCATCGCGACGATGCCGGGGATGGCGTACTGGCCGACCGATGCGCCGGAGCCGGCGAGCTCGATGCCGCGCAGGAAGGACGTCGCGATGAGGGCCAGGCTGGGGAAGAAGACGTAGTTGAAGACCAGCGTGATGCTGTGTCGCAGCTCCACCAGCCCGCGGGTCAGGCCGTTGCGGATGATCTCAGGCAGCATCGTGGTGTCCCGCCTCCACGGCCAGGGTCGAGGTGCCCAGCTCGGCGCGGTGGTGGTCGCGGATCATCTGGAGGTAGGCGTCCTCCAGTGTCTGCGGGCGCACCTCGAGGTGGCTGAGCGCGGTGTCGTGGGCGCGGACCAGGGCCCGCACCCGCGCGGTGGCGTCGGGGACGGTCTCGACGTGCTCGCGCCCGTGCAGCCGGTAGCGGATCTCGGTGCCGGCGGCGTGCCGGGCGGCGATCTCGGCCATCGGACCGCGGGCGACGACCCGTCCGTCGACGAGGATCGCGACGGTGTCGGCCAGCTGCTCGGCCTCGACCAGGTCGTGGGTGGTGAGCACGATCGCGGTCCGGCCGCGGGCCGAGATCGAGCGGATCAGCTGGTGGAACTCCTGGCGGGCCTCGGGGTCGAACCCGACGGTGGGCTCGTCGAGGAAGAGCAGCTCGGGGTTGCCGACCAGGCCGATGGCGACGTCGAGCCGGCGGCGCTGGCCGCCCGACAGGCGTCCCACCCGCTGGTCCTGCTGGTCGGTCAGCCCGACGGCGGCGAGCAGGGCGTCGGGGTCCTGCGGCCGGGGCCAGTCGGGTGAGGAGTAGGGCCGGTAGTAGCGGCCGAGGTGGTGCAGCAGCTCGCGGACCCGCCAGCGGCGGTGGTCGCGCCAGGCCTGCAGGACGACGCCGATCCGCGACTGCCAGGCCTCCCGGCCGGCGTCGGGGTCGCAGCCGAGCACGCGGACATCCCCGCTGGAGCGGCGGCGGAAGCCCTCGAGGATCTCGATGGTGGTGGTCTTGCCCGCGCCGTTGGGACCCAGCAGTGCCATCACCTCACCGGCCTCGACCCGCAGGTCGACACCGCGCAGGGTCTGCACCGAGCCGTAGCGCATCCCGAGGTCGCGGACCTCGATGGCGGGAGCCGGGTGGGGCCCGGGGTCGGTCGGCTGCACCGCCTCCAGGGCGGCTGGCCGGGTCTGCTGCAGGGTCATCGTCGCTCCGTCCGTCTCGCCGGGACACGTCGTCTGCGGCGTCTGGTGCTGCGCGGCTGTCAATGGGGGTGGACCGGTGGCCAGGCCAGCTCGGGCCTGGCCACCGGCCGTCCGGGTTGCTAGGGTGCTACCCGGGAATCACTCCTTGGAGTGGTCCTCGAAGGGGAGGATGGCCTCGGTGTGCGGGCCGATGAACTCGCCGGTCTCGTCCTGGAAGCGACCCAGGTCGACGACGGTCGGGGTGTCGTAGTGCGACATCTCGTGCACCTCCTCTCATGATCT
>NZ_QPKK01000423.1 GCF_003344635.1 Desertihabitans aurantiacus
CGCCCGCTCCCGCGGCAGGGCGCTGGGGTGGTGGACCGCCGCCGGCGCGGGTGGAGGGGCCAGCGGCTGGGTGCTGGGTGGGCTGGTCACCGAGCTGGCCGGCTGGCGCTGGGTGTTCGCCGTCAACGTCCCGATCGGTCTGGTGGCCCTGCTGCTGGCCCGCGCGGCGCTCCCGGTCCCGTCGCGAGAGCCGGGGAGCCGCTCCACCAGGGGCCGGCTCGACCTGCGCGGGTCGGTGCTGCTCACCACCGGTATCGCACTGGCCTGCCTGGGCTGCACCCTGCTGGGCGAGCACGTCACCGGCGTCGGGGGCTGGGTCGTCGCGGCGGCGGCGGTCGTCGTCCTCGTCCTCGCGGTGGGGCACGAGCGGCGGGTCGCCGACCCGCTCGTCTCGGGACGGCTGCTGCGCACCCCCGGCGTCGTGGTCGGCAACCTGACCGCCGCCACCCTCACCGGCTCCACGACGCCGGCGATGCTGACCGCCGTCCTCTACGTCCAGCAGACCACCGGGCTGTCCCCGGCGCGCGGGTCGCTGCTCTTCCCGGCCTTCAACCTCGCCGTGATCGGCGGCTCGCTGCTGGGACCGGTGCTGCTGGCGCGGGCGGGGGTGCGGCTGGTGCTGCTGACCGGGTCGGTCGCGGTCGTCGGCGGTACGGCGCTGCTGCTCCTGCTGCCGGCCCAGGGCGTGCCGGTCGTCCTGCTGCTGGCGGCCTTCGCCGTGTCCGGGGCCGGGCTGGGGGCCGCGTCGGTCGCCTCGACCACCGCGGGGACGACCTCGGTCGGGGAGGCCGACCGCGGCGTCGCGGCCGGACTGCTGAACTCCTCGGCCCAGCTGGGTCAGGCGCTCGGGCTCGCCGCCGTCTCGCCGCTGGTCGCCTCGGCGGCGCCCATGACCGGCTACCGTCTGGGCTTCGTCGCCGCGGCCCTGGTCGGGGTGGCGGGTGCGGTGATCGCGTCCGGGTACGGGCGCCGGCCCGCCGCCGACCAGCGGCCCGGGGACCGGCCCCACCTCACCTCCGTGGGCCGGGAGGAGTGAGCGCACACCCCGGCGGGATGGTGCCGGGGTCAGCCCAGGCTGCGCCGCGGGGTGGCCGGCCCGCGCATCTGGCTGAGCCCGGCGACCGGCTCGATCGACCGCGCCACCTCGGCGGCCAGCGCCAGCGCGGCCCGTCGGGTGCCGTCGGCGAGCTTGCCGTAGTCGATCACGCCGCCCTCGGCGATGTGCGGGTCGGTCGGGATCTCCACGATCGGGTAGCTGCCGAAGAACTGGGCCCCGCTGACCCGGACGCTCTGCTGGCTGTCCATCGGCCCGTTGGTGGCGACCACGACCGTCCGGTTGAGCAGGTCGGAGTTGAGCTCCTGCAGGGTCTCCAGCATCCGCGCGGCGGGGATCAGGGAGTCCTTGCGCCACTTGGTCGGCACCACCAGGCAGTCGGCCTCCTCGGCCGCGGCCTGCCAGTTGGGGGAGGCCTCGTTGTTGCCGGTGTCGACGATGATCACCTGGAAGAAGCGGGCCAGGATGTTGTGGATCGTCTCGAAGTCCTCACGGCTGATCACGTGCCCGGAGGTCTGGGCCGAGCCGAGGGTGTGGAACTTCCCCGACGTCTGGTGGTTGAAGTAGTAGGACAGGTCGGTGAACTGGGCGGTCGGCTTGGACAGGTAGTCCGCCTCGGCCAGCATGTCGCGGACCGTCCGTCGGTGCGGGGAGAGCGAGCGGTCCGGCATGGTGCCGCGCAGCTCGTTGTTGTCCCAGGCGATCACGCCGCCACCGCGGGTGACGCCCATCGCGGCGGCCAGCATCAGGGTGGTCGGGGTCTTGCCGACACCACCCTTCGGGTTGGCCACCATGATCGTCACCGGCCGCGAGAACGGCATCCGCACCGACTCGTCGTCGCGCATCTCGGCCAGCTCGCGCTGGGAGGGTTTGAGCCCCAGCCGGGCCCGCCAGCCCTTGCGGGACTTCTGCGCGGTCTCGGGGTTGAGCTGCTGGATGAGGTCGTTGACCCCGTAGCGCGACGGGTTCTGCCCGCGATCGTCACTGCGTGAGGGCTGCGGCACCCGCACGCCGTCGATCGAGGCC
>NZ_QPKK01000424.1 GCF_003344635.1 Desertihabitans aurantiacus
GCCGGCCACGTCGGCCATCACCGCCCCCGCCTCCACCGAGGTCAGCTGGTCGGGGTCGCCCACCAGGACCACCCGGGTGCCGCTGCGGGTGGCCTCGAGCAGCCGGGCCATCATCGGCAGCGAGACCATCGACATCTCGTCCAGCACCACCACGTCCCAGGGCAGCGGGTGCCCGGCGTCGTGGCGGAACCGGGTCCGCGAGTCCGGTCGCCAGCCCAGCACCCGGTGCAGGGTCGCCGCCCGCAGGTCGGCCACCGGTGCGGCGAGGTCGGCGGGCAGCCGCGCCGACTCGGTGCGCACCGCCTCCTCCAGCCGGGCCGCCGCCTTGCCGGTGGGGGCGGCCAGCATGATCCGCAGCCGGCCGCCGTGCAGCGCCTGCAGGGTGGCGAGCACCTTGGCCACGGTGGTGGTCTTGCCGGTGCCGGGCCCGCCGGCGATCACCGACACCCAGTGCAGCACGCAGCTGGCGGCGGCCACCCGCTGCCAGTTCGGCTCTCCGGGTTCCAGCCCGTCGCGGTCGAAGAGGCGGTCGAGCAGCCCGGCCAGCTGCTCCGGGTCCACCGCGGGCGGGGTGGCCTCGCGGCGTCGCACCAGCTGGTCGCGGACCGACTCCTCGGAGGCGAAGTAGCGGTCGAGGTAGAGCAGGTCGCCGTGCAGCAGCAGCGGTCGCGGCTCCCCGGGCACCGGCCCCGCCGCGGTGGGCTCGAGGTAGCGCACGGCCGGGCTCTGCCGCAGCTTCTCCCGCCAGGCCGTGGGCTCGGGCCAGGGCAGCGTGGCGGTCTCCACGGTGGCCTCGTCGACCTCGAACACCTCCGCGTCCACCGTGCTGAGGTCGACGCAGACCGACCCGCCCCGCAGCGCCCGCACGGTCAGCGCCAGGGCCAGCTGGACGTCGGGGTCGGCCTCGCCGCACAGCCGGCTGAGGGTGAGCGCGACGTTGACGTCGGCCACCGAGAGCACCCCGCGGGCGTTGAACTCGGCCAGCACGCCGGTCGCGCGGACGGCGACCTCCTCCACCGTGGCGCTCATGGCGTCCTCCTCCCGGGTCCGGCGGCCAGCAGGTCGGACAGCTCCAGCACCAGCGCCGACGGCGGGCGCCACCCGAACACCCCGTAGGGCAGCCCGTCGCTCAGCGGCGTCGCCTCCCCGGCCATGCCGCGGACGAAGAGGTAGAGGATGCCGCCCAGGTGCTGGTCGGGGTCGTAGCCGGGTAGCCGCCAGCGCAGGAACCGGTGCAGCGCCACGGAGTAGAGCAACGCCTGCAGCGGGTAGTGCGAGGCGATCATCGCCTCGGCCATCGCCTGCCGGCTGTAGTGCCCGACCCGCAGCGGCTGCTCGCGCGGGCCGAGCCAGTTGGTCTTGTAGTCCACCACCAGGTGCCGGGAGCGGTCCGGCCCGACCCGCAGCACCGCGTCGATGCTGCCGGTGAGGAACCCGCGCAGGGTCTCGGTCTGGAGTGCCGGGTCGCGCAGCGCTGCTGGGTAGGTGGCGAGCACGTCGTCGGCGGGCAGGTGCCGGTCGACCAGCTCGGCCACGTCGGCGAGGGTGGCCGCCACCTCGACCGGCTGGTGCCCACCGCCCAGCGGCAGCTCGAAGTCGAGCTCGGGCAGCCGGTCGGTCGCCGCGACCGAGGCCAGCGTGCGGTGGTCGGCCTGCGGGCCGAGCGGGGTGTGCATCGCCGGCACCAGCGCCTCGGCCAGCTGCCGTGCCCCGAACCCGGTGGCGGGCAGCCGCTGCAGCTCGCGGGCGGCCAGCCCGGTCAGCGCGTCCACCAGGTCGTCGGCGGCCGGGTCGACGTACTCCAGCAGGGTGTGCACCAGCGAGCCGAAGGCGACCCCGCCGGGGAACCCGGCCAGCGGTGAGGGCTGGTCGGCCTCGGCGGGGACGGGTGCGACGGGTACACCCGCCTCGAGCGCGGCCGGGCCGGGGACGGCCGGCTCCGGCTCGTCCGGCTCCTTGTGCGGTGGCGCCTCGCTGCCCACCCCGGCCACCGGCACCGGCGCGTGGTGGGCCGCGGCGGTCAGCGCCGTGTAGGACGTCCGG
>NZ_QPKK01000425.1 GCF_003344635.1 Desertihabitans aurantiacus
GCGGGTGAGATCGGGCATCGGTCCTCCAGGGGGGTCGGGTGGGGTGGTCAGCGCCAGGGACGCCAGTCGTCCTGGCCGCTGAGGTAGGTCTCGCGGGTGTGCTCGGCCACCTCGGGGGCCAGCAGCTGGGGGCGGCCGGTGGGGTCGTCGCCGGGCTGCAGGGCGCCGGGGCCGGTGTTCGCGTGCTCGCGCAGGAAGTCCTCCTGCCAGGGCCAGCCGCCCATGTCCGACCAGGCGGGGGTGCGGATGTGGGCGCCCAGGGAGGAGTCGCGGACGACCGCCGAGGGCTCGACGTCGGGGTTGCTGCTGGGGTGCCACGGACGTCCCAGGAAGACGGTGCCGGGCGCGGCGGAGGAGGTGAACGTGCAGCCGTCGAAGAGGAAGCCGCGGACGCCGGCCTCGGTGCTCGGGGCGCAGACGTAGCCGTTGACCACCTCCCCGCGGTCGAGCGAGCGGATCTCGGAGTGTTCGACCACCAGCGTGGCGCTCCCGTAGACGAAGTCGACGTCGCCGGTGATGAGCGAGTCGGTGACGTAGACCCGGGACACCACCCCCGAGCCCGGTGTCTCGGCGAGGAACGTGTCCTGGTTGCCGAGCAGGTGGACGCTGTCGAGGACCACCCGGTCACCCACCGTGCGCAGGGCCTGGGCCTGGCTCGGGCCGTGCGTCGCCTCGTCGTAGGCGTTCTCGACGGTGAGGTCGCGCAGGGTGACGCCGTCGGCGAGGACGGCGAGGGTCGCCGCGCCGGTGCGGCCCTGGGTGCCGCCGTAGAACTTCTCCGCGCCCGCGGCGAGGTCGTAGCTGATGACGACGTCGGCCGCCTCGCCGCTCTCCCCCCGCAGCACGAGGCCCTCGGGGGTCCCGGGCCAGATCCGCACGACCTCCCGGTAGGTGCCCGGGGCGATGACGACCTCGGTCGCGTGCCGGGCGCGCCAGGCCAGCCCCAGCGCCGCCCCGATGCTCGCCACGTCGCCGCTGCCGTCGAGGGCCACCCGCAGGGTCCGCGGGGTCGTCTCCCGTCGCCCGGCCGGGCCAGCGTGCGCGGTGACCAGACGCACCACGTCGTCGGTGGGGTCGGCCGTGTAGGGGTAGTGGTCGCGGGCCTCGAAGGTGGGACCGGTGTCGTCCTTGCGGCCCCGGACGCCGTCGAACCGGTTGTCCCGCGAGTGCACGCGGGAGTCGGGGTCCTTGGCGACGACGGCGTCCTCGCCGTCGGCGTAGACGCTGTGCTCGACGAGCAGCCGCGAGCGTCCCCGCGCCATCGTCCCGTAGTGCGCCTGGCCGTGCAGGTAGTTGTTGTAGAGGTGGCCGGCGGCGACGTTGTCGATGCTCCCGTTGCGCTGGTAGGTGTTGGAGAACCAGCAGTGGTGGACGGTCAGCGTCGCGACCACGTTGTCGGTCCAGCCCACGCCGAGGGCCTTGTTGTGGTCGCGCAGCACCGTCCAGGACAGGGTGGTGGCGGTGGAGTCCTTGCGGACGTCCACCAGCCCGTCGCCGAGGCGCGCGAGCTCGCAGTGGTCGATCCACACGTGGTGGCAGCCGTCGAGCCGCAGCCCGTCGACGTCCCTGCTCTTGCCGTCCCAGTCACCCGGGACGTAGGAGTCGCGGAAGGTGAGGTTGCGGACCACGACGTTGCCGACGCCGACCAGCCGCAGGCCCCCGCCGACGATCTCGGCGTCCCGGCCGACCCCCAGGACGGAGGTGTCGGAGGCGACGTCGAGCATCGTGCCCGGGTCCAGCTCGATGGTGCCGCGCACCAGCACCACCACCGGCTCCTCCAGCGCGACCAGCCGGGCGAGGTCGGCCGCGTCGCGTGCCGTCGCGACGGCACCGCCGAGGCCGCCGACGGCTCCGTGCGGCAGCTCCGGTGTCGGGACCGAGGCGAAACCGGTCGCCAGCGGCGACCAGACCGGGCCGTCGGCGGTGCGGGGACCGGACGGCACCTCCATCAGCCGCAGCAGGTGCCGGGCCGCGCGGTGGACGTCGTCGCCGGCTGCCGGCGCGGAGGCGGGCCGGGCGAGGGTGCAGGCGGCACCGGC
>NZ_QPKK01000426.1 GCF_003344635.1 Desertihabitans aurantiacus
GGCCACCGCCGACCTGCGCCGGGCGGTGCTCGGCCCCGCCGGCCCGCGCACCTGGACGTCCCCGGCCGCGGCGACGCTGGTGCCCGGGGTGGCCGAGGGCCGGCTGGTCGGCGGCAACCTCAGCCTGCTCGCGATGACGCTGGGCGCCCGCGGGCGCGCCGTCCCCGACCACACCGGGTGCGTCGTCCTGCTCGAGGACGTCACCGAGGAGACCTACCGCCTCGACGGCTACCTGCAGGCGCTGCTGCGCGCCGGCTGGTTCTCCGGTGTCGCCGGGATCGCGCTGGGCGGCTGGTACGCCTGCAGCCCGCTGGCCGAGATCCGCGCACTGGCGCTGGAGCTGCTGGCACCGCTCGGGGTGCCGCTGGTGGAGGAGCTGGGGTTCGGCCACGGCCCGGGTGCGCACACCCTGCCGCTCGGCGTCCCCGGCCGGCTGGTGGCCGACGACCGCCCCCGGCTCGAGGTGGACCTCCGGGACGGGTTGCGGTGACCACCGAACCGGTCCGGGCACCGCGGTCGTCCCGGCTGCTCAAGCAGCGGCTCGTGCAGGCCTACCGGCGCGACGTGGCCGCCGGGCTGGACTGGCTGGCAGAGGACCCGTCACTGGAGGCGGTGGCCGCCCGGATCACCGGCGCCCGCCGTCGGTTCGTGCTCGGGGCGGCGACCTCCTTCACCCACGCCTCGCTGCTGGCGGCCAAGCTCAGCGCCGCGCTGGCCCAGGTCACCCTGGTCGACGGCACCATCGTGCGCCCCCTCGACATCCTCAGCGACGTCCGCGACACCGACGTGCTCATCGTGGTCTCGCTGCGCCGCTGGCGCCGCTACACCGTCGACAACGCGCTGCCCTTCGCCCGGGCCGGAGGCTCGCTGCTGGTCATCACCGACGCCGCCGACCACCCGCTGCTGGCCTCCGCCGCCGAGGCGGTCGTCATCGACACCGGCTCGGGTGACCCGTTCGCCGGGCTGAGCGCGGACGTCCGCGCCCACCCGGAGTCGCCGGAGGTCTCCCCGGTGGTGGTCAGCCTGGTGATCGACGTGCTCGCCACCCTGGCCAGCGCCAGCGCGAAGGGGTCGAACCGCCGGCTCGCCGAGCGCGAACGGCTGGCCTCGGAGCTCGGTCTCTACCTGGAGTGACCGGGCCGGCGGCCCGACCCGCGGCTCACCACCGGTGCGCGACGTCGATCACCAGCCGGCTGCCGGTGCCCGGGCCGTCCAGCTCGAACACCCGCATGGGCAGCCGCGCCCGCACACCGAGCCCGATGGTCGTTCGTCCCTCGAAGGTGCCGGCGAAGCGGACCTGGCGGAAGGTGTCGTAGCCGCTGACGTCCGCCAGGTCACCCACCCGGAACGACCGTCCCCAGGCGGCGACGTCGACCTCGATGTCGGCCGCCCCCCGCAGCGGGACGACGAAACCGCTGCCCGGGGCGTGGACGGTGCCGTAGCGCACGTCGTAGCCGACGCCGCGGCGGTCCAGGTCGAGCACCAGCCGGTCGAAGCAGGCGTGCCGCCCGGTGCGCACGTCCTCGATGTCGTTGGGCGTGAAGGTGCGGTCCACCTCCGGCAGCGAGCCCCAGGTGACCGAGCACCCCGCGGCCTCCGCCGTCTCCATGGCGACTCCCGCCGGGGCCAGCCCCAGCACCACCGCGCACGCTCCTGCTGCTGCGACCCGACGCAGCGTCCTCGTCCCCATCCGAACCACCCCCGCATAGAATGTGACGTAGATCACGCTAGGCCGTGCCGGCGCGGGTGCGGCTGGGAACGGCAGAAGCAACGACGAAGAACAGGCTGAGCCCGGAGCGGCGCCCTCCCGCACCGGCTCGTTCACCTCGGTGACAGCCGGCGTTGGTGCCGTCGTCCGCCGCGGCCCGGGCGGTCGTCACCTGCGCTGGGCAGGGTGCCGCGGGTGAGCACCGACCCCGCCCCCGCGACGTCCACCCCGCTCGAGCCCGCCGGTGCCCGGCTGGGTCGCCGCGGCTTCCTCGGCCTGGCCGGCGCCGGCGGTCTGCTCGGCCTGACCGGCGCGCTCGGCAC
>NZ_QPKK01000427.1 GCF_003344635.1 Desertihabitans aurantiacus
CGCCCCGGCTGGCCGCGGGAGCCGGCGCCGGCCGAAGCTGAGCATCTCCGGGCACAGCACGGTGAACCCCGCGTCCACCAGCTTGTGGGCCAGGCCGTCGTGGTACCCGTCGGCCGGGTCGCTGCGCACCAGGTCGTCGATGCCGCGGCCGTGCCCGGCGACCAGCACCACGCCGGCCCCGTTCGACCGCTCCGGCGGTGGCTGCAGCAGGAACGACGGCACCACGGTGCCGTGCCCGGTGACGAGCCGGACGGCCCGACCGCCCGGAGGGGCCGGCGCCTCGGTGTCGGGCTCGACCACCGCCGGCCCGGACAGCTCGACGTCGGTCAGCCCCAGCAGCTCCCGCAGCCGGTCCCGCGCGCCGCTCGCCGACGGCGTCCGGTGGTCCTCGCTCACCGTTCCTCCTCACCTCCCGCGCTCATCCGCGCGGGTCCGAGATCTCGTGCGGCCCTCCGAGCAGGACCACGTCGTCGAGCTCGACCGAGTCGTCGGCCGAGCGCAGCGGGTACGCCGGACGGTCCCCGCCGACCGCCTCGTCGTAGGCGTTCTCGATGGTCAGCGAGGCCAGTGTGACCCCTTCGGCCAGGACCGTCACCGTCGCCCAGTCCGTGGCGGGCTTGTCGTAGCTGATGACCACGTCGGCGGGGTCGCCCGTCGCGCCGCGGACCACCACCCCGTCCGTGCCCGGCCACAGCGTCACCACCTCGCGGTAGACGCCGGGCTCCACCGTGATCTCCACGGGCCGGCGCAGGCGGGCGGCGATCCCGACGGCCGCGTGCACCGAGAGCACGTCCCCGCCGCCGTCCTGCGCCACCCGCAGGCGCCGCACGGGCCGCTCGCGGCGTCCGCTGGGTCCGGCGTGGCGCTCGAGCAGCTCCCGCACCCGGTGCGCGGGTTCGGCCCGGTAGGGGTAGGAGTCGCGGGGGTCGCCGTCGATGCCGGTGTCGTCCCACTTGCCCCAGCAGCCCTCGCGGAGGTTGCCGCGCTGGGCGACCCGGGAGACGTCGTCGCTGACGCCGACCGGGTCGCGCACCGAGTCGAAGACGCTGTGCTCGACCAGCAGCTGCGAACCGCCGCGGGAGGCCATCCCGTAGGAGCTCGCCCCGGACAGCCAGCAGTTGTAGACGTGGCCGAGGGCCACCTTGTCGATGCTGCCGTTGCGCTGGTGGGTGTTGGAGAAGCGGTCGTGGTGCAGGGTCAGCGTGGTCAGCAGGTTCTCGGTCCACCCGACGCCGAGGGTCTTGTTGTGGTCGCGGAAGACGCTCCACGACACCGTGACGTGGGTGGAGTCCTTGCGGATGTCGACCTGCCCGTCGCCGATGCGGGCGAACTCGCAGTGGTCGATCCACACGTGGGAGGAGGTGTCGACCCGGATGCCGTCGTTGTCGTTGTCGGGGTGCTTGCCGTCCCAGTCCCCGGCGAGGAAGGAGTCGCGCAGCGTCAGGTTGCGGATGACGACGTCGTGCACCTCGAGCAGCCGCAGGCCGCCACCGACGATCGCCGCGCCGCGCCCCACCCCCAGCACCGAGGTGTGGGAGCTGACGTCGAGCATGGTGCCCAGGGGCAGCTCGACGGCGCCCTCGACGAGCACCACCGTGGGCTCCTCGGCGGCCACGTGCTCGGCGAGCTCGGCCGCGGTGCTCGCGGTGACCACCCGTCCGCCGAGACCGCCGACGGCACCGGCGGGCAGCTCGTCGGTGGGGACCGAGGCGAAGCCGGTGGCCAGCGGCGACCAGACCGGTCCGTCGACGGTGTCGGGGACGCGGGGCACCCGCATCCGCCGCAGCAGGTCGCTGGCGGCGCGGAGCGTGTCGTCGGTGGCCCGCGGCCGCGCCGTGGCGGTGACGGGCGCGGCGACCAGGGCGGGGACGCCGAGGGCGGCCCCGGCGAGCAGGTGGCGGCGGGTGAGATCGGGCATCGGTCCTCCAGGGGGGTCGGGTGGGGTGGTCAGCGCCAGGGACGCCAGTCGTCCTGGCCGCTGAGGTAGGTCTCGCGGGTGTGCTCGGCC
>NZ_QPKK01000428.1 GCF_003344635.1 Desertihabitans aurantiacus
CGCCGTGGCCGGTCTGCTGCTCGGTCGCGTCCGGGTCACCCTCGCGGGCGGCCTGCCGCTCGCGCCGCCGCTTGGAGCGGCGGGCCATCGGGTCGGAGACGCCGGGGACGGCCCGGCGGGCGCGGGGCTCAGGCATGGAACAGCTGCCTGCGGATCGCGGCGGCGTTGGTGAAGATGCGGATGCCGAGGACGACCACCACGCCGGTCGACAGCTGCGAGCCGACCCCGATCTGGTCGCCGATCCACACGATCACCGCGGCGATGAGGACGTTGGAGACGAAGGAGACCACGAACACCTTGTCGGTGAAGGTGCCCTCCAGCCAGGCCCGGGCGCCGCCGAACAGCGCGTCCAGGGCGGCCACGATGGCGATCGGCAGGTACGGCTGCAGCGCGCCGGGCAGGGTCGGCTCCAGCACGACACCCAGCACGATGCCGAGGATCAGACCGAGGATGGCCAGCACGGCGCGCTCACTCCTTCCGGGCCCGGGCGTGCCGGACGCGCAGGGTCGGGTCGGCGGGCAGCTCCAGCTCGTCCGACGACGTCGTGGTCATGCTCACCCCGTAGTTCTGGCGGACATGGTCCCACCAGCGGCCGCCGGTGGACTCGGCGAAGCGGGCGGGCAGGGTGCGCGGGTCACCGACCACCTCGACGGTGTAGGGCGGGCTGAGCGAACGGTAGTCGACGGTGATGGCGTCCCCGGCATTGCGGATCGGGGTGAGCGGGCTGAGCCGGTGGCCGTTGATGGCGATCGCCTCCGCCCCGGCCGTCCACATCCCGTTGACCAGCTGCTGCAGGTCGAGGTCGATCAGCCGGCCGTCGGACGGTCCGCTCGAGCCGGGCGCGTCGTCGGCCACCACGACCACCCCCGGTCCGCGCACCGGACGGGCCGAGGCCTGCTCGGCGGCGGTCTCGATCTCCCGCTCCAGCGTCCGGGCCTGGGCGTCGTCGCCGAGGGCGGTGTCGCGCAGCGCGCCCACCTCGCCGGCGGTCTGCTCGATCCGGGCGTGCAGCTCGTCGTGGCGCTGCTCCTCCGCCGCGATCCGGTCCAGCAGCTGCTGGCGCTCCACGGCCGCGGCCGGCGCCCCGCGGGTGCTCTGCACCGACCCGGCGGCGAAGAGCATCCCGCAGGCGATGGCGACGACCAGCAGCAGGACGCGGGAGCGCGGCACCGGGCCCGGGCGCGCGGACACGCGCCGGTAGTCGGGGTCCATCGGCTCGGCGAGGACCTGGTTGAGCAGGTCCATGCTGCGGTCCGGCCGGTCGTCGGGTGCGGCCACCGGCCCAGGGTAGTCGCCGGTCCCGTCACTGCGGGCGGTCCGGCGGGAGCGGTTCAGGACGGTCCGGACGCCAGCACCGAGCGGTAGACGTCGACCACCTGCGGGCCGACCACCGACCAGTCGTAGCGGGCCCGGACCGCGGCCACCCGACGCGCCGGCGGGGCGACTGGGCCGTCGGTCGCCCCGCCGTCGTTCTCCCCGCCACCGAGGGCGGAGCCGAGGACGCGCACCAGGTCGTGCGGGTCGCCGCTGCGGAACAGGTGGGCGTGCCGCCCGGGGCCGTCGCCGAGCACGTCGACGAAGGCCGGCAGGTCGGCGGCCACCACCTCCGCGCCGGCGGCCAGCGCCTCCAGCAGCACCAGGCCGAAGCTCTCCCGCTCACGGTGGGGGGCGACGAAGACGTCGCACCAGGCCAGCAGGTCGCTGCGGGCGGCGTCGCTGACCCGGCCCAGCGACGTCCACCCTGCCGGCAGGCGCCGGGTGCCCGCGCCGGCCACCACCACCTGCGCGTCGGGCCAGCGGGCGCGGATGCCGGGCCAGGCGGCGACCAGCACGTCCAGGCCCTTGCGGGGCTCGTCCAGCCGCCCGACGAAGGCCAGCCGGGGCCGGCTGTCCGCACCGGGACCCGGGCGCCAGGCCGTGGCGCGCCGGCCGGGAACCGTGCCCAGGTCGAGCCCGTTGGGGATCACCGTGGCGTC
>NZ_QPKK01000429.1 GCF_003344635.1 Desertihabitans aurantiacus
TGATTTAGCTGATTCAAAATCAATCACTAATCTTTTTCTATCATCGATATTTTCAAATTTTAATTCTGATTGTGGTTTTAAACGATACTCAGCTGGTAAGTGACGACGTACAAGTACTCTAGCATCTTTTAAATAACGTTCATCAATATTACGCGTATTCTCACTCATCACACCATTTTTTAATTCGTATACATAGACTTTACATGCATCAAAATCTACTTTGATACTGTCATTCGTAAGATTATTTGATTCAAATGCATGTTTTAAATCATTCGTTAGTTTCTATGCATCGCTTTCGATAAGTTTCATCAACTGCATTCATCTCACTTTCATAATAGCTATGTGCGTCATTTAAGCATTTAAATGTAATAAATTGCTTAACTTCATAAAACTTTTCAATAAAATCATCAATACTTTCCAAATTATAATGATGTATTGTGTTCAACTCATTTATTGTTTGCTCAATATCACTATCATGTTTCTTCAAAATGCTTAGAAAATAGTTAAATTCTTCGCTTTTTACTGCTTTTACGAAATTTTATTTGATGATTAAGCGCTGATATATCTAACGTAATACTTCATTTTGACGTTTAGCGTAAAGTTAGATATAAAAAATAACCCCTATCTTGCTACCAACAAGTTAGGGGTTTTGCATTATTTAACTCTATATAACATGAGTAACCAACTCACGTTGTAGTACGTTGATATAAACTAACTATTCGTTATTATAGTACCACAAAATCGTGAATTTAAACAACTATCTATACTTCATCTCACTCTTCATAATCTCTTCAAAAAGTACTGTTAATGATTTATATCCCATTTCATTCGCCTTTTTTCTTGCTTCATCTAATTTATCTTTATATCCATTAACAAATATCTTTTCAGAATCACTTATAATCAAATCATCATACTCACTATTGATTATTTTCTCACAAATATTATTAATCATCGCAACACGCGTACCAACGTTTTGCTGTTGCTCATATTTTTCTAAAAGGTTTTTATTTAATAAAAGTTTACTTCTCTTCATTAAAATGGCTCCTTCATAGATTTTTTTAAAATACTTGTCCAAATTGTTTCTAATTCTTCATAAGACATTGGGGGATTACAATTTTCTGCTGTTGCAATAGCAACATATCTAGCCATTTGTAATGTAATAACTTCACGCTTTACTTGATTCATCAACCTGCCTATATGGCTTGCCATTTTCATATTACGTTCACCTTCGCCAAAACCATTGAACAAATCATTTAATATTTGATTCATAGGATGATGTATTTGTTCATTACTTAAATCTCTTATACTACCAAACTTTGATGATATCGGTTTAAAATTACTTGTTTTAACATTATCACTTTGTGCATCTTTAAATAATTTTATTGCCCATTGTGGCGCATCTTTTATATCTGTATCACTATCTTCTTTAATTTTATATATACCATCAATTCGATTACAACCAGGCGCTGGTATATATTTATTTTTACCAGTTAATAAATCGACGCCAGGCATAGCTTTAACTTTAGGTTTTTCTGTATTTTCGGTATCTTTAGGTATTTTAAAATATATATGCATTCCACCACTTGGTGTCATTACTGTCATAGTATTCTTTATATCATCTAAAATTTCATCAATATTATCTTGCTTACGAATCCAGTTATTAAACGTTTTAATACCATTTTCATTTTTTTTATGTATATCTAAATCTATTATTATCAATTCATCCAATACTAAACCAACATTTTCATTTCTTTGGTCTTTATACGATATGATAGGCTGACAATTTTCATCTCTATCCACCCATTTTTTAACAGGTGTCATCGTATAGCCACCTTTTTCTTTTTTGCTAGCAAATAATTCTATTGTTTTTGTATAAAGTCTATAATCCATCTCACTACCCTCTCTTTTTTTAATCCAAGTATATCAGTTTTAAAAGATATTGATGAAAAATTTTTG
>NZ_QPKK01000043.1 GCF_003344635.1 Desertihabitans aurantiacus
CAGCCGTCCGGGCAGCAGGGGCGGGCGGGGTGGCGTCCGGTGGCGGTGGTGCTCGCGGCCGCGCTGGTCGTCGGGCTGGCCGGGCAGCTGCTGCGCGGCTGGGTGCCGGCGACCGCGTCCGGCGGGCGCCAGGTGACCGTCGGGCTGGTGCAGGGCAACGTCGACGGCGTCGGGGTGGCCGCGCTCGGGCGGGCGCGGACTGTCACCAACAACCACCTCAGCGAGACGATCACGCTGATGGCCCGGGCGCGCACCGGCACCATCGCGATGCCCGACATGGTGCTGTGGCCGGAGAACTCCACCGACATCGACCCGCTGGCCGACCCGATCACCCGGCGCACGGTCGAGCTGTCCGTGCAGATCGCCGACCGCCCGGTGCAGGTCGGGGCGGTGCTGGAGGGTCCGGGACCGGACGAGCGGCAGACCTCTGCGCTCTGGTACGACCCCGAGCAAGGGGTGCTGGACCGGATGGAGAAGCGCGACCTGGTGCCGTTCGGGGAGTACATCCCCTTCCGGGACGTGCTGCTGCCGCTGGTGCCGATGCTGCAGATGGTCGGTGCCCAATCGGTGGCCGGCACCTCCGACGGGCTGATGACCGTGCCGGTGGCGGGGGAGCCGGTCGGGGTCGGCACGCTGATCTGCTTCGAGGTGGCCTACGACGGCACCGTCGCCGAGACGGTCGGCTCGGGTGCGGAGCTGATGGTGGTGCAGAGCAACCAGGCCACCTACGGCGGCACGGTCGAGGTGCCCCAGCAGTTCGCGATGACCCGGGTGCGCGCGATGGAGAGCCGGCGCGAGATCGCGGTGGCCACCACCAGCAGCGCGTCCGGGTTCATCGGCGCCGATGGCTCGGTGGTCTGGCAGACGGCGGAGTTCACCGCGGACTCGCACAGCTGGACGATGCCGCTGCGCACGACCATCACCCCGGCGATGCGGCTGGGCCCGACGGTGAGCGTGCTGTCGGCAGTGCTGCTCCTCGGCGGGCTCGGCGTGGCCATCTGGCGCTCCCGGGTGCGGGCTGGGAAACGTGGGCCGACGTCACCTGATGCTGGTCGAGTCTGATCGTCGTGGTTGCCGTGGCTTGCGCACCTGAGGACGGCGGTCCTCGACCGGACGGTACTGGGACCTGCGTGAGGCTCGCGGAGCTCCACCCCAGCCGCATCGACAAGCGCTTCGGTTGAAGCGGGCAGAGTCAGCACCCGGACGACACCCAGCACGAGCCTCGATGCTCCTGGTGGGGCACCGAGGCTCGTCCGGGCTGTTCATCAGCTCTGAGGACGGTCGTCGGGCGTCCGGGTCCGCCCCAGGTCGACGATGCCGTTGCGCAGCCGGTCAGGTTCGGACAGGTAGCAGTGCCCGACCGCGTCCTCGGCCGGGCCGTCTCCACTGGCTGGGGCGAGCTCGAGCAGCACTTCGTTGAACCCGGCGTCCAGGTCGACCACCCGGTTGACCTGCTCGGCCGCACCGTAGGAGGGGCGGACCTTGCGCGGTCCTTGGTAGCTGAGCAACGGCTGCCCGTTGACACTCACGCTGGTGTCGACCGAGGTGTCGACCGCCAGCCGCACCTGCACCGGCTCCGCCGCCTCGACCCACGTGCGGAGCATGACCGCACCGTGGTCGTCGAGCAGCTGCGCGACCGGCAGCTCGTTCCCACGCACCGCCAGGTCGAGCCAGTCGACCTCCGACCCGGCGGGACGCACCTGCCAGGCCGAGGCTCCCGGCAGCGGCACGGGGACCGGCGCAACCGTGGGGAAGTGCCGGGGCTGCGCGTGCACGAGCACGAGGTTCCGCTGCTCGATGGTGGCCCGGTCCCCGACCGGGATCGTCAGTTCGACGACCGCGTCCTGGGCGGCCGGCAGCTCGACGGCCTGCCCAGGGACCGCGCCCCAGCCGGGCGGCACATCCACGGTCACGTCGACCGTGAGGGGGTCGGGGTGCGGGTTGTGCAGGAGCACGTTGATGTGCTTGGACTCAGCCGGGGCGACGGAGGCCTCGCCGAGGTAGTCGACGGTGACAGCAAGCTGGCGGCGCTCGTGGTGGACCTGCCACGGCGAGCGCTGCCACAGCTCGCGGATGGACTCGTCCGCGAACAGGTCGGCTTCGTCGACGTGCACCGTGGCGCCATCGAGCTGCCGGCCGTGGTGGCGCAGCACCCGCTCGGCTTGTCCCACGATGGCGTCGGTCAGATCGATGATGTCGACAGGGATCGGGGTGGTGCCGTCGCTCAGGTGACGAACTCCACCCCAGGACTCGTTGGTTGACAGCCCCATCCCGAACGGTTGGATCCAGCGTTCAGGCAGCTGGGCGATGCCGGCCCGGATCCCGAGCCAGCTGCCGATGCTGCCGCCGGAGGAGTCGGTGTCGTAGCCGCAGTTGACCGTGATGCACATCGCCTCGCCGAAGTCCTTCCCGTACAGCCAGCCGATGGTCTGGAAACCGAGGTTGAGCGGAGAGTACTGGGCGATCGCGCTCGGGGTGGCGTGCAGCACTCGCTGCCGAGCCTCCTTCCAGTCCACCCCGTCGCGGTGGGCCTGCCGGGCGGTGGTGACGGCACGGTGGGTGGCGGAGTCGGCGGGCACGTAGGACAGGCCGATGTCGAGGAGCTGGTCGCGGTCGGAGATGACGAATGCCGCACTCTGGATGGCGACGTTGAACAGCTCGCCGTAGACCGACTCGCCGCCGGCGTGGTCGCAGATCGCGTCCTCGTAGGCGTAGCGGGCGGCGATGCGCGGGTGGCCGGGCGCGACGCAGGCCCAGACCTCGGACCGGATGGGGCAGCCCATGCAGTCGGTGAACCAGTTGTTCCAGGCGCCGCTGACGGGAGGCTCGAGGCCGAGACGCAAGTTGGCCTTCGACAGCCCGTACTCGTCGAAGTTGTAGCCGATGTGGTCCAGCCAGTAGCGGGCGAGATCGGCGGCCTTGAGGTCGGGGCCCACCTGCTGCAACGCAGTGAGCCAGACCAGCTGCATCTCGAGGTCGTCGTTGGGCAGCCCGCCGGACTGCAGCTCTGGGTACCACCAGATGTCGAACGGTTCCTCGCGTCCCCACGCCTCCTCCACGGGGGTGCCGAGGGTGCCGCCGGCGTTCTTGCCGATCCAGCAGCCGAGGACCTTGTCGCGGAACGTGTCGCCTGTGATGTCGAGCTTGTACATGCCTAACCCTTCACTCCGGTGATGACTACTCCTTGGATGAACCAGCGCTGCGCGATGAAGAAGAGGATCAGACAGGGTGCGATGGCGATAGCCGCCCCGGTCATCGCGAGTGCGAAGTCCTGGTTCTGCAAGCCGATGAAATTGGCCACCCCGACCGACAACGGGTACTTGTCGTCGGACTGCAGGTAGACCAGCGGGAGCAGGTACTCGTTCCAGTAGGTGAGGAAGGAGAACAGCGCCACGATGATGAGGGCCGGGCGAGCCATCGGCAGCGCGATCGACCAGAAGATGCGGAAGGTGGAGGCGCCGTCGATCTTGGCGGCTTCGTCCAGCTCGTTCGGGATGGACAAGAAGAACTGCCTGAGCAGGAACGTGTTGAACGGGGCAGCGAACAGCGCCGGCACCAGGATGGGGGCGAAGCTGTCGAGCCAGCCGATCCGGGCGAACAGCACGTAGGACGGGATCAAGGTGGCCCAGCTGGGCACCATCAGCGTGGCCAGCATCACCATGAAGAACACGTCGCGGCCGGGGAAACGCAGCTTGGCGAACGCGTAGGCGGCGATGGAGCTTCCTATCAGGGAGCCGGCGACGCCGCCGACGGTGAGGAGGACGGTGTTGAGCAGGTAGCGGCCGAACGGCGCGACGTCGAACAGGTCGACGTAGTTCGACCAGTTGACCGGGTCCGGTAACCACTGGATCGGGTAGACGAGGATCTGGTCCTGCGTCTTCAGGCTGGTGCTCACCAGCCAGGCCAGCGGGAACAAGAAGGCGAGACTGCCGAGGACGAGCACCACATAGCTGACGATGCGGGATTGGATGCTCTTCTTGCGCATCGACGTCCCGACCGGGGGATCGGTGTCGGTCTGGGTGGTGGCCCGCGGGGTCTGGGTGTGGTTGGCCAGGATGGACATGTCATTTCCTCTCGTTCGGCTGGTAGACCCACAGCCGGGCGGTTCTGAAGACGAGGAGGGTGATCAGCAGGATGATCACGAACAACACCCACGACATCGCTGAGGAGTAGCCAAGACGAAGGTTCGTGAAGGCCTGGTTGTAGATGTTGAGGCTGTAGAAGTAGGAGCCGTAGTTCGGTCCGCCACCGGTCATGATGTAGGCCTGCGTGAAGATCTGGACGGTCGCGATGATGCCGAGGACCAGCTGGAAGAAGATGACCGGTGACATCATCGGCAAGGTGACGGTGCGCAGCGTGGACCAGAACCCGGCGCCGTCGACGCGGGCCACCTCGTAGAGCTCGCTGGGTATGCCCTGCAGACCGCCCAGGTAGACGATGACCGAGGAGCCGACACCCCACAGCTGCATGATGACGATCGCCGGAATCACCCAGGCGCTGTCTTGGAGCCAGTTGACCGGACCGAGGCCGAACAGTGACAGCAGCCAGTTCACCAGCCCGTAGTCGGTGTTGAACACGAACTGCCACAAGACCGCGACGGCGACCCCCGACAGCACCGACGGCAGGTAGTAGATGGTGCGGAACACGGTCACACCGCGCAGCTTCTGGTTCATCAGCATCGCCATCGAGAAGCCGAGCAGCAGGCTGAGCGGCAGGTAGATGAGGGCGAAGACGCCGGTCACCTCGAGCGACTGCCAGAACAGTGGGTCGGCGGTGAACAGGGTGATGAAGTTCTGCAGGCCGACGAAACCCGGGGTGCCGCGGCCGTTCCAGTCGGTGAAGGCCAGGTAGAGGGAGAATCCGAGCGGGAACGCGGTGAAGAGGGCGAACCCGACGAGCCATGCCTGCAGCCACAGCAGCCCGGTGCGGGCCTCCTGCCGAGCGGCTGTGCGGCGCCGTGGCACCCGGCGCTCGTCAGCTGTGGTGGGAGCGTTCGGGGCCACCGGGTGTGGCGTCTGGGTAGCGGTCATGACCCGCTCCTCTCGGCTGCGAAGTAGCGGGCTGAAGCGGCGTTGGTGTCGCGTTCGATCTGGGGGAGGATGTCCTCGGGTGCTGCGCCGGCGTTCAGCGCGGTCGAGCGGTTGTTCCAGATGGTCTCGTACTCGGCCCAGAAGGGCGGGTAGGTGACCTCGTAGGCGTCATCGAGGAACTGCTCGGACAGGATGGCGAAGTTCCTCGGTGGCAGGTCCTGCCCGCGGGTCATCTCGACCTCGTCGGCGGCCGAGCTCGCCCGGCCGGGGATGCCGCGCAGCGGCTCGGAGATGAACGTGTTGAGCTGTTCGCGGGCGCTGAGGTACTTGATCAGCGCGAACGCGGCATCGGGATTGGCCGAGTCGACCGAGATGCCCCAGGCGCCGCCGGCGGTGGCCACCTCCCGTCGTCCGGTGCTGCCTCGGGGCAGCTTCAGCAGGTCCCACTCGAACCGGTCACCGACTTGGTCGCGGGTCTGCGCGGTCGCCCAGGACCCTTGGACGGACATGGCGACCAGACCGGAGACGAACGGATCGACCGCAGCTCCAAGCGTCTGAGGCTGGGCGGCGTTGCCGTTGGCGAGCTGAGCGAACAGCTGCCGCATGGTCTCGATGTTCTGTTCCGAGCCGACCAGGCAGCGGCGGCCCTCGTCGTCGAACAACGCGCCGCCGTTGGCGCGGAAGATGCCATCGAACAGCCAGCTGCCGAGGGAGAAGTAGAATCCCCACCGGTCCTGGCGGCGACCCTGGATGCGGGTGAAGGCGCCGGCCAGGTCGAACAGGTCCGGCCACGTCCAGTTCTCGTCATCGGGACGGGCGATGCCGACCTCGTCGAACATCGACTTGTTGTAGTAGATGGCGTAGCAGGAGAAGTCGTAGGGCAGTGAGTACTGCTGGTCACCGATGGACATCTGCCGCACCTGGGCCGGCCACATGTCGGAGACGTCGACGTCGGGGTCGGCGGCGATCCGGTCGGTCAGGGGCAGCTGCCACTCGTTGGCGACGTTGAACGCGGTGTCGAGGGTGCGCGCGTACCAGATGTCAGGGAGGTCGCGCGTCACCGAGACGGTGCGCAGCCTGGTGTAGAACTGGGCGCCGTTGGCGATGTTCTGCACCGCGACCGACAACTCGGGCCGGGTCTGCAGCCACTCGTCGACGACCTGCTGGAACAGCGTCGCCTCCTGGTTGGTGTGGTTGACCAGGAACGACAGCCGGCTGGCGCTGCGTTGGGATGCGCAACCGGTGAGACCGGCCACCGCTGCGGCGGCCGCGCCGCCGAGCAGTGCCCTGCGGCTGAGCTGTGGTGGTGGGAGGGGCAACATGGCATCACTTCCTCGTGATGGTCGGTGTCGGCCTTGCTCAGGTGGGTGCGGGCCCGCTGCTGTCGCGGACCACGAGGGTGCTGAGAAGTCGCCGGTCGACCGGCTCCCGCTCGGCACCTTGGAGCCGCTGGACCAGCAGGTCGGCGGCTGTGGCGCCCAGCTCGGATCGCGGCTGGGACACCGTCGTCAGCATCGGGGTGGTGAGGGAGGCCATCGGCACGTCGTCGAATCCCACGATCGACAGCTCGCCGGGCACGTCGACCCCGGCGGCGTGGCAGGCCTGCAGGGCACCGATCGCGATCATGTCGTTGACGGCGAAGACCGCGGTCGGCCGCTCGGAGCGCCGCAGCAGCTCAGCGGTCGACCGCAGCCCGGACTCCCGGTCCAGGTCGGCCTCCATCACGAGGTCCGCGTCGATCCCGACACCGATCTCATCCAGGGCGTCGCGGTAGGCGCGGAACCGGCTGCCGGCCACCGACTCGGCCGGGGTGCCGGTGAGGAGGGCGATGCGGCGGTGCCCCTGGGACGTCAGGTGTCGCATCGCAGCCAACCCACCGTCGTAGGTGTTGCAGCTCACGAAGTCGACGCCGGTGCCGGGAACGGTGATGCCGATCGTGACGACAGGGATGCCGGCCCGATCGAGCTGCTGCAGCGAGGCGATCACGGTGGGGGTCTCCGGCGGGGTGGCGATGATGCCGTCGACCTGGTGCTGGCGCAGCTCATCGGCCAGCTGCACGAACCGGTCGTCGCGGCCGAACGTGACCGCGGTCAGCAGGGAGAACCCATCACGGCTGGCCCGTTCGGTCATCGCGTGGGCGAGCTCGGAGGTGAACGGGTTGGTCAGGTCGGAGGTGAGGAACCCGATGAGGCCGCTGTTCTTCGTCGTCAGTGACCGTGCCGCCCGATTGACCACGTAGCCGGACTGCTCGATCGCGGCCCGGATCCGAGCGGCGGTCGCCTCACTGACCGGGCCCGTGCCGTTCAGCAGCCGCGAAACGGTTGCCGTGGAGACGCCAGCCAGCCGTGCGACGTCGTAGATCGTGCCCACCGACCCACCTCCATCTCGGCACGGTGTAACCGGATACATGCAACCGGTTCCACCATCGACTGACTGGACGGCGTTGTCAAGGGTGGAGCTGGATTCGGCACGTTGTCCTGAACGGACCCCCAGGTGGCGAGTCCTCGATCGCGCTTCGGTGATGTGCCGGATCGCCGGGTCGAGGGCAGTCGATGTCCGGGCCTGCCGGCCGGCACGAGCAGGGCCGGGGCTGGTACGGCGGGTGGGCGCATGAGCGACTCAGCGCGCGTGCACGCCACTTCTGCGCAGGCGGCTCCTTGCCGAGCGGGGAGCGTACTTTCGTGCAGCTCAGTGGGTGGCCGGCGGTGATGGCTCGAGTGGTCGGCTCCAGAGTCGACGGCCTCGCGACCGGGGCCTGTTCAGAGGTAGGTCTGGCGCCGGTGCACGGCCTGCGGGCCGACCACCCGGTCGAGGAACAGCAGGCCCTCGGTGTGGTCGATCTCGTGCTGCAGGCAGACCGCCTCGAAGGCGTCGGTCTCGATCTCGACCCACTCCCCGGTGACCGGCAGCTGCCCGCGGACGGTCAGCCGGCGGGCTCGGGCGACGTCGCCGGTGAGGTCGGGCACCGACATGCAGCCCTCGCGGCCCTTGCCCTTGCGGCTGGCCGAGAGCACCTCGGCGTTGCAGAGCACGAAGGCGCCATGGCAGGTGCGGGTCTTCGGGTGCCCGGTGACGTCGACGGAGAACACCCGCAGCGCCTCCCCGACCTGCTGGGCGGCCAGCCCGACGCAGCCGGGGGAGACCGCCTGGGTGGCGAGCAGGTCGGCGGCCAGCGCGATCGTCGCCGGGTCGGTGGGGTCGACCGCCGCGCCGGCGGTGGCGAGGATCTCCGCGGGCGCCCGCACCACCTCGCGGACGGTGCCCGGCGGCAGCTCCGGCATGGTCCACGACACCCCGTCGTCCCCGGCGTCTCCGGCCGGCCCGACCGCCTGCGTCACAGCTCGTCCGTCTCCACCGGGACCAGCCGGACGTGCACGCCGCAGGCCTGGGCGGCCCGGTCCAGGTCGGCGCGGACGGCCAGCTCGTCCACGCCGTCGGGCAGCACCACCTCGGCGGTGAGCACGTAGAGCTCACCGGCCAGCCGCGTGCTGAGCCCGACCACGTTGACGCCGTGGGCGGCCAGCGAGGCGGTGATGCCGGCGACGATGCCCGGGCGGTCCGCGCCGTTGACGTGCAGGATGTGGTCGGCACCCAGCACCGGCTGGGAGTCGACGTCGGCGACCGGGCGGACGTCCACCCCGAGGGTGCCGTCGGCGGTGACCGGGGCGAGCGCCTGCTCGACCGCGGCGACCGGTGCGGAGGTGTGCACCAGCACCACCATCGCGAACTGGCCGCGCAGCAGCGTCATGGTGGAGTCCTCGAGGTTGGCCTCCAGCCCGGCCAGCGCCGCGGTCACGTCGGCGACGATCCCGGGGCGGTCGGAGCCGATCACGGTCACGGCGAGCAGGTCGGTCACGGCCGTCACCCTAGCGAGACCACGGCGTCCCGCCAGCCCGCGCCCGCATACGGGCGGCTCAGGGGCCGCTCAGGGCCGCGTCGGCTTCGGTCGGTCGGCGCGGTGGGGGAAGATGGGCGGCAGCCCAGACGAGGAGGATCGTTGTCCGACCACAGCCCCGACCCCGCCACGCCGCCCGAGAAGCCGAGGGTGCTGGTCGTCATCCCGACCTACAACGAGGCCGACAACGTCGAGCTGATCGTCTCGCGGGTGCGGGCGGCGACCCCTGACGTGCACGTGCTGGTGGCCGACGACAACTCACCCGACGGCACCGGCCGGATCGCGGACGCGCTGGCCGCCGACGACGACCACGTGCATGTGCTGCACCGCCGGGGCAAGGAGGGGCTGGGCGCGGCGTACCTGGCCGGGTTCGGCTGGGCGCTCGACCACGGCTACGACGTCGTCGTCGAGATGGACGCCGACGGCTCCCACCAGCCCGAGCAGCTGCCGCGGCTGCTGTCGGCCCTGGAGCACGGCGCCGACATGGTGAAGGGCTCGCGCTGGATCCCCGGCGGCAAGGTGGTCAACTGGCCGCTCTCGCGCAAGATCCTCTCCCGCGGCGGCAACCTGTGGACCCGCCTCTGCCTGGGCGTGCCGCTGCAGGACGCCACCGGCGGCTACAACGCCTTCCACGCCCGGACCCTGCGCGGCATCGGTCTGGACGACGTGGCCTCGGCCGGCTACTGCTTCCAGGTCGACCTGGCCTGGCGTGCGCTCAAGGCCGGGTTCGACGTCCGCGAGGTGCCGATCACCTTCGTCGAGCGCGAGCGCGGGGACTCCAAGATGAGCCAGGCGATCGTCATCGAGGCCCTGCTGCGGACCACGCTGTGGGGGATCGGGCACCGGGCCGGGCAGCTGCGCGCCCTGGCCGGTCGCGGCCGGAGCGCGGCGGTGGCGGCTCGGCGATGAGCGTCCCGACCGCGCAGGGCCGCCGGCGCACCTCCGGCTGGCGGGTGCTGGTGCCGGTGCTGGTGCTCGGCCTGCCGGTGCTGGAGGTCTGGCTGCTGATCCAGCTGGCCGGGCTGATCGGCGGCTGGTGGACGCTGCTGGTCGTGCTGCTGGGGATGGTGCTCGGCGTGGTGCTCGCCACCCGGCAGGGACGGCGGAACTGGCAGCAGCTGGCGAGGACGCTGCAGTCGGGGCAGCCGCCCTCGGACGAGATCGCCTCCGGCGGGCTGATCCTGCTCGGCGGCATCGCGCTGGTGGTGCCGGGCCTGCTGACCGACCTGGTGGGGCTGTGGCTGCTGCTGCCGCCGACCCGGGCGCTGACCGGCCGCTGGCTCGACCGCTGGGCGCGGGCCCGGGCCCGGCGGCTCGGCGTCGACGTCGACGTGGTGCGGGCCCGGATGGACCGTGCGAACACCGTGGAGGGTGAGGTCGTCGACGGTCCGCCACCACGTCGCGACGACCCGACCGTGATCCGCGGCGAGGTCGAGGAGGGCTAGCACGACGAAGCCCCCGGGACGGGTGTCCCGGGGGCTTCGTGTGCGTTCGGTGGGGATCAGGCGCTGTGACGGCCCGTCGCCCGCTGGTCGTCGTCCTGGCGCAGCAGGTCCAGACGCTCGGCCAGCAGGTCCTCCAGCTCGGAGATCGAACGGCGCTCCAGCAGCATGTCCCAGTGGGTGCGGGCCGGCTTGCCCTCCTTGACCTCGGCCACGACACCGTCGGACCGCTTGGCCTCGGACCCGCAGCGCGGACACTCCCACAGCGTCGGGAGCTCGGCCTCGGCCGCGAACGTCACCGTGAAGTGGTGACCGCGGGTGCAGTCGAACCCGATCTCCTGGCGTGCGGCGAACTCGATCCCCGACTCGTCCTCGAAGCTCTTGGCTCCCAGCCCCGAACCCCGCAGTGCTCGATCGGCCATGATGTGCTCCTCCCCGTCGGTCTCCCACACCAACGGCCCGCTGGCCGTGGTTGTTCCCGGTCCGGCACCGGTCGGGGAATCCCGCCACCTCCAGTGTGCCCAGTCGGGCGGGTCTCAACCAGCGTCGGCGGGGTGTCGTCAGGAGCTCGTCACTGCGGGTGGGGCGGCCGGGTCGGCGGCCTCGGCGGGACGGCGTGGGTTGCGCACGGTGAGCATCACCGCACCGCCGGCGAGCAGCACCAGCACGATGCCGAGGATGCCGGTGCGCTCGGAGCCGATCGTCGCGAAGAGGGCGAACAGGCTGGGCGCCAGGAAGGAGACCGCGCGACCGGTGCTGGTGTAGAGCCCGAAGATCTGTCCCTCGTGACCAGGGGGCGCCAGGCGGGTGAGCAGGGCGCGGGAGGAGGCCTGGGCCGGCCCGACCCACAGCGTCAGCGCCAGCCCGAACACCCAGAACATGGTCGGGCCGGAGACGACCAGCAGCACCAGCCCCACGACGCAGAGGGCGGCGACCGAGACGAGGATGACCAGCCGCGGCCCCACCCGGTCCTCGACCAGGCCGCCGACCAGCGCCCCGACGGCGGCCACCACGTTGGCGGCCACCCCGAAGATCAGCACGTCGCCGGCGGACAGGCCGTACACGCTGACCGCCAGTACCGCGCCGATGCTGAAGATGACCGCGAGACCGTCGCGGTAGAGCGCGCTGGCGAGCAGGAAGCGCACCGCGTTGCGGTCGACCCGCCACAGCTGCACGAGGTCGCGGACCAGCACCCGGTAGCTGCCCACGAGCCCGAGGCGGGGCAGGGTGTGGTCGGGCGTGCTCTCGGGCACGGCGAGGAACAAGGGCAGCCCGAACACGACGAACCACAGCGTGGAGACCAGCACCACGGCCCGGACGTCCATGCCGTCCTCGCCCGTGACGCCGAACCAGCCCACCTCGGGGGCGATGAAGCCGAAGTAGCCCACCAGCAGCAGGACGATGCCGCCGACGTAGCCCATCGCCCAGCCGAACCCGGAGACCGCGCCGACGTTGCGGGGGGTCGAGACCTGCTGGAGCATCGCGTAGTAGCTGGCGTTGCCGATCTCGGAGAAGATCCCGGCCAGGCCGAGCAGCACCAGCCCCAGCGGCAGGTAGCCGGGCTCGGGCCGGACCAGCGACATCAGCGCCATGCAGATCCAGACGCCGATGGTCAGCACCAGCAGGGTCCGCCGGCGCTGCCCGAGCCGGTCGGCCCGCTGACCGACCACCGCCGCGCCGAGCGCCACGACCACGGCGGTGAGGGCGTTGGTGACGGTGATCCAGACCGCGCCGTCCTCGGTGGCCACGGCATCGGCGAGGTAGGTGGCGAAGACGAAGGAGGTGATGACCGCCTGGAACGAGGCCGCACCCCAGTCGAAGCTGGCCCAGGCCAGCAGCCGCCGGACGGGGACGGAGGATGAGAGCAGGCTGCGGGCACCGGAGGTGAGGGCGTCGGTGCGGCGGCTGGGGGCGTCGGGCGGCTCGGTCACGGCGTCTCCTCGGGTCGGTCCTGCGCTCAGTCCCACAGGCCGCGGGCGGTCAGGACGCGCTTCAAGGTATCGATGGCGTCGCTGACCAGGCCGTCGACCCCCAGGTCGACCAGCCGGTGCATCTCGTCCTCGTCGTCGATGGTCCACACGTGCACCTGGCGACCGGCGGCGTGGGCGCGCTCGACCAAGCCGCGGGTGACGATCGGGACGTCCACGCCGAGGATCCGGTGCCGCACGGGCACCTGCAGCGCGACGGCGGGGCCGCGGCCGGCGAAGGGGAGCCCGAGCCGGGTGAGCACCACCTCGAGCTGGGTGGCCGAGGTGGCCACGGACGTCCCGGCGAGGGCGCGGAAGGCCGACAGCCGGCGGAGGCTGAAGGAGCCGACGCAGACCCGACCGGTGGCGGCGTGCCGGCGCAGCGTCTCGGCCAACGGGGCGATCGCACCGGGCGCCTTGATGTCGAGGTTGAGCACGGCGTCGGGGAAGGTCTCGAGCAGCTCGTCCAGGGTGGGGACGGGGTCGCGGCCGCCGACCCGGGCCCGTCGGACCTCGGCCCAGGGCAGCCGGGCGATCTCGCCGGAGGCGTCGGTGACCCGGTCGAGCACGGTGTCGTGGAAGGCGACGAGGACGCCGTCGGCGGTGGTGTGCACGTCGGTCTCGAGGTGGCGGTAGCCCAGCCGGGTGGCCTCGGTGAAGGCGTGCACGGTGTTCTCCCGACCCCGGTTGGCCGGGAGCAGCGCGCCGCCGCGGTGTGCCATGGCGACGAACCCGCCGGGTGGGAAGGGGCTGTACGGCCGGCCGGCGCGCACCGGTGTCACCGCAGGTGGCCGGCGGGGGTGATCGCGGGCAGCCGGTCCAGTGGTCCGCTGGCCCAGTCCGGCAGCCAGGCGGGGATCCCGTTGAGCCACAGGCCGGCGTAGAGGGCCGACCAGCCGAGCAGGACGCCGACGACGACGGCGAGCACCTTCCGGCGGCGCGGCCAGCGGGCGAAGTAGCGCACCGCCTGCTTGAACCGGGCCATCAACCGGTGCGCCCAGCGGAACTCGCTCGCCCAGACCGCCAGACCGAGCAGCACCAGCGGGATGCCACCGGGACCGGGCAGCGGGCCGGTGATCGCGCCGGCGACGATCAGCAGGGTGCCCAGCAGGCCGACGCACACCCGCAAGGTGATCCGGGTGTGGCGGCGTTCGCGCAGCCGGGCCCGCCAGGCCCAGCGGTCGGGTCGCGCGGGGTCACCGACGCCGGAGTCGCGTTCGACGTCGGCCAGCATGCGGCGGAGTCTAGTGCTGCGACATGATGGCCCCCATGTCAGCGAGCCGGCCCGTGACCTCGATCCTCTCCGTGCAGTCGTCCGTCGCCTACGGGCACGTGGGCAACAGCGCGGCCACCTTCCCGCTGATGCGGGTGGGCGTGGAGGTGTGGCCGGTGCTGACCGTGCACTTCTCCAACCACACCGGCTACCCGTCGTGGCAGGGCCCGCTGCTGACCCCGGCGGACGTGGCCGCGGTGGTGCAGGGCATCGACGCGCTCGGGGTGCTGCCGGAGTGCGACGCGGTGCTGTCGGGCTACCAGGGGGCCGAGGAGATGGGGCTGACGATCCTCGACGTGGTCGCCACCGTGAAAGAGCGCAACCCGCGGGCCATCTACTGCTGCGACCCGGTCATGGGCGACGTCGGCCGGGGGATGTACGTGCGGCCGGGCATCCCCGACCTGATGCGCGACCGGGTGCTGCCGCGGGCCGACGTGGTGACCCCCAACCACTACGAGCTCGACTTCCTCAGCGGCGGGCAGCCCACGACCACGCTGGAGGAGGTGCTGGCCGCCGCGGACCGGCTGCGCGCCGCGGGCCCCCAGACGGTGCTGGTGACGAGCATGGTGCTGCCCGACCAGCCCGGTGACGAGCTGCAGATGGTGGCGGTGGACGGCGAGGGCGCCTGGCTGGTGCGGACGCCGCTGCTGCAGCGGGTCTTCACAGGCTCGGGCGACCTGACGTGCGCGATGTTCCTGTCCTGCCTGCTGGCGGGGGACGACCTGCCGACCGCCCTGGGCACGACCGCGGGCCGGGTGTTCGGCGTCCTGGAGCAGACCGCGGCCGCCGGGAAGGGCGAGCTGCAGCTGGTGGCCGCCCAGGACGAGCTGGTCGCCCCGTCGCACCGCTTCGAGGTCGAGCGGCTGCGCTGACCGCCGCCCCGCGCGTGCGGACCGTGCGCACCGCGGGGACGACCGGCTCTCCCTGGAGGACCGACGACGCCACCCGCACCGACCCGATCGGTCAGACGCGCGGGTCGGTGAAGGCCTGCACGTCGGCCCCCAGCGCATTGAGCCGCTGCGGCAGGTCCTCATAACCCCGGTTGATCATGTAGGTGTTGCGCAGCACCGACTCCCCACGCGCGGCCAGCATGCCCAGCAGCAGGCAGACGGCCGGACGGAGTGCCGGCGGGCAGACGACCTCCTGGCCGCGCCACCGGGTCGGGCCCTTGACGATCAGCCGGTGCGGGTCGAGCAGCTGCACGTTGGCCCCGAGCTTGTTGAGCTCGAGCAGGTGGATCGCCCGGTTCTCGTACACCCAGTCGTGGATCATCGTCTCGCCCTCGGCCGCGGCCGCGATCACCGCGAAGAACGGCAGGTTGTCGATGTTCAGCCCGGGGAACGGCATCGGGTGGATCTTGTCGATCGGGGCCCGCAGGGTCGACGGGTGCACCGTCAGGTCGCACAGCCGGGTCAGCCCGTTCTCCGACAGGTACTCGGGGCCCTGGTCGTAGCGCAGCCCCATCTCGCCCAGGATGGCCAGCTCGATCTCGAGGAACTCGATCGGCACCCGGGTGATGGTCAGCTCGGAGTCGGTGACCGTCGCCGCGGTCAGCAGGCTCATCGCCTCGATCGGGTCCTCCGACGGCGCGTACTCGACGTCGGCGTGGATGGAGTCGACCCCGTGCACCGTGAGGGTGGTGGTGCCGATGCCCTCGATCTGCACGCCGAGGGTGGTGAGGAAGGCGCAGATGTCCTGGACCATGTAGTTCGGGCTGGCGTTGCGCAGCACGGTGACGCCCGGCGTCATGGCCGCGGCCATCAGCGCGTTCTCGGTGACGGTGTCGCCACGCTCGGTCAGCACGATGCTGCGGTCGCCGGTGGTCCGGTCGACGTCGCAGTGGTAGAAGCCCTCGGTGGCGTTGACGTGCAGGCCGAAGCGCCGCAGCACCTGCAGGTGGGGCTCGATGGTGCGGGCACCCAGGTCGCAGCCGCCGGCGTAGGGCAGCTCGAAGTGCGGGTAGAAGTGCAGCAGCGGGCCGAGGAACATGATGACGCTGCGGGTGCGGCGCGCGGCCTCGACGTCCATCGCAGCCAGGTCGAGGTGCTCGGGCCGCACCAGGGTGAGGTCGGTCCGGTCGTCGGACCAGGTGGCCTCCACCCCGATGCTGGTCAGCACCTCGAGGATCCGGTTCACCTCCTCGATCCGGGCGATCCCCTTGAGCTTGGTGGTGCCCCGGTTGAGCAGCGAGGCGCACAGCACGGCGACCGCGGCGTTCTTGGACGAGCGCACCGGGATCGAGCCCGACAGCGGGGTGCCGCCGCGGATCCGCAGGTGGGTGGGCCCGCCGCCGACGCTGATCAGCTCGCGGTCCAGCGCGCTGGCGATCCGGTTGACCATCTCGAGGCTGAGGTTCTGGTTGCCCGCCTCGATCCGGTGCACCGCGCTCTGACTGGTGCCGAGCACCCCGGCCAGCTCGCTCTGGGTGAGCCCACGGTGCTTGCGGGCGTCGCGGATGAGGCTGCCGATGCGGTCCAGCGAGGTGTCAGTCACGTCCGCCACCGTATCTCACATGCGATATATCTCAAGCTCCCGCCTCGGAGAGTCGGCGCTCCGACGTCCTCCGCCGCCGGTCCGGGAGGCCTCCCGGACGTGGCTAGAGTGTCGACCATGACCGCACACTTCGATGTCGTCGTCCTCGGGGGAGGCCCCGGTGGGTACGTCGCCGCCATCCGGGCCGCGCAGCTCGGGCTGAAGACCGCCGTGATCGAGGAGAAGTACTGGGGTGGTGTCTGCCTGAACGTCGGCTGCATCCCGACCAAGGCGCTGCTGCGCAACGCCGAGCTCGCCCACATCTTCACCGCCGACGCGAAGACCTTCGGCATCCAGGGCGATGTCACCTTCGACTACGGCGCCGCCTTCAAGCGCAGCCGCGGGGTCGCCGACCGGATGGTCAAGGGTGTGCACTTCCTGATGAAGAAGAACAAGATCACCGAGTACACCGGCTGGGGCGAGTTCACCGACGCCAACACCATCCGCGTCCGCACCGAGAGCGGTGAGGAGACGGTGACCTTCGACTCCGCGATCATCGCCGCCGGCGCCACCACCCGGCTGCTGCCCGGCACCCAGCTCAGCGAGCGCGTGGTGACCTACGAGGAGCAGATCGTCACCGACTCGCTGCCCGGCTCCATCGTCATCGCCGGCGCCGGCGCGATCGGCGTCGAGTTCGCCTACGTGATGGCCAACTACGGCGTCGACGTCACCATCGTGGAGTTCTTCGACCGGATGGTGCCGCTGGAGGAGCCCGAGGTCTCCGCCGAGCTGGCCAAGGCCTACAAGAAGCTCGGCGTCAAGGTCATGACCAAGACCAAGGTCGAGGCGATCGACGACTCCGGCGACAAGGTCAAGGTCACCGTCAGCCCCGCCGACGGCGGGGAGTCGCAGGTGCTCGAGGCCGACAAGGTCCTGCAGGCGATCGGCTTCGCCGCCCGCACCAAGGGCTACGGGCTGGAGAACACCGGTGTGGAGCTGACCGAGCGCGGCGCCATCGCCATCGACGACTTCATGCGCACGAACGTGCCGCACATCTACGCGATCGGCGACGTCACCGCCAAGCTGATGCTGGCCCACACCGCCGAGGCGATGGGTGTGGTCGCCGCCGAGACGATCGCCGGCGCCGAGACGATGCCGATCGACTACGACATGGTCCCGCGCGCCACCTACTGCCAGCCGCAGATCGGCTCGTTCGGCTACACCGAGGCCAAGGCCAAGGAGCTCGGCTACGACGTCAAGGTCGCCAAGTTCCCGTTCTCGGCCAACGGCAAGGCCCACGGCCTGGGCGACGCCACCGGCTTCGTCAAGGTGGTGGCCGACGCCACCCACGGCGAGCTGCTGGGCGCCCACATGATCGGCCCTGACGTCACCGAGCTGCTGCCCGAGCTGACCCTGGCCCAGCAGTGGGACCTCACCGCCCACGAGGTGTCCCGCAACATCCACGCCCACCCGACCCTGTCGGAGGCCCTGAAGGAAGCCGTCGAGGGCATCGCCGGGCACATGATCAACCTCTGACGTGCGCCGCCGTCGCCTGGGCCTGGTGGCCGCCGCGACGGCGGCGTCGTTGTCGACCGCGCTCGCCTCCTGCACCGGGTCGCCGGTGCAGGAGGGCGTGGATCCGGTGCCGGGCCCGTCCGACCCGGCGGTGAGCCCCGCCCCGACCCCGTCGGCGACCCCGACCCCCATACCCACCCCGACGCCCACGCCCGCCCCCGTGCTGGAGCTG